>CAIOSQ010000064.1 GCA_903860935.1 uncultured Rhodospirillales bacterium | reverse complement strand
CCGCGCCCAGCGTCATCGCAGCCTCCTCCGCCAGCGGATCGAGACGCGCCAGGCTCGCCATCACAGTGCGGACCATGTACGGCAGGGTGATCACCACATGCGCGAGCAGCAGGCGGCTCATCGGATCGCGCCAGCCCGCCGCCGAGAAGGCAAGCAGGATGGCGATGCCCGTGACCACGGCCGGCACCACCAGAGGCGCCAGCAGCAGGGTCTGCACCGCCTCGCGCCCGGGAAACCGGCCGCGCGTCAGCGCCAGCGCCGCGGCGAGGGAAAGCGGCAGGTTGATCAGCGTCGCCAGCGCCGCGAGCACCGCGCTGTTGCGCGCCGCCGTCAGGAAGACGGGTTGCGACAACGCGTGGGCATACCAGCGCAGCGACCAGGAGGACGGCGGGAATTCCGGTACCGCGCCCGCGCTGAACGAGGCCACGACGACGACCACGATCGGCGCCAGCACGAAGCCGAAGAGCAGCGTCGCCAAAGCGACGAAGGCGATGCGCGCCAGCATGGCCGCTCAACCCCTTCCGGCCGCGGCGACGCCACCGAAGCGATAGGCCAGGCGCAGGAAGGCGAAGACCAGCCCCAGGCCCAGGACCAGGAGCAGCGTCGCCATCGCCGCGCCCATGCCCCAGTCGAACAGCGTCACGAACTCGTTGTAGATCGAGGTCGCGATGAAATTCGGTCCCGACGGCCCGAGAACGGCCGGCGTCACATAGGCGGACATGGCGATGGAGAAGGCCAGCGTCGTGCCGGCGATCAGCCCCGGCAGGGCGAGCGGCAGCGTCACGTGGCGCAGCACCGCGAACCGGCCCGCGCCCAGCACGGACGCCGCCTCGGCATAGCGCGGGTCGATGCGCTCGAGCGCTGCCAGCACCGACAGGACCACGAAGGGCAGGACGATATGGACGAGCCCCAGCAGGATCGCGAATTCCGTGTAGATCAGCTTTACCGGGCTGGAGATCAGCCCCAGCGCCAGCAGCGCGCGGTTGGCGAGGCCGTTGGTGCCGAGGATGACGAGCCAGCCATAGGAGCTGACGACGATGCTGACCAGCAGCGGCGACAGCACGGCGATGGTGAGCGCCCCGCGCCAGCGCGGCGGCGCGCGCCACAGCGCGTGGGCGAGCGGATAACCCAGGACCAGCGCGCAGATCGTGATCGCCGCGGACATGCCGAGCGTGCGCAGGAAGACGCGCATGTGGAAGGCGTCGCCCAGAAGCCGCTCGTAATTGGCGGTCGTCAGCGCGTCGCTCACGGGCATCCCGGTCTCGCTCTGAAGCAGGCTGAAGCGGATCAGCCAGCCGATGGGAAGCGCGAGGCCGACCGCCACGACGAGCAGCGCCGGGGCGAGCAGCAGCAGGATGGCGCGCCGCGAGAGCGTCACCGGGGGGTTCCGCGACGCGCCATCGGTCTCAGGCGACGATCTCGCGCTGCCAGCGCTGCTGCATCGCCGGGATCTGCGGCTGGATCTTCGTCCAGTCGATGCGCATCAGCTGCGCGGCCGACGGCACGCGCGCGCGCGCGCGCCCGCGCAGCTCGGCCTTGACGTTGCACGGCCCGTATTCGACGCCGTTGGCGAAGGTCTCCTGCGCCTGGCGGGAGAGCGCGAAATCGACGAATTCATACGCCAGGTCGCGGTTGCGGGTGTTGCGCGCGATGTGGAAGGACAGCACGCCCACCGGCGCGCCTTCCTTGGGGATCGCGTAGCCGAACGGCACGCCGGCATCGGTGATGGCGTAGCTGCGGGCGCTGAACCAGGCGCCGATCTGCGCCTCGCCGCGCTCGAACAGGCCGACCGGCTCGGTGTTGTTCTTGAAGAAGCGCAGCACGTTGGGCTTGAGCGCCTTCAGCGCCGCCCAGCCCGGCTCCAGATTGCTCTCGCTGCCGCCATTGACCAGCGCGGCGATCACGATGACCTCGAGCACCGCGCCCGCGGTGATGTCCGGCAGCAGCAGCTTGCCCGCATGCGCCTTGTCCCAGAGATCGCGCCAGGAGATGGGCGCCGGCGAAACCTTGTCGGTCCGGAAGCAGATCCCGAAATCGCCGTAGTTGAAGCCGACCGCGCGGCGCCGGTAGAGGTCGAAGAACATCGGGTCGACATCGGCGGCGTTGGGGATGCGCGCCGGGTCGAGGTCGAGGAAGATGCCGTCGATGGTGATCGCCCGCATCGCCACCGGCAGCGACAGCATCGGCACGTCGATCTCCGGCTCGTCCTTGTTGGCGATCGAGGAGGTCAGCCATTCGCCCGCGGCGCCGTACTTGAACTGGATGCGCGCGCCGGTCTTCGCCTCGAAGGGCTCGATCACCGCGGTGCGGAACCATTTCTCGTGCAGCCCGCCATAGCCGGTCGTGACCAGGGTCTTGGTCTGCGCGCGCACAATGGCCGGGGCGCCGATGGCGGTCGCGCCGATCGCGGTGGCGGCTCCGCCGGCGAGCAGGACGCGCCGGCGCGTGGCGATGGTCGAAGTCATGGCTGGATCTCCTTCACAGCGGCTGCAGGCGCGCGGCGAGCGCGGCCTTGACGATCTTGCCCGCGGCGTTCTTCGGCATCTCGTCGACGACGACGATCGCGCGCGGCAATTTGTAGGGGGCGAGGCGCCGCGCGCAAGCCGCACGCAGCTCCTCCTCGCCCGCGGGCTCGCGCAGGACGACAAAGGCCGCGACTTCCTCGCCCATGTCGCGCGACGGCCAGCCGACCACGGCGGCCTCGACCACGGCGCGATGCGCCTGCAGCGCGGCCTCGATCTCCAGGGGATAGATGTTGATCCCGCCGCGGATGATCATGTCCTTCTTGCGGCCCTTCAGGAAGACGTAGCCGGCCTCGTTGACGCTGGCGAGGTCGCCGGGGAAGAACCAGCCGTCGCGGAAGACCTCGCGCGTGGCTTCGGGATCCTCGTGGAAGCCGGTGGCGACGCCGGGGCCACGATAGCCCAGCCGGCCGACCTCGCCCGCCGGCAGCGGCCGCATGTCGTCGTCGAAGATGCCGACCTCGACGCCGAAGACCGGGCGGCCCACCGAATCGTCGTGCACGTCCATGTCCTCGGGCCGCAGCAGCGACACGCCGCCGCCTTCGGTCGAGGCGTAGTATTCGCAGAAATTCGGGCAGAGGCGGCGGCGGATCTCGCGGCGCTCCTCGGGATGCAGCGGCGCGCCGCTCGACAGCAGCAGGCGCATGCGCCGCAGGGGCTCCGCCTCGGCGTCGGAGAGGTCGAGCAGACGGCGCAGCAGCGTCGGCACCAGGAAGGCGCTGGTGGCGCCGCGCCGCGCGATCTCCGCGGCCAGTTCCGGCGCCTTGTAGGGCGGCGGGAAGAGCACGACGGTTCCGCCCGAGAAGAGCAGCGACATGGTGAAGGTCCGGCCGCCGCCGAAATACATGGGCGTCGCGGAGACATAGGTCTCGCGCGCATTGAGCCCCATGTCGATCCAGTGCGTCCAGAAGCGGCGCAGGAATTGCTGATGCGTGACCACCGGTCCCTTGGGCCGGCCTGTCGTGCCCGAGGACAGCGACAGCAGCAGCGGCGCGTCGCCGCGCGAGGGGAAGTCCATGTCCGCGGGCGCGCGCGCGACCGCGTCGTGGAAGGCGGCATCGACGGGTACGCAGCCGAGGCCCGCGAGCGACGCGCCATCGGGCTCCACCAGCACGAGCCGGGCGCCGAAGCGCTCCGCCACCGCCTGCTGCTCGGCCGCGGTCCAGCGCCAGTCGAGCGGCAGCGCAACGGCGCCACGGCGCGCCGCCATGTAGAGCGCCAGAAGATGATCGATCGAATCGCGCAGGGCGATGCCCACCACGTCGCCTTCGCCGATGCCGAGCGCGGCGAGATGGGCGGCGCCGCGGCACACGATGCCGTTGAGATCGCGATAGAGGACGACGCGCTCGCCCTGGACGATCGCCGGGCGGTCGGGTCGCGCGCGGACGTGATGCGCCAGCGCGTCGGCGAGGTTCATCATGCGAGCTTGTAGAGCTTGAGGGCGTTGTCGCGCAGGAACTTGCGCTTCGGTCCCGGGCGGAAGCCCAGCGCCTCGACCTCCTCGCGGGTGCGCTCGAACTGGAGGACCGGGAAATCGGTGCCGAACATCACCTTGTCCTGGCCGTAGCTGTCGATATAGCGCGTGAAGCTCTCAGGCCAGTATTTCGGGCTGTGCGCGTCGGAGCCGATATAGACGTTGGGGTGCTTCCAGGCCATGGCGATCATCTCGTCGGCCCAGGGGATGCCGACATGGATGCCGACGATCTTGAGCTCCGGAAAATCGCAGGCGACGGCGTCGAGCGTGATCGGACGGCCGACGCTGCGCTTGGGCGCGCGGCGGTCATAGACCAGGCTCTGGCCGACCTGGAGCTGCACCGGAATGTCGAGCTCGACGCATTTCGCGTAGAACGGGTACCAGCGCGCGTGATCGGGCGGCAGCTCGAACCAGTGCGGGTAGAAATGCGCGCCGATGAAGCCGTGCTCCTTGACCGCACGCTCCAACGCCCGCACGCCGTCCATGCCCTCGGTCGGGTCGAGCCCGGCCAGCGCGCTGAACCGCGCCGGATAGCGGCGCACCGCCTCGGCCACCAACTCGTAGGGCACGTGATAGCCGGCGGGATGCCATGTCTCGCCGACCTTGGCCGCGGCGAGGAAGGCGCGCTCGATGCCCGCCGCATCCATGCGCCGGATCATCTCCTCCAGCGAGATGCCCTCGAAGGTGGTCTGGTCGACGCCGATCTTGCCGCGGAAGAAGGCGGTACGGTCCGGGCGCCCGGCGAGCGCCTCGCGGGTCCAGATGTTGGCGATGATGTCGATCGCCTGGATGTCGTG
>CAIOSQ010000063.1 GCA_903860935.1 uncultured Rhodospirillales bacterium | reverse complement strand
TTCCTGGCCGTGCCGCGCGGTAAGCCGTCGTCGGCGCTCCAGGCGATACGCGCAAAAAAACGCCGCCAGATCTGGGACCTGGCGGCGAGTTGAACAGGGAGGCTTCACGTCTAGGAGACGTGGGATCCGAAGACCCCGAGAACCAGCGCGTTGCGCCGGTTCCACAAGGCGAAATGTAATGCGCACCCCGCGCGATGCGCCCGCTTATTCATCAGGTGAGCCATGCCCGCGACTCATGTCTGACGCGGCGTCGTGACGCGTTGTCAGAACTGCGTCTCGCCGACCTTCTTCACGAGGAAGTCGCGGAACACGGAGATGCGCTTCGAATTGCGCATTTCCTCCGGATACACGAAATACGCCTCGAAATTCGGCCCTTCGAGCGTCGGCAGGACCTGCACGATCTTGTCGGATTCCTGCGCCATGTAGTCGGGGAAGGCCGCGAGACCGACGCCGTTCTCCACCGCACGGAGGATACCGTAGACGTTGTTGAGTCGCAGCACGGGTTCGCGCCGCTTGCCGTCGGCAGTACCGGCTTCGAGCAGCCAGTTGATGCCGGGGAACGGCGGGTGGCTGTCCTCGCCGTAGACGACGATCTTGTGACGGTCGAGATCGGCGGCGGTCTTGGGCGTGCCGTGCTTCTCGAGATAGGCGGGGCTGGCGAAGATATGCAGATGCACGGTCAGCAGGTGACGCTGCACGAGGTCGGGCTGCTTGGAGGCGTGCATGCGGATCGCGCAATCGGCCTCGCGCATCGACAGGTCGAGTTCCTCGTCGTCGACGAGAAGTTCGAGCCGGATGTCGGGATAGCGCTCGATGAAGTCGCGGATGCGCGGCGCGAGCCATACCGAGCCGAAGGCGACGGTGGTGGTGACACGCAGCAGGCCGGCCGGCTTTTCGCGGCTTTCCGCGAGGCGCGCCTCGGCGCTCGACAGCTTGGCGAAGACGTCGCGCACGGTCTGGAAAAGGACCTCGCCCTGCTCGGTCAGGATCAGGCCGCGCGCATGGCGGTGGAAGAGCGGCGTGCGCAGCGATTCCTCGAGCGCGCTGATCTGACGGCTGACCGCGGATTGCGAGAGGTTCAGCGTTTCGCCCGCATGCGTGAAGCTTCCCGCCTCGGCGACGGCGTGGAAGATGCGCAGCTTGTCCCAGTCCATGTCCCTTGCCTCGCTCGCCGCGTCAGCCCGCCGCCGGCGCGGCATCGTGATGGGCAAGGAATCGCTCCGCCTCGAGCGCGCCCATGCACCCCATGCCGGCCGCGGTCACGGCCTGGCGGAAGACCTTGTCCTTGACGTCGCCGGCCGCGAAGACGCCGGGGATGTTGGTCGCCGTCGAATCCGGGCGGGTGACCAGGTAGCCCTCGCCATCCATGTCGAGCTTGCCGCGGAAGAGCTCGGTCGCCGGCGTATGGCCGATCGCCACGAAGAGACCGTCGATCGCGAGGCGGCTTGTCGCGCCGGTGCGCAGGTTGCGCAGCGCGATGCCGGAGACCGCGGCGGGCTCGCCGTCGCCGAGGACGTCCTCGATGACGCTGTCCCAGACCATCTCGATCTTCGGATGCGCGAGCACGCGGGACTGGTTCGTCTTGTCGGCGCGCAGCGTGTCGCGGCGATGGACGAGATAGACCTTGGCGGCGTGGTTGGTGAGGTAGAGGGCTTCCTCCGCCGCGGTATTGCCGCCGCCGACCACGGCCACGGTCCTGCCGCGGAAGAAGAACCCGTCGCAGGTCGCGCAGGCGGAGACGCCGAAGCCGCGCAGCCGCGTCTCGCCCGGGAGGCCCAGCCAGCGCGCCTGCGCGCCGGTGCAGACGATCAGCGTCTCGGCGAGATAGGTGTCGCCCGAATCGCCGTGCAGCACGAAGGGGCGGCGGTCGAGATCGACCGAGACGATCATATCCTCGATCAGCGTGGTGCCGACATGCGTCGCCTGCGCGGCCATCTGGTCCATCAGCCACGGGCCCTGGACGGCGGTGGCGAAGCCGGGGAAATTCTCGACTTCGGTCGTGATCGACAACTGGCCGCCCGGCTGCATGCCGCGGATGAGGAGTGGGGCGAGATTGGCGCGCGCGGCGTAGATCGCGGCCGTGTAACCGGCGGGCCCGGAGCCCAGGACGACGACCTTGCTTTCATGCGTGCGCGACATCGTCGATCCACCCCTTGCTGGCGTCCACCGAAGTCGGGGGAAGCTAAGGACCGCATCGGGGAACGGCAAGTATCGCGGGCGACATTTCACCCGCCGAAACTTTCGCCGCCAAATATTTCAGATTGTTTCGGTTTGTTGGCGGGCGGGCCAGCCGAAGCGACGGCGGATCTCGGCGGCGGCGCGCGCCGTGTCGTCGAGGGGCGCGTAGCTCCACGTGGCGAGCGGCGCGTCGTCGGCGGGGAAGCGCCGCAACAGCCCTTGCTCGGTCAGCAGGTCGACGAAACGCTGCAGGCGGTGCGAGCGTCCGGCAAGCGGGATCCAGTACACCGGCTTGCCGGTCCCCAGCGCCTCCGAGATCATCGAGACGGAATCCTGCGTGACCGCGATCGCGTCGGCCAGCGCCAGCATGCCGAGATAGGGGTTGGGCGGCTGTCCATCCCAGACATAGGCACCCGCGGGCTCGAGTTCGGCGCGCAGCAGCGCCGCGTTGGCGGCACCCGTGCGGCGCGAGGCGCTGACCGCGAGGCCGATGCCGTCGCGGTGCATGCGCAGGCGCAGGCTCGTCGCGATCGCGCCGATCCGCTCCGGACCCAGCTCGAAACGCCCATTCGGTCCGCCGCACAGGAAGGCGAGGCGCGGGCGCGGCAGTTGCCCGAGGACCGGCGCCCAGGCCGCGCCGGCGGCGGCGAGCGCGTCCGGGTCCAGACCGTGCAGGGTCGCGCGCGTCGCGAGCACGTTGGGACCGGTGGTGCCGTCATGCTGCGGCGCGATCACGAGGTCGAAGCGCGCGCGGCCGACGCGCGGGGTCTGGACATGGACGATGCGCGTGGCGCCGCCCGAGGCGCGCTGGATCGCGAGCGCGAGCGGGGCCGCGGCGTTGCCCGAGCTGATCACAAGCTCGGGCCAGGGCGGCACGAGGCTGTCGCCGTCCGGCGCGAGGGCCGCGAAGGGGCGGATCCAGAACTGGCCGGGCAGCCAGTCCCAGGGTCGGCGCAGACGAATGCGCTTGACCACCGGGTCGATGCCGAGCGCGCGGGCGAGGCCGCGGCAGGGCGCCTCGGTGCCGGCGAGGCCTTCGGTCAGGATCCAGGTGGTGGGGCGTGCCATGCGTGTTCGGGTCGATCCGGGATGCGTCGGTCGCTGGAATATAATTGCGCGACGGCGCAATATCGCTACTCATTCTTGCCGTCCGGATCCCAGCGGAGAGCGCCCGTGCCGCGCCCGAAACTCGACAAGGTCGATCGTAAGATCCTCGCCGCGCTGCAGGCGGATGGGCGCATGAGCAATGTCGAATTGGCGCGTCAGGTCGGTCTGTCGGCGCCGCCCTGTCTGCGCCGGGTGCGCGCGCTGGAGCAGGCCGGGGTCATCCGCGGCTACCATGCCGAGCTCGCGCCGGCGGAACTCGGCTTCAACATCACGGTCTTCGCCCAGGTCGGGCTGTCGAGCCAGGCCGATGGCGACCTGCGCGCCTTCATGGATCTGGTCGCCGCCTGGCCGCAGGTGCGCGAGTGCCACATGCTGGCCGGCGAGACCGATTTCCTGCTCAAGATCGTGGCGGAGAACTGGGAGACCTACGAGGCCTTCCTGACGCGCCAGTTGACCACCGCGCCGAATGTCAGTCACGTCAAGTCGGCGCTGTCGATCCGCACGGCCAAGCAACTGCCCGGGGTGCCGGTGGACGCCCCGTGAGCCGCGCTCAGAGATATTTGTCGCGGCGCGCGATGGCCGCGTCGGCGACATAGGCGAAGACCGCGTAATGCCGGAAATAGGCGGCGGCGAGATGATCGAGCAGCGCCTGGGCCAACTCGGCGCGCACGACGGTCTCGATCCGGACATGGGTGCCTTCCCAGTCATGGGGGCCGGGCGCGTCGTCCGGGCCGCGACCGCGGCGCCATTCCGAATATCCTTCGTAGCGGCTGTAGCCGCGCGCGCCGAGCCGCTTCACGTCGTCGACGATGCGGTCGGCGATCTCGGGTTCGGTCAGGATCACGACGAGCTTGAAGCGCGTGTCGGGCATGCGGTCACCCCTGGATGAGCCGGGCGAGGGCGGCATAGAGCGGCAGCCCGACCAGCAGGTTGAACGGGAAGGTGATGGCCAGCGCCGCAGTCAGGTAGAACCCCGGATTGGCGGCGGGCAGCGCAAGGCGGACAGCCGCCGGCGCGGCGATATAGGAGGCGCTGGCGGCGAGCGTGCCCAGCACGGCCATGCCGCCGGTCGACAGGCCGGTGGCCCATCCCGCGACGACGCCGGCCGTCCCGTTGATCAGCGGCGCACCGATGGCGAAGACGACGAGGAAGCGGCCGACGCGCGCCACGTCCTTGAAGCGCTGCGCGGCGACCATCCCCAGATCGAGCAGGAACAGGCAGAGCGCGCCCTGGAACGGATCGGCGAAGAACGGCGCGACGCTCTTGTAGCCCTGCGGTCCGGCGGCGAAGCCGATGACGAGCCCGCCTGCCAGGAGCAGGATCGAACGGCCGGCCAGCACCTCGTGCAGCGCCGTGCGCCACGCCCCGCCGGCCCGTGCCTCGCGGGCGAGCAGCAACCCGATCACGATCGCCGGCACTTCCATCAGCGCGAGGATGGCCGGCATGAAGCCCTCGGCCGGCATGCCCAGGCTGTCGACATAGGCGAGCGCCGCAATGAAGGTCACGGCCGAGACGGAGCCGTAATGCGCCGCCAGGGCCGCCGCGTCGACCGAGGCGAAGCCGCCGAGGCGGACGAGCGCGGCATAGGCCCAGAACGGGATCGCGATCCCCAGGCCGATCCCTGCCAGGGCCGGCGCGATCACATCGCCAAACGGCGCCGTCGCCAGCGCCGCGCCGCCCTTCAGTCCGATCGCGAGCAGCAGGTAGATCGACAGCGCCGTGTAGACCGGCTCCGGAAACTTGAGATCGGAGCGCAGCAGCGTCGCGGCGACGCCGAGGGCGAAGCAGAGCGTCATCGGCGACAGCGCGCCGAGACGCAGGAGATCGAGCGTGTCCATGGCGACCCGCGTATCTAGGGAGTGCCGCGCGCAGCGCCAATCCCGCGGCGCTACTGCAGCAGGCGGGAGAGGGCGGCATAGAGCGGCAGGCCGACGACGAGGTTGAACGGAAAGGTGATCGCCAGCGCGGCCGTCAGGTAATAGCCGGGATTGGCCGCCGGCAGGGCGAGGCGCACGGCGGCCGGCGCGGCGATGTAGGAGGCGCTGGCGGCGAGCGTGCCCAGCACCGTGGCGCCACCGGCGGAAAGCCCCACGGCCCAGCCGGCGAGGACCCCGGCCGTGCCGTTCAGGAGCGGCGCCGCGATCGCGAAGGTCACGAGAAAGGGACCGACCTTGCGCGCGTCCTTGAAGCGATGCGCGGCCACCATGCCGAGGTCGAGCAGGAACAGGCACAGCGCTCCCTGGAAGGGATCCGAGAAGAACGGCGCCACGCTCTTGTAGCCTTCGGGCCCGGCGAGGAAGCCGATGGCGAGGCCGCCACCGAGCAGCAGGATCGAGCGCCCGGCGAGGATCTCGCGCAGGGCGCCGCGCCAGGCACCGCCGGCGCGCGCCTCGCGGGCCAGCGACAGGCCGATGACGATCGCAGTCACGTCCATGATCGGCAGCATCGCGGGCATGAAGCCCTCCGCCGGCATGCCGAGGCGCTGCACATAGGCGAGTGCGGCGATGAAGGTGACGCTGGAGACGGCCCCGTAATGGGCCGCGAGCGCCGCCGCGTCGGCACCGCTGAAGCCGCCGACACGGCGTAGCGCGGCATAGACCCAGACGGGGATCGCGATTCCGAGCGCGAGGCTCGCCGCGGCGGGCATGGCGACATCGGCGAAGGGCGAGACCGCAAGCGCGGCACCGCCCTTCATGCCGATCGCGAAGAGCAGATAGATCGACAGGCCGGTATAGATCTGGTCTGGGAATTTGAGGTCGGAGCGCAGCAGCGTCGCGCCGACGCCGAGGACGAAGCTGAGCGTCATCGGCGACAGCAGGCTGAGGCGGAGTATGTCGCCGGTATCCATGGTCGGCTTGTCTAGCACGATCGGCCGTCCCCGCACGCCGGTCGTGCGCGGGTCTTCGGCGCCTGCCGCCGGGTGCGCGCTCGTCGGTTGTGTCGCGCGATCGCCGGCGTGCGCGGGTCTCCCGAGTTCCCCATGCCCTCCTGCCGCCGTGCTTGCGCACGGCGTCTGTCCTCCCAGCCGCGCTTGCGCGCGGCCAGGAGGACGGTGCCATTTGGGGCGGTGGGCACGTTGTGGAGCGCGCCCCGTCGCGCGCCGAGCCCGAAGACACGACGCGTCGACGGTACCGTTCGCGACCGTCCTCCCGTCCGCGCGTAGGCGCGGATGGGAGGACAGCCAGCGCGCGCCAGCGCGCTGGCAGGAGGGCATGGGTGGCTCCAGGCGCGCGGCGACGCCTGCCGCCGGGCACACCATCTCCGATCGCATCGCGGGATCGTCGGCGTGCGCGGATCTCCCGAGCTCCCCATGCCCTCCTGCCGCCGTGCTTGCGCACGGCGTCTGTCCTCCCAGCCGCGCTTGCGCGCGGCCAGGAGGACGGTGCCATTTGGGGCGGTGGGCACGTTGTGGAGCGCGGCC
>CAIOSQ010000062.1 GCA_903860935.1 uncultured Rhodospirillales bacterium | reverse complement strand
CTCGGGGTTGAAGCGGATGACCTGCACTTTGACGTGCTGGCCGATCTGCAGCGCTTCCGAGGGATGGTTGATGCGGCGCCACGCGATGTCGGTCACATGGAGCAGGCCATCGACCCCGCCCAGGTCAACGAAGGCACCGTAATCGGTGATGTTCTTGACCACGCCTTCGAGGATCTGGCCTTCCTTGAGGCTGGCGACGAGTTCGCTGCGCTGCTCGGCGCGCGTCTCTTCCAGCACGGCGCGTCGCGACACGACGATGTTGCCGCGCGACCGGTCCATCTTGAGGATCTGGAAGGGCTGCGGCGTGCCCATCAGCGGCGTCACGTCGCGCACCGGACGGATATCGACCTGCGAGCCGGGCAGGAACGCCACGGCGCCGCCGAGATCGACGGTGAAGCCGCCCTTGACGCGGCCGAAGATCACGCCGTTGACGCGCGCGTTGGTCGAGTAGGACTTCTCGAGCAGGCCCCAGGCCTCCTCGCGCTTGGCCTTCTCGCGGCTCAGCATCGCTTCGCCGTTCTTGTCTTCCATGCGCTCGACGAACACGTCGACGAAATCGCCGACCTTGATCTCGGCGGCCTTCCCGGCGGTCGCGAATTCCTTGAGCTGGACGCGGCCTTCGGCCTTGAGGCCGACATCGATGATGGCGAAATCGCCTTCGATCGAAATCACGCGCCCGGTGGTGACGCGGCCGTCGAAGCCGCTCGACGTGCGCAGCGATTCTTCGAGCAGGTCGGCGAAATTCTCGGTGGCCGCGCCGGCGGCGGTGTTGCTAGCCATTTGGGTGAAGCGCCTTTCTTTGGCCCGATCATCCGCCCCGCGCCATGCGGAGCCGCCGATGCCGGGGCGGGGATTCCGCGGCGCGGACCGTCCGCGCAGCGGGCTTTCCGGAGATCTATCCGCGCCTGCCCCTGACGAGGTCGAGCGCGTGGGCGAAGACCTGATCGGAGGTGAGGTCCGACGTGTCGAGGATGATCGCATCCCCGGCCGGTTTCGCCGGAGCGGTCCCGCGGGCTTGGTCGCGGGCGTCGCGCTCCTGGAGATCCTGGAAAACGGCCGCGTATGTAGCCGACTCGCGGCGCGCCTGCAACTCGTCGAATCTGCGGCGGGCACGGATTTCGGGCCGCGCGGTGACATAGAGCTTGAGCGCGGCGTCGGGGCAGATGACCGTACCGATGTCGCGGCCGTCGAGGATGGCCCCCGGCGCGCGGCGCGCGAAGCGCCGCTGGAACTCGACCAGGGCGGCGCGGACCTCCGGGTTGGCGGCGACGATCGAGGCGGCGCGTCCGACCGGTTCGCTGCGCAGACCGTCGCGCTCCAGATCCGAGGCCTCGAGCGCGCGCGCCGCCGCCGCCGCGCGCTCAGGCTCGGCCGGATCGGCCCCGTCGGCCAGAAGCCGCGCCCCGACGGCGCGATAGATCATTCCGGTGTCGAGATGGTGGAAGCCGAGCGCCTGGGCAAGCCGGCGGGCGAGCGTGCCCTTGCCCGCTGCAGACGGGCCGTCGATCGCGACGATCATCGCAGTCCGGAGCCGGTCAGCCCTGGACCGGTCCGATCGACGCGCCGAGCCCGACCATCAGCCGCTCGAAGCCCGGGAAACTCGTCTCGATCGGGCTGGCATCGTCGATCGCGACGGGCGCGCGCGCGGCGAGTCCCATCACCAGGAAGCTCATGGCGATGCGGTGGTCGAGCCGGGTGGCGATCGTCGCCCCTCCCGGCGGGGGGCCGCCGCAGCCCTCGATCGTCATGTCGTCGCCGTGCACTTGCGCGGACACGCCGCAGGCGGCGAGACCGCGGGCGATCGCCGCGAGCCGGTCGCTCTCCTTGACGCGCAACTCGGCGAGCCCGCGCAGGACGCTTGGACCGCGCGCGCAGGCCGCGGCGACCGACAGGACGAGATACTCGTCGATCATCGACGGCGCGCGCGCCGCCGGAACCTCGATCCCCGTCAGGTCGCTGCCGCGGACGACGAGGTCGCCGACCGGTTCGCCCGCCTCGATCCGGCGATTCGCGATGGTTATGTCGCCACCCATCTCGATGAGCGTGTCGATGAGGCCGGTGCGGCGCGGGTTGAGCCCGACATCGCGGATGGTGACCTCCGATCCCGGGACCACCAGCGCGGCGACCAGCGGGAAGGCGGCGGAAGACGGGTCGCCTGGAACGCGGACGATGCGGCCGGACAACTCCGGCTGGCCAGTCAGGGAGATCCGGTCGCCCTCGGCACCCGGCTCGACGGCGATTTCGACGCCGAAATGCCGCAGCATCAATTCGGTGTGGTCCCGCGTCGGTTCGGGCTCGATCACCACGGTCTTGCCCGGCGTGTTCAGCCCGGCGAGGAGGATCGCCGATTTGACCTGCGCCGAAGCGACCGGCAGCCGATAGGCGATCGGCACGGGCGTGGCGGTCCCGATCACGGCGGCCGGGAGGCGACCGCCGGCGCGGCTGACGAAGCGTGCGCCCATCGATTCGAGTGGCTTGATCACGCGCGCCATCGGGCGCGAGCGGAGGCTCGCGTCGCCCGTGAAGAAGCTCGTGAACGGATATGTCGCGACCACGCCCATGAGCAGGCGCGTGCCGGTGCCGGCATTGCCCATGTCGAGGACATCTTCCGGCTCGCGCAGACCGCCGATGCCGCGTCCATGGACGCGCCATGTCCCGTCGGCGTCGCGGGCGATCTCGGCACCCATCGCGCGCATCGCGGCCGCCGTCCGCAGGACGTCTTCGCCCTCCAGCAGGCCATGGATCGCAGTCTCGCCCACCGCGAGCCCGCCGATCATGAGGGCGCGATGGGAGATCGACTTGTCGCCGGGCGCGTTGATGGCGCCGCGCAGCGGCTGGCCGGGGGCCCGCGCGACGAGCGCGCGCGGCATGGCGGTATCGGAACGGCTCACGCGGGATCCCTTTTCGGTGCGGCGACTGCGCGTGCGTTTAGCACATGGCGCCATGCGCGGCGAGGGCGCGGGGGGCCATAATTGACAAGCGCGGATCCTGCGTGGCAAGAGGCCAGCCGTTTTCGGCGATACATATTCCTCAGCGATCATAGTTAGGGAGCTCGGCACGTGGCGAAGGCCGAATGGGGTCTCAAGCGGACCTGTCAATCCTGCAACGCGAAGTTCTACGACATGAACCGGACCCCGATCGTGTGTCCGAAATGTGGTGCGGCGTTCGATCCCGAGGCGTTGATGAAGGCGCGGCGGACGAAGATCGCCGGCCTCAAATCCGCCCCCGAGGACGAGGCCGAGGCGGAGGACGGCGACGTGGGCGTCGACGCCGACGACAAGGCGGAAGACGAGGAGGGCGTCATGGAGGACACCTCCGAACTCGGTGGCGACTCGGATGATGTCGACGACGTGGTCGACGGATCTGACGGGCCGCGCGAGGACCGCTGAACGCAGCGATGCATTTTTTTCTTGCGCGCGGGTGGTCGAATCCGCTTAGTGCGCGGCGCGGTGGTGCCCAGTCCCGCCGTCCTGTTTCGGGGCCGTAGCTCAGCTGGGAGAGCGCGTGAATGGCATTCACGAGGTCGACGGTTCGATCCCGTTCGGCTCCACCAAGACCAAAGGCCGGTACCGCAGGGTACCGGCCTTCGACGTTTGATGGGACGCTTTCGATGCCCTGCCTTCAGGGGCTGGGCCAAGCTTTCAGTCGGTCCGCCGTGAGATCGACTCCAAATAGCGCCCGTAATCCGAGCTGCCGAGGGATCGAGCCAGATCGACGAGTTGCGGCCGGTCGATGAAGCCCTTGAGGAAGGCGATCTCCTCAGGGCAGGCGATCATGAACCCCTGACGCTTCTGCAGGGCGCGTACGAAGTCGCCGGCCTCTCCCAGGCTGTCGACCGTGCCCGTATCGAGCCAGGCGAAGCCGCGGCCCATCAATTCGACATTGAGCATTCCCATCTCGAGATAGGCACGGTTGACGTCCGTGATTTCAACCTCGCCGCGGGGGGAGGGCTTGATGCCGGCGGCAATCTCGACCACGCGATGATCGTAGAAATAGAGGCCCGTGACCGCCCAGTTCGAGCGTGGTTCTGTCGGCTTCTCGACGAGGCCGAGGGGGCGTTGCTGGCGGTCCAACTCGACGACGCCGTAGCGGCCGGGATCGTTGACCCGGTAGGCGAACACCGTGGCGCCGGAGGTGCGCTCCGCGGCGCGCGAAAGCAGGAATTGCAGGCCGTGGCCGAAGAAGATGTTGTCGCCGAGGATCAGCGCCGATTGCCCGCCATCCACGAATTCCGCACCGATCACATAGGCCTCGGCGAGGCCGCGCGGGGCGCTTTGCTCGGCGTAGGCGATGCGAAGGCCCCATTTGCCGCCATCGCCGAGCAGCCGCCGGTAGCTCGGCAGATCCTCCGGCGTCGAGATCAGGAGGATCTCGCGGATGCCGGCGAGCATCAGCGTCGACAGCGGATAATAGATCATCGGCTTGTCGTAGACCGGCAGCAGCTGCTTCGAGACCGCCAGCGTCGTGGGATAGAGCCGCGTGCCACGGCCTCCGGCGAGGATGATCCCCTTCATCGGCGTCTCTCCTCCCTGGATGGATTCGCGTCGGCGGGCAGGCCGAGCCGCTCGCCACCGTAGACCCGCTCGCGCAGCGGACGCCACCATGCGTCGTTGCCCAGATACCAGCGGACCGTGTTCTCCAGCCCGGCATCGAAATCGACCTGTGGCCGCCAGCCGAGCTCGGTTTCGATGCGCGTCGCATCGATGGCGTAGCGATGGTCGTGCCCTGGACGATCCGCGACATGGGTGATCAGACGGTCATGCGGTGCGCCGGCCGGATGCAGCCTGTCCATGATGGCGCAGATGGCGGACACCACGGCGATGTTGGTCCGCTCCGCATGCCCGCCGACATTGTAGGATCGGCCAGGGCGGCCACGGGTCAGGATCCGGTGCAGCGCCCGCGCATGGTCCTCTACGTAGAGCCAGTCCCTGACGTTCATCCCGGTGCCGTAGACGGGCAGCGGCCGCCCGTCGAGCGCGTTCAGGATCGCCAGCGGGATGAGTTTCTCTGGGAATTGGCAGGGGCCGTAGTTGTTGGAGCAGTTCGAGACCAGGACCGGCATGCCGTAGGTGTGGTGCCAGGCGGTCGCGAGATGGTCCGACGCGGCCTTGCTCGCGGCATATGGGGAACGCGGTGCGTAGGGGGTGTCTTCCGTGAACAGGCCCTGGTCGCCGAGCGAGCCATAGACCTCGTCCGTGGAGACATGGAGGAAACGGAACGCGGCGCGCGCCGTGCTCGACAGCGCGTTCCAGTGGGCGCGCGCGGCCTCGAGCAGCGTATGCGTCCCCAGGACGTTGGTGCGCACGAACGCGTCCGACCCGGTGATCGACCTGTCGACATGGCTTTCGGCGGCGAGATGGACGACGGCGTCGGGCCGGAAGGACGCGAAGGCAGACTCCATCGCGGCGCGGTCACAGATATCGGCTTGCAGGAAGGCGTAGTCCGGCGACCGCTCGACGTCGGCCAGCGATGCCGGATTGGCCGCATAGGTGAGCTTGTCGATGTTGAGCACCTGCACGCCCGTCTCGCCCAGCAGGTGCCGGCACAGCGCCGAGCCGATGAAACCGGCGCCGCCGGTGACGATGATCCTCATGCCGCCTCGCGCAACCGTCCGATGGGACGACACTCCATCGACAAGGTTTACAGCCCGTTAATGCGTCCGGTCGATAGTGGTGTCATGATCGCGCCCGCCATGAGCCAGGATCCTCGCATCCCCCAGAACGACGTCGGCGCCGGATACCGCGCCCGGCGGGCCGAAATCGATGCCGCGGTCTCCCGCGTGCTCGCATCCGGATGGTACATTCTTGGTGCCGAGGTCGCCGCGTTCGAACGCGAATTCGCTGAGTGGCTCGGCATCGCGGGTGCGGTGGGCGTCGCCAATGGGACCGATGCCCTGGCGCTGGCGTTGCGCGCGCTCGACATCGGGCCGGGATGCTCGGTGGTGACGGTGTCGCATACTGCGGTCGCGACGGTGGCGGCTATCGAGATGGTCGGTGCGACGCCGATCCTGGTCGATATCGACCCGCGCACCTATTGCCTCGACCCCGACGAACTGGCTGCGGTGGTCGACCGTTGGCGCGACGGGGGCGACGGTGTGCCGCCGATCCGCGCGGTGGTCCCCGTTCATATCTACGGGCATCCCGCAGACATGACCCGCATCCTGCCGATCGCGCGCGGCGCGGGGTTGCGGGTCGTCGAGGACTGCGCCCAGGCGCATGGCGCGACGTTGCGTGGCGCGCGTGTCGGCACGCTCGGGGACGCTGCCGCCTTCAGCCTCTATCCGACCAAGAATCTCGGCGCGCTGGGCGATGGCGGGGCCGTCGTCACCGGCGATCCTGAACTGCGCGAACGTATCGTGGCGCTGCGCCAATACGGATGGCGCGAGCGCTATGTCAGCGCCATTCCCGGCGTGAATAGCCGCCTCGACGAGGTCCAGGCGGCGATCTTGCGGGTCCGGTTGCGGGATCTGGATGCGCGCAACGCGCGGCGTCGGGAGATAGCCTTGCGTTTCGATTGCGCACTTGCGGGGACGGGGCTTGCCGCGCCCCCGGTGGAACTGGATGCGGTCCACGTCTATCACCAGTACGTCCTGCGCACGCCTGGACGCAATGCGTTCCGCGCGGCGCTCGCGGCGCGCGGCATCGACACCGCGATCCATTATCCCGTCCCCGTGCATCTCCAGCAGGCCTATGCCGGGCGGATCCCCCTTGGTCCGGCCGAGTGCGCGCGGACCGCTGCCGCGGCCGACGAGATCGTGTCGCTGCCCATGTTTCCCGAATTGACCGATGCCCAAGTGGATCGTGTCTGCGCTGCGCTCGCTACCCTGCGCATCTGACCCGCAGAAGCTGGTGCCCCGGGGCGCGACTGGACGCCGACTGTCGTCCCGCTGTTAGATCATGGCGCTGAGAAACGCACGGTATGGCGTCGCACTCGCCCGCCACCTGCAACCAGACCCGCACCAGGGAGATGACGGCATGACGCGCATCGAGAGGCTCGCAACCATTTCGGCTGTCGCTTTCGGAACACTCACGGCGGCGGCGGTGCTCGCGCCTGCGGCGGCGCCGGCTCAGACGCTCAACGTGGTGATGCATTCGGATCTCCGGATCCTCGATCCGATCTGGACGACTGCGTATATCGTCCGCAATCACGGCTACATGATCTACGACACGCTGCTGGCGGTGGACGACAAACTCGACGTCCGCCCGCAGATGCTCGAGAAGATGCCCGAGGTCAGCGCGGACAAGCTCACCTACACCTTCCTGCTGCGCGACGGTCTGCTCTGGCATGACGGCGCCCCGGTGACGTCAGCGGACGCCGTCGCCTCGCTCAAGCGCTGGTCGGCGCGCGATTCGATGGGCCAGAAGCTCGCCGGCTTCGTGAAGGAGTGGCAGGAGGTCGATGCCCGTACCTTCAAGCTCGTGTTGAAGGAGCCCTACGGTCTCGTCGTGCAATCCCTGGGCAAGCCCTCCTCGAACGTGCCCTTCATCATGCCCAAGCGGGTCGCCGACACGAGCCCGATGGAGCAGATATCCGACTTCACCGGTTCAGGTCCCTTCGTCTTCAAGCGCGACGAGTGGAAGCCCGGCGACAAGACGGTCTATCTCAAATTCGATCGCTACAAGCCGCGCGCCGAGCCGCCGAGCGGCCTTGCCGGCGGCAAGGTGGTCAAGCTCAATCGCGTCGAGTGGCGCGCGATCCCCGACCATCAGACGGCGGTGAACGCGCTGCTCGCTGGCGAGATCGACTACATCGAGGCGCCGCCCCACGATCTGATCCCGGTGCTCAAGCGCGACCGCAACGTCGCGCTGGTCGACTGGAACCCGCTCGGCAACCAGTATGTCTTCCGCTTCAACTCGCTCCAGCCGCCCTTCGACAACCCGAAGATCCGGCAGGCCGTGGCGGTCGCCTTCAACCAGGAGGATTTCCTCAAGGCGACGATCGGCGACGCCGCCTACTACAAGCTCTGCAAGGCGCTGTTCATCTGCGGGTCACCGCTCGAGAGCACCAAGGGCACAGAGGGCTATCTCGATTCCAATTTCGATCGCGCGCGCGCGATGCTCAAGGAGGCGGGCTACGACGGCCGGCCGATCGTTCTGATGCAGTCCACCGACCTGGTGGTGCTCACCAATCTCGCGCCGGTCGCGAAGGATCTGATGACCCGCGCGGGCTTCAACGTCGACATGCAGTCGATGGACTGGCAGACGCTGGTCGCGCGCCGGGTCAAGAAGGACCCGCCCGCAGCGGGCGGCTGGAATGCGGCGCTCACCTCCTGGGTCGCGGCCGACATCCTCAACCCGGTGTTGACCGGCTTCCTCAATGCCAGTTGCGACACGGCCAACTGGGGTTGGCCTTGCGACCAGCAGATGGAGAAACTGCGCGACGATTTCGCACGCGAGACCGATCCCGCCCGTCAGAGGGCGATCGCCGAACAGGTCCAGGCGCGCGCCTTCGAGATCATGACGCACATTCCGCTCGGGCAGTGGTATCAGCCTGGTGCGGCACGCAAGGGTGTGGTCGACGGCATCCTGACCGCGCCTGCGCCGGTGTTCTGGAACGTCACGAAGAAGGGCAATTGAGGCTCTCTGCCATGCCGCGCCGTGCCCCGGTGCGGCATGGCGGTCCGGGTGTCCGCCGTTCATGATCGCTTTCGTCGCCCGTCGTCTGCTTGCGACGATCCCGGTGCTCGGGATCGTCGCGGTGTTCGTGTTCCTGCTGCTGCGGCTCACGCCCGGCGATCCGGCAGCCGTCATCGCGGGTGAGAATGCCAACGCCGCGCAGATCGAGGAGATCCGCGCCAAGCTTGGCCTCGACCGGCCGCTCGCCACCCAGTTCGCGGTCTGGATCGGCCGCGTCCTTCAGGGCGATCTCGGGGAATCCTTCTTCTACAAGAAGACCGTGCTCGATCTCATCCTCGAGCGCCTCGAACCGACCCTGATGCTGTCGCTGTGCACGATCGTGCTGGCGGTCGCGATCGCCGTGCCGCTCGGCGTCCTTGCCGCCTACCGGCACGAGACCTGGGTCGACCGCGCCACGATGGCATTCTCCGTGCTCGGGTTTTCCGTCCCGGTCTTCGTCATCGGCTACATGCTGATCCAGGTCTTCGCGCTGGAACTCGGCTGGCTGCCGGTTCAGGGCTATGGTCGGCTTTCCCAGGGCTTCGGCGGCTTCATCGAGCGCATGATCCTGCCCAGCGCCACCCTGAGCGTCATCTACATCGCGCTGATCGCGCGCATCACCCGTGCCTCGATCCTGGAGGTTCTTGGCGAGGACTACATCAGGACCGCCCGCGCGAAGGGACTCTCGGACGCGAAAGTGCTGCGGCGGCACGCGCTGCGCAACGCCGCGGTGCCGATCGTGACCGTGATCGGGATCGGCATCGCGCTGCTCATCGGCGGGGCGATCGTCACCGAGAGCGTCTACAACATCCCCGGCCTTGGCAGACTCGTGGTCGATGCCGTTTTGGCCCGCGATTTCCCCATCATCCAGGCGGTGATCCTCGTCTTCTCGGTCGCCTATGTCGTGGTCAATCTCGTGATCGACCTGGCCTACACGCTCTTCGACCCGAGGATCCGCTATTGAGCGCGCCACGCCAAGGCGCCTGGGCGCGCGCGATCCGCAGCAAGAGCGTCATCTTCGGTGCCGCGATCCTGCTCGCGATGATGATCGTCGCGATCGCCGCGCCGCTGCTCGCCAGCGCCGATCCCGT
>CAIOSQ010000061.1 GCA_903860935.1 uncultured Rhodospirillales bacterium | reverse complement strand
TTTTCGCGAGCGCTTCGCCGCCGCCATCGCTGGCCCACGCCCCGTGCTCGAGACGGATCGCCTGGTCCTGCGCCCCTATCGGCTTGCCGATGCCGCCGACCTGCAGCGACTGGCCGGTGATCGGCGTATCGCGGCCACCACCGCCACCATTCCGCACCCCTATCCCGATGGCGAGGCCGAGGCGTTCATCGGCGCACACGCGGCCCGGTGGCGCGACGGCACCCATCTCACCTGTGCGGTCACCGCGCGCGGTGTCGACACCCTCGTGGGTGCGGTCGGGCTGGTATTCGCCGCCGAGCATGCGCGCGCCGAACTGGGATATTGGATTGCCGTGCCCGCGTGGGGGCGCGGGTATGCCACCGAGGCGTCCGAGGCGCTCTGTGAGTACGGCTTCACCACGCTGGGGTTGCATCGCATCGAGGCCCGCCATGTGGCCGGCAACCCGGCCTCGGGCGCGGTGATGCGCAAGCTGGGGATGCAGCAGGAGGGAGTGCTGCGCCGCCACAAGGCGAAGTGGGACACGCTGCACGACCTCGTGGTGTGCGGGGTTCTGGCCGAGGAATGGGCGCGGCGGGGCACTGCCTAGGGGGACCGCGAGAATTCCGCTCCGGACAATCCCTCTGCCGCGGCGGCTCTGGTCGAGCACGCGCCTATCCCGTCGCAGCCAAGGCCGGTGCGGGACTGGTTGTCTGGATCGAATTTTGGGGAATGGTGCCGCAGGAGGGAATTGAACCCCCGACCCGCGCATTACGAATGCGCTGCTCTACCCCTGAGCTACTGCGGCGCCCGTTGGGACTGCGCGGGTTCTACAAGCAGCGGGCGGGCGGATCAAGCGGTGGTTTGACCGCAGGGGATCTGGTCGCGGGAGGGCTGGCCGCGGCCGCTCAGGTCCGGCCGCGGGCCTGGATCTCGGCGAGGTCGTTCCAGACCAGCTGGTCGGCGAGCAGGCCGCCGCGCACCGCGAAACGGTCGATGAAGCGGATGCCCTCGAAGGCCGTGCCGTCCGGCCAGACGCCGTACAGCGTGCCGTAGCAATAGACGATGCGCTCATCGGCATCCGCGCCGGGCGCCTCGTCGAAACGGTCGTAGCGCTTCCTGACCCATTGGTAGCGCGGACGCGCCCAGGCGATCAGCTCCTCCAGCGTCGCGAAGCGCGACCCGCCGGGAAAGGTCATCGCGAAACCCGGCGCGAGCATGGCGCGCGCGGCCGCGAGGTCGCGCGCTTCCATGGCGCCGAGGAAGTTCCGCACCAGCTGGGTCGCCGGGATCGCGCTCATCATCACCCTCCATCCGCGCCGCCCGACCGAGGGGTCTTGCGCGCGGCGCCAGCTTGCCATGACATGCGCCCCGGATTGCAACCGTGGCGGGGACCAAGATGACCGGCACCGACTGGCTCGCGACATGGAGCGGCTTCGCGGCCCGCGCGCGGCTCGAGGATATCGACCCCACGACGCGTGCACGCGCGCGGCTCGTTCTCGCCGATACGCTGGGCGCGATCGCGGCCGGACAACGGGAGCCGGAGATCGCGGCGCTCGCCCTGCGCCTCGCGGCGTCCGGGGGCAGCGGCCCGGCGAGCGCGGTGATCGCGACCACGCATCGCCTGCCGGCCTCGGCCGCGGCATTCGTTAACGGCGTCGCCGGGACGGCGCTCGAGCTCGACGAAGGAAACCGCTTCGCGCGCGGCCACCCATCGATCCATGTCCTGCCGGCCTGCATCGTCGCGGCCGAGCGCGCGCGGGCGAGCGGCGCCGACGCCCTGCTCGCCTTCTGCCTCGGCTACGACATCGCGGCGCGGATCGGCGGGGCCGCCAATCTGCGCCCCGGCTATCATC
>CAIOSQ010000060.1 GCA_903860935.1 uncultured Rhodospirillales bacterium | reverse complement strand
CGGCCCGTCGAGAGCGAGCTCCCATGCGGCTTCGTCGGCCAGCACGTTCTGGCCGAACCGGGCGCCAAGCGCGGCGAGGCGCTCCACGATCGCGGCAAGCCGCTGTTTCTCCGGCGCGGCGAGACGCGCGCCGTTGCGCAGAAAATACCGGCGCGTCAGGTCGAGGACACGCCGCTGCTCGTCGTCGAGGCCGAGCGCGCCGGCGCGCGCATGCACCGCCTCGATGCGGGCGAACAGCCCGGCATTCAGGCCGATCGCGCTGTAATGCCCCGCGACGCGCGGCGCGATCGCGCGCTCGACGGCCTGGATGTCGGGATCGGTATGGGCGGAAGCCAGCGTCCAGAAGACCGAGGAGACGCGGTCGAGCGACTGGCCGGAGAGTTCCAGCGCGTCCATCGTATTGACGAAATCAGGCGGCGCGCGATCGGCGACAATGGCGTCGATCTCGGCACGATGCGCGGCGAAGGCCGCCTCGAAGGCCGGCGTGAAATGCGAAGCGTGGATCGCGGCGAAGGGCGGCAGGCCATACGGCGCCGTCCAGGCCGCGAGCAGCGGGTTGGCGGGCTCAGCCATCGCGCGTGGCGCCGGGCGCGGTATCGGCGGACGGGTAATAGGCCCGGTACCACTCCACGAAGCGGGCGACGCCCGTCGCGACCGGCGTACCGGGCCGGAACCCGGTCAGGGCCTCCAATAGCGAGATATCGGCCCAGGTCTTCGCGATGTCGCCGGGCTGCATCGGCAGATAGCGGCGCGCGATGGAGCGGCCGAGGCACGCCTCGAGCGCGCCGATATAGTCGAGCAGGCCGCACGGCGCGCCATTGCCGATATTGACCAGACGATAGGGCGCCACCGGGCTCAGGCTGTCGGCGGGTCCCGCCGGCTTGCCGATCTCCGGCACGACGGGAATCAGCCGGACGATCGCCTCGACGAGGTCGTCGATATAGGTGAAATCGCGCTCCATCCGGCCTTCGTTGTAGACGTCGATCGCCTCGCCACGCAGCGCGGCGGCGGTGAACTTGAACAGCGCCATGTCCGGCCGCCCCCAGGGTCCGTAGACCGTGAAGAAGCGGAATGTCGTCGCCGGCTGGTTCCAGAGATGGGCGTAGGAATGCGCGATCGCCTCGGCGGAGAGCTTTGTCGCGGCGTAGATGGTAAGCGGCGTGGTTGCGGCGTCGATCTCGCGGAACGGCATGCGCGTGCTGCCGCCATAGGCCGAGCTGGTCGACGCCATCAGGAAATGGCGCACCGGACGCTTGCGGCAGATCTCGAGCAGATTGAACGTGCCGACGACGTTGCTTGCGACATAGCTCTCGGGATGGTCGAGCGAGTAGCGCACGCCGGCCTGGGCGGCGAGATGGACGATGACATCCGGCCGCTCCGCCGCGAGGATCGCCGCGGTGGCCGCCATATCGGCGATGTCGGCGCGATGGTTGCTGAAATCGGGCGATCGGCCGAGTTGCGCGAGGCGCGCTTCCTTCAGGCGGACATCGTAATAGGGCACCATCGCGTCGATGCCGGCAACGGCATGACCGTCGGCGAGCAGGCGCCGGCAGACATGGAAGCCGATGAAACCGGCGCTTCCGGTGACCAGGATCTTCACGCGATGGCCTCGGTGAGCGAATGGGGCGGGTCGATGCGGCGTCAGCCGCCGGTCTTGGCGAGCTCGGTCTTCAATGCCGCAAGATAGGCGTTGCGCGCCAGGGTGTAGATCGCGATCTCCTGCCGCAGCCGCGCGAGCTGCTGTTCCGCGAATTGCAGGCTCGCGAACTGGGCCTGCCCACGTTCGGACAGGGCCTCGCTCTGCACCTCGAGGCCGTCGACGACCAGCTTCGGCATCACGCCCCCTTCAATCCATCACGAGCAACGCGCCCGCATCGATCCTGGCTGCCGCGCCATCGATCTCGGTCTTGAGATCGAGGATATAGCCGTTGCGCGCCCGCACGAGCAGCGCCTGCTGATTGGCGAGTTCCTGGAGCCGCTCCTGGGCGAAGACGAGCTGCTGGAACAGCGCGCGGGCCGTGTCCGACAGCGTGTCGGCGTCGTACTCGCGGCCTTCGATCGCGAATTTGCGGCCCATGCAACGACCTTTCGGGCCGGGCGCCCCCCGCATCATCGCGGGAGGCAGCCGGCTAGCGGCGGCAGCTTTCGCCCGGCTCAGGTCGGCGGTTGCACCGGCGCGAAATCGACGAAATTCTCCGGCGCGAGCGTGCCGACGGTCACGCCCTGCAGGGTGACCAGCAGCTCCGCCTGATCGAAGGCCGTATCCTCGTCTTCGACGGAGTCACTAAGCCGGAAGATGCCGGTGTTCGTCCCGTCGTCGAAGGCCATGAACAGGACGTCGCCGTCCGCGAACACGCCCTGCAGACCATTCGCCAGATCTTGCGCGATGGCCGCTTCGAGCGCGACCTGGCCGGTCGTGATCAGGGCGAGACCGGCATTGTCGTCGAGGACGCCGCTAGCGGCGAGCTGCTGCACCAGCAGGCCGGTACCATGCAGAACGTCCTGGAAATCCTCGCCCCCGCTGCCGAAGGCGAAATCGATGTCGTCGCCAGCGGCGCCGACATCGAACCCCGCGACGGTGTCGACGCCGTTATTGGCCGGCGACGTGCTGAACACGAACACATCCGATCCGGCGCCACCGGAGAGCTGGTCGTCGCCGGACCCGCCCGTCAGCGTATCGGCATCCGCGCCACCGGACAGCGTGTCGTTGCCGTCATTGCCGAGCAGAACGTCGTTACCGGCATCGCCGGTCAGCGCGTCGTCTCCGAGGGCGCCGTCGAGTCGGTCGGCACCCGTGCCGCCCGCGATGCTGTCGACACCTTCGCCGCCGACAAGCGTGTCGTTGCCGCCGAGACCATTGATGATCAGCCCACGCGTCACCGACAGGAGCGAGAGGTCGTCGTTCCCCTCGGTGCCCTGCACGGTCACGGTTCCGGCCGCGGCAAGGATGTCGGCGGGCGCGTTGGTGATCGCGGCCGCCGTGTCGAGGATGTTGAACGTGCCGACTGCGACCTTTTCGGCGAGGGCAGCCGTGACGACGAGCGCCGGTTGCTGATCACCGACGACGCGGATCTCCTCCGACCCGGCGAGCAGGCCACCGGCATCGCTGCCATTGATCTGCGCCTGGATGTTCGCCGAGGAGTCGCTGACGTTGTAGGCGTTGGCGATCTTGGACGCGAGCGCAACGGGTACGTTGAGCGTGCCGCCGTCGCTCGTGTCGACCGACTGCGCCGCGAGCAGGACATCGTCCAGCGCGGGATCCGTGAGGGACGCGGTGATGCGGGCCTGGATGATCGCGGTCGTGTCGATGACGTTGTAGGTGGTGTTCGCCGCCAGCTTGAGCGCCAGGGCGAGCGGCACCGACAGGGTGCCTGCACCGGTCACGGCGATCTGGCTCGCATTCGCGAGCACGTCGCCCTGGTCGCTGGTCCCGATCTGGGCCTCGATGGCGGCGACCGTGTCGACGACGCGATAGCTCGCGCCGTTCCCGAGGGTCACCTTGCGGGCTTCGACGACCGTCACATCCGCGCTGCCCTGGGTGACGTTGATCGCGCGCGCGCCTGCCAGGATGCTGTCCGATGCCGCGGTGATGGCCGCGCCCGTATCCGAGATGTCGTAGTTGGACGACAGCAGTTTCACCGCCACGGCGACCGGCAGGGTCATGAACGTGTTGGTGGACGCGATGATATTCGACGCGTTGGTCAGGATGGTGCGATCGGCGTCGCTGTTCGCCGCCGCCTGGATGTTCTCCGGCGTGTCGGCGATCGAGTAGGTCCCGGCGGCCGGGGCGTTGGCGAGCGCCTTGAACTGCGCCACCGTGAGATTGTCGGGTTGCGCGGCCTGTACGGCGAGGATCGCGTTGGCGTTGTTCGCGGCGGCCGCGATCGCGTCGTTCTGCTGGTCGACCAGCGCGGCGACGGCGGCGGCGTTGACGGGGATCGACGCCCCGGTGATCACCTGGGTCAGGAAGGCGAGGTCGGTCAGATCGCGCGCCTGCGTGGTCAGCGCGGCGAGGCGCGCCGCGACGGCCTGGCCGTTGGCACCACCGCCAACCGCGTTGATCAGGTTCGCGACCTGCAGATTGGCCTTCAGCAGCGTGGCATTGCCGGACCCGATCGGGTCGGTGTTGAGAATATCGATGGCGCCAAGACCAAGCGACGTGCGTACCTGGGCCACCGCCTGCGCCGTGGTCAGGTTCGGCGTCGCCGCCAGGACTTCGGACACCAGCGTCGTCAGCGGCGAGATGATCGTCGCCGTGCCCGGCGCCTTGAGGATGCCGAAATAGGGCGCGTTGGTCGTGAGATTGGTGCCGCCCGAGGCGATGATCGTGTCGGCCGTGCTGCCGAGCAATCCGGCGAAGCCACCACCGGCATTGGTCGTGGTCATCGGCTCGTTGTTGTCCCGGACGCCGTTGCCGTTGACGTCGCGGAACACGGTCGCGCCGGAGATGTAGCCGTTGACCACGGCGCCACCGGCACCGGGGATCGGCGTGGATCCGCCGCCGCCGCCGCCGCAAGCCGCGAGCGGCAGCAGCAGCAGGCTCATCGGCACGCCGCGCCGCCAGAGCGCGTTGCCCGCAGACCATTGCGCGAAGAAGTCGCGCCGCGCCGTAGGCTCCGTCGGGATCTCGATCCGGCGGAGTTCGCCGCCGAACGCCGCAGCGCGCGCTTCGAGATCACCTTCGTTGGCTTCGACGAAAATTCCGTTGAGCAGCGTGCCGCCCTGCAGCGCGGGCGAGAACCCGTCCAGGATCTCGGGGCCACCGACCCAGGCTGCGCCACTGGTCGCGTCGTGTCGCGTCATCGAAGCAGCAGAAGGGACAAACGTCATGGGGCCATTCCTCCGAGGCAAGCGAGCGGCGAAGTCGACGAGCGCGACCGAATCGGTAGCGAGGCCCGTTCGACCTTCCAATCCCAAGTGGCACATTAACGCGAGGCGCCAAGCCTTGGGAAGAGCGAAGAAGAATCGACCCTGCGGCATCGCGTCCGCCCCTGTCGGACCTGCGCGAAGCAGGACGGACCACGCCAGATGTCGTGGGTGGGGGCGATGTTCTCCACGAAATCCCCGAGTCGCGTGAACGATGGGAACATCGCATGAACATCCGCCGTCACGGGGCCGGGACGCCCAGCCGCGTGGCGGCGGCAAGGATCGAATCCCAGGCCGCGCGCGGCATCGGCACGCCATGGGCGCCGCGCTCGGCGCGCGCGCGCGCCTCGGGCTCGCCTGGCACCAGCACCTGGCCATCGGAGGTGGCTGGCCGGGCCGCGCGCACGAAATCGATATAGGCCTGCGCCGCCGCGTCGAATTCGGCCGCCGAACCGAAATAAGCCGGCGCGAGATAGATCGACAGCATCCCGTTGCGGAAGACGCGCGGTTGGCCGGGCTGCTCGGGCGCCACGGGACCGGCGGGTCCATTGCCGGTCAGCACGCCGCCCAGCAATTCGCACATCAAGGCGAGCCCGGAGCCCTTGTGGTCGCCGAAGGCCCGGATGGCGCCAGGACCCTTGCGCGCGTCGCGCCGGTCGGTGCCGTCGATCTCGCCATAGAGGAGCCGCGGATCCCCGGACACCGCCCCATCGGCCCCGATCAGCGCATCGGCCGGGATCGGCTTGCCGCCATTCGAGGCGACCAGCACCTTGCCCTCGGCCACCAACGAGGTCGCGAAATCGAGGACGACCGGCGCCTGGCCGGCGCGCGGCACCCCGACGCAGAAGGGCGCGGTCGAGAAGCGGCGCTCCGCCCCGCCGAAGGGGGCGACCAGGACGCTGCCATGGGCGTTGACGAAATGGATCGAGATCAGGCCGCGCGTGGCGGCGAGTTCCGCCCAGTCGCCCACCCGGCCGATATGGCCCGCGTTGCGCAGCGCGATCACGGCGGCCCCGCCGGCAAGCGCCTTGGCGATCCCGATCTCCACCGCCTGCGGGGCCACGGTCTGGCCCAGCCCCATGCGGCCATCGATCACCGCCATGGCGTCGTTCTCGAACACGGTCTCGACCGTGCGATCGGCGATCACGCCGCCATTGGCGAGCATCTCCACATAGCGCGGCACCCGCACCACGCCGTGGCTGTCATGGCCGGTCAGGTTGGCCGCCACGAGATAGCGCGCGACGCGCGCGGCCTCGGCGGGCGAGCATCCGGCCGCCTCGAAGATGCGGGCCACGAAGGGCTCCAGCGTGGCGACGGGAATGCGCAGCGTATCGGTCTCGGCCATGATCTCCCCCCCTGACGAACCGGAGGGCAGTCTATCCCATCCGCGCGGCGCGCGGCACGGCTCAGGCGAAGGGATCCTCGACCCGCGGCCAGTAGCGGCCGTCGCGCTTCGTGTAGGCGATCGCGGCAAAATCCGGCGCGATCGCGCCGGCGGTGGCGACGTAGCGGATCTCCGCGGCGATCGGCGCGAAGCCGGCCTGGAAATGCTGTGTCGACTTCACCACCACGATGCGCCGCATCGACAGGTCGAGGCCAAGGCCGGTGAAACCGTCGGGATGGAAGACCTGGGTACGCGTGGTGTTGAGGACGATGTCGATGCCGGCAGCCTCTATCCACACCGTGAGCCCCATCGGGTTGGTGCCGCCGCCAAGCCCGGTCTGGGCATGGTCGGGCCGCACCGCGCGCACCGTCGCCACGAGATCGACCGGATCGCCGGACACCGGCCCGCATTTTCCACCCAGCCGCAAGTCGAGCGTCGCGCCGACACCCGCCTCGGCGCAGAACCGCACGGCGACCGGATCCCAGACATAGCCGATCGCGACGTCGCGCACGCCGCGCTCGACCAGACGGCGCAGCACGAAGGTGCTGTCCGACGGCGCGCCGCCGCCCGCGTTGTCCGCGACCTCCGCCAGCACCACCGGCCCCCGCGGCGCGGCGAGCGCCGCGTCGATCGCCTGGTCGACCGTGTCGTGCGGCGTATGCGTCGCATGGCGCAGGGCGAAGATCTCGCCGGCCAGCTGCGCGGCGAGACGCTCGGCCTTGGCCATGTCGCCATCGGCGATCACCACCATCCGCGCGCCGACATCGGCGACGTCGCCCCAGGGAAAGCCATGGCCGAAGGAGACCGACAGGATGCCGTCGCGCCCCTCGCGTGCGGTCATGCGCGCGACGAAGCCCTTCATCGGCTCGAGCGGCGTGCGCCACATGTCGATCATGCGGCAGTCGTGGAACGCCATGCGCGGGCGGATCTCGCCGCGCGCCGTGCGCAGCGTGAGATCGTAGACCTCCTCGGCGCGCGCCGCGCCGTCGACATGCGGATATTCCTTGTACGTGACGATGACATCGCAGGCGGTGCGCATCGTCTCGGTCAGGTGGCAGTGGAGGTCGAGCTCAATGCCGATCGGCACGCCCGGTCCGACGATGGCGCGGATCGCGGCCGCGAGGTCGCCCTCGCAATCGTCATAGCCATGCGCGACCATCGCGCCGTGCATGAACAGCAGCACCGCGTCGACCGGCATGGCCGCGCGCAGATCCTCCAGGATCGCGGCCTTGAAGCCCTCATAGGCGGCACGCAGCGTCCGGCCTGCCGGCGCGGCGTAGCCGCACAGGCTCTCCACGATCTCATGGCCGTCGGCCTCGCCGCGCCGACGCCAGACGATGAGCGGAATGTTGCCGCCGGTGGCGGGACGACGCGTGGCGTCGCCGCGGCACAGCAGCCGCTCGGCGAAGCTCTGCTCGCCGGTCGGGATCGGCGAGAAGGTGTTGGTCTCGGTGACGAGGGCGGCCATGAACAGGCGCATGGGCAGGATCTCCGGCGGCGCGGGGCGGTTCAGGCGAAGCGCGCGGGCGACAGCGCCGCCACGCTGACACCGCGATCGGTGAGCATCGCGGGCAGGTCGCGGCGATCGACCAGGGCGGAGGCCGCGAAAGCCATCGCCGGCGTGGTCTGGAACCCGTACCCGCCCTGTCCCGCCAGCCAAAAGAAGCCAGGCAGGCGCGGATCGTAGCCCGCGACCGGCGTCTTGTCGGCGACGAAGGACCGCAGCCCCGCCCAGCTGCGCGCGACGCGGGCGATCGGGATCTCCGCCGCCTGCTGGATCCGGTCGGCGGCGATGGCGATGTCGAGTTCCTCGGGCTGCGCGTCGCAAGGCGGGCTCGGCGTCTCGTCGGCCGGCGAGCAAAGCAGCTTCCCGGCATCCGGCTTGAAGTAGAAGCTCTCATCGATCGCGATCACCGCCGGCCACACGGCGCTGTCCGCGCCTGCGGGCGGATCGACCAGGAAGGCCGTGCGGCGCTTGGGCACCAATCCGATCGGCGCGGCGCCGGCCATGGCGCCCAGCGTGTCGCACCACGCGCCGCCCGCGGCGACGACGACATCGGCCGCGATCTCGCCATCGCCAAGCGCGATGCGCCAGCGCCCGCCGTCATGCGCGAGGCCGCGCACCTCGCAATCGGTCCGCACCGCGCCGCCACGTGCGCGCAACGCCCGCAAGAAGCCGGTCAGCATCGCATGCGTGTCGATGTCCATCGCATCGGGCTCGGCCACGCCGCCGACGACCCAGTCGCGGCGCAGCGCCGGCACGCGCCGCAGCACCTCGGCGGCATCGATCGCGTGCACGCTCGGCACCAGGGCCGCGCCCTCGGCAGCCGCGCGGGCGAGCAGAGGCTCCTCGCCATGCGTGCCGATCAGCATGACGCCGCGCGGCGCGAGCAGCGCGTGCTCGGTGAAGCCGGATGGCGGCGCGATCAGGAAATCGCGGCTGGCGACCGACAGGCCGCGGACCACCGCGTTGCCATAAGTCTCGGAGAACAGCGCCGCCGAGCGGCCCGAGCTGTGATAGCCGGGATGGCTCTCGCGCTCGAGGACCACGACGCGATGGCGCTCTGCCATCGCCCAGGCCGCCGAGGCGCCGGCGATGCCGGCCCCGATCACCGCGATGTCGTAATGCTCCACGTCACCCTCTCCTCAGGAAAAATACGATCCAGCGTACTATTTCGCTCTTCAATCCTGACCGTCGCGTCGAACGTCGACGGCGAAATAGTACGCTGGATCGTATTTTTCCCCCGGAATGCCTGCATGATGCCAGGCGTTGAACAGGTCATCGCCCTGGAGGAACCCATGTCCATCTCGCGTTCACGCCTCGCAGCCCTGGTCACAGCCCTGGCAGGCGCCGGCGCGCTGCTCGCCGCGGCCTCCGCCGGCGCCCAGCAGCCCCTGCCGAAGCAGGGTTCCTGCCCGTCCGGCTATCATACCAGCGGCAATTACTGCACGCCGTCCTCCGGTTCCGCGCGGCCGGCGCTGCCGAAAGTCGGCAGCTGCCCGTCGGGCTACCACACCAGCGGCGACTATTGCCTCGGCAGCAGCGCCACCGCGAAGCCGGCCGTCGTCAAGCGCGGCTCCTGCCCATCCGGCTACCACACCAGCGGCGATTACTGCCTCGCCAACTGATCCGGAACCCCGGTCCATGGGCGCGGCGCCAGGGGCGGCGTGGTCACGGCGTAGGTGTCGGTGATGCGGGGCGCCCTGGCAAGGCGCGCGACATCGGGCACGGGCCGGCGCAGTTCGGGATCCCCGGCCAGCGCCAGTTCGATGCCGTGCGCCGCCGAGAGCGTGAACAGGTCGGCCGCCGCCGGTCCGGTGATCATCATGCCGAACGGCGTGCCCGTCGGCTCG
>CAIOSQ010000059.1 GCA_903860935.1 uncultured Rhodospirillales bacterium | reverse complement strand
TCACCAGGGTCGTGACGGATGGCGGCGAGATCGTCGCCGACGCCTATGTGATGGCGCTGGGCAGCTATGCCCCGATCGAGGCGCGCAAGCTGGGCGTGAACCTGCCGGTCTATCCGGTGAAGGGCTATGCGCTGACGCTCGACGTCCAGGGCCGCAACGGCGCGCCGATGCTGTCGGGCGTCGACGAGCAGAACCTCGTCGCGTGGTCGCGCCTCGGCAACCGGCTGCGCATGACCGCGACGGCCGAATTCGCCGGCTACGACACCAGCCACAAGCCGTCGGATTTCGCGCATATGCTCAAGGTCGCGCGCGGTCTTTTCCCCGGTGCCGCGGATTTCGACCGACCGTCCTATTGGGCGGGATTGCGACCGATGACCCCGAAGGGCACACCCATCCTGGGCCAGGCGCGCCACCGCAATCTCTGGTTCAACGCCGGGCTCGGCCATATGGGCTGGACCATGAGCCACGGCACCGCGCGCATCACCGCCGACCTGATCGCCGGCCGCAAGCCCGGCATCGACCTCACCGGACTGACGCTGGCCGAGGCATGAAAAAAACCGGGGACGGAGCCCGGATTACCCTGGCGCCGGTACTAATCCGGGCTCCGTCCCGGGTTCTGCTAGGACTTGACCGCCCCGGCGGTGAGCCCCTGGACGAAATAGCTCTGCAGGATCCCGAACACCACCACGGCCGGCAGCGCGGCGAGGATGGAGGCCGCCATCGCCCCCGCCCAGTCCTGCTGCATCTCGCCGAAAAAGGCGAGCAGAAGGCCAGGTCCGATGGTTCGTGAATCGTCGCGCGTGATGAGCGTCAGCGAATAGAGCAGGTCGTTCCACGCCCACATGAACGAATAGATCCCCACCGCGATCAGCGCCGGCCAGGACAGGGGCAGGACGATCCGCGTCAGGATGCGGATGTCGCCGGCCCCGTCGATGCGCGCCGCCTCGATCAGTTCGTCCGGCAGGCGCATGAAGAAGGAGAACAGGATGTAGATCGCGGCCGGCAGCGCGAAGACGATATAGGCGATGGTGAGGCCGGTCAGCGTATTGAGCAGGTCCAGGACCTGAAGCAGGGAGTAGATGCTGATCAGGATCACCGCGAAGGGAAACATCTGCGCGGAAATCATCAGGTACATGAGCGGCTTGCGCGCGAAGAACCGGTACTTGGCGAACCCATAGGCCGCCAGCGAGGCGAGCGCCGTCGTCAGCAGCGCGGATCCCCCCGCGGTGATCAGGCTGTTGCGCAGGTAGAGCGGCAGATCCGACTGGCTCCAGGCGCGGCGGAAATTCGCGAGCGTGGGCGTATGGGGAAACAGCGTCGGGAACTGGACGAAGACCTCGTTCTGCGGCCGGAACGAGGTCGCCACCATCCAGTAGACCGGGAAGAAGAGGAACACGAGCAGGGCCGCGAACAGGAGACCGCGGAACAGCAGCGTACCGGTCGCGCGCGACGTCAGGACGACAGGTGCCATCACGGGTTGTCCTTGAGCAGCATGCGCAGATAGACGATGGCGATGCCCGCGATGGTCGCGAACCACACGAGCCCCACGGCCGCCGCCATGCCGAGATTCCACTGCTCGAACGCGCGGCGATAGACCTCGATCGAGAGAACGGTCGTGGCGCGCACCGGACCGCCGGCCGTCATCGCGTAGATGACGTCGAACACCTGCAGGTTTCCCATCGCCTGGAGCACCACGACGATGCCCAGGGTCCGGGAGATATGCGGCATCACCACGTGCCGCAGCACGGCGCCGTCACCGGCGCCGTCGAGCCGCGCGGCCTCGACCTGCTCGACCGGAAGCGATTGCAGCGCCGCGAGGACGAAGAGCATCACGATCGGCGTGCTGAGCCACGCCTTAGCCAGGATCACCGCGGACAGCGCCCCGTTGGACGTGGACAGCCAGAAGAAAGGCTGCTGCATGGCGCCGAGGGTCATCAGGAACGCGTTGACCACGCCATACTGGCCGTGGAAGAGCCACGCCCATAGGAAGGCGGTCACCGTGCTCGGCAGGACCCAGGGCAGCAGCGACGCCGCGCGGATGATCGTCCGGCCGCGGAACGGCTCGTTGAGGAAGATCGCATAGAGGGTGCCCAGGACGGCCGTGAGCGCCGTGGTCGCGGCGACATAGACGACGGTCGTGCGCCACGCCTGCCAGAAGGTCGCGTCGCGCCACAGCGTCTCGAGGTTTCGCAGCCCCACGAAGACCGGTTCGGACGATTCGATCCGGTACTCGTGGAGCGCGAAATACACCGAGGAGAGAAAAGGCCCGAGGATCAACACGACGAAGCCGACGAGCGCCGGCACGGTCAGCGCGAAGCCGAACCATGCCTGCGCGCCGCCGAACCCGACCGGCTGCCGCGCCGCGTGGACCCCCGTGCCCGACATCAGGTCTTCGGACCGATATCTGTCAGCCGCTTCGACATAGAGGCGATCGCGTCGCCGGGCGACTTCTGACCGAGCATCGCGGCGACGACCTCCTCGCCGATGACGTCGCGCAGCTGCGGCCCGTTGGAGAACTGGGCGATCTCGTCCGGGCGGGCGTATTGCGACAACCCGACCCATTCCGTCACGTAGCTGTCCGAGGCCAGCGCCGACAGCGCGACCTTCGTCGTCGGGAACACGCCCGCCGTGCGGAAATACGCGAGCTGCGTCTCCGGCTTGGCGAGATGCGCGACGAACCGGCCGACCGCGCCGTCGGCCGTCGGCTTCGCGCCACCGAAATCCGGGAAGGCGAGCAGATGCGACCACTGGATGGAGACCGGCTCGTCGCCCCGCTTCACCACCGGCGTGGCCATCGGGGAGATGTTGCGATCATAGGCCTCGCCCTGCCCCGACTGCGCGCGCGCGAAGGCCCGGGCCAGCGGCGGATCCGGATAGAACGCGACGAGTTCCTGCGCGAAGAGGCGGCGGAAATCGAACCTGTCGTTCCCCGGAACGATCAGGCCTTCCTTGGTCATCGTGGCGAGCAGCGACAGCGCCTGGCGCGCCGCGTCGCTGTCGATCGTGACCTTGCCCGAGGCGTCGAAGAACCGCGCGCCGAACTGCCAGAAGAACAGCTGGGTTTCGAGCTGGGTCAGCGAGGTGTTCTTGGTGGTGATGCCGAGCGGGCTCGAATTCGGCTTGGCCCGCTTGACCTTGCGCATCGTGTCGAGAAGCTCGTCCATGGTCTCGGGCTTGCGCACGCCCACCTCCGCCAGGAGCTTCGTGTTCGCGACGAGCCCCGTCGATCCCGACACCCAGGGCACGCCGTAGCGTCCGCCGCGGGCGCGCGCCTGGGCGAGCGCGTTGGGGTGGAACGTGCTGTCGAGGTAGGAGGCGCCGAAGATCTTGTCGACGTCGATCATGCCGCCCGCGGCGACGAAGGTCGCGAGCCAGCGCTCCTGCATCTGGATCACGTCCGTGCGCTGGTTCGAGCGCTTGCGCAGGAAGACGGTCGTTTCCATCTGCCCGAAGGGCACGCCGACCGTCTCGAAACGGACCGACGGGTTCGCCGCCTTGAACTCGCCGAACACGCCATCCAGGAACGGCTTGCTGCCGGCCTCCGTGTGGCTCCATCCCAGATAGGTGAGGCTCTCCGCGGCCTGCGCGCGCGCGAGCGACGGCGCGGCGAGCGCGGCGCCGGCGGCGACAAGGGTGTGGCGTCGTGTCAATCGGTTCGTCATGGGTGTTCCTCCGTTTTGATGTCGTTCAGGTCAGTCCGGCATCGACGACATAGCATTGTGCCGTGCAGCCGCGCGCGTTGTCCGAAGCCAGGAAAAGCACCATCTGGGCGATGTCCCAGCCATCCAGCCGCTGCCGGATCGCCTGCGTGGCGAGGATCTGTTCGACGCGATCCGGCGTCTGCCAGAGGCGTCGCTGGCGTTCGGTGTCGATCGCGCCCGGCACGACGCCGACGACGCGGATTCCGGATGGTCCGAGCTCGCGGGCGAGACCGCGCACCATCGCCTCGATCCCGCCCTTGGCGACGAGATACCCCGCCATCGCGGGCCAGCCGCGCCGCGCCGTCACCGATCCCAGCATCACGATCACGCCGCTTCCGCGCGCCGTCATGCTGCGCGCGGCCACCTGCGCGCTGAAGAAATGATGGTCGAGATTGATCGCCAGCGTGCGCTGCCAGGATTCGGGCGTGACATCCGCCCAGGCATGGCGCGTGTCGTCGGCCGCATTGGTGACGAGCACGTCGATCGGCCCCGCATCGACGACCGATTGCATCACCGCCTGCCGCGCCTGCGTATCGGCGAGGTCCGCCCTGCGCAAGGTGAGGGCCGCACCGGGATGGGCGCTGGCGAGGGACTCGATCGCCGCAGGGTCGATGTCGATCGCCTCGACCGTGCAGCCCTGGGCGAGGAACGCCTCGACCAGACAGCGGCCGATGCCGGACGCCCCGCCCGTGACGACGACGCGCCGTCCGGCAAGGCTTCCCAAACGCATGTCCGCGCGGCTGTCCATCGCATCTCCCCCCGCGCAGCACGCTGCGTCACTTCGCATCTTCGCGCAAGGCTTCCGGGAGGCTGGTGTCTGACGCGAGGCGCGCACAGCGCGGACGATCGTATCCCATTGCGTGGTGTAGCAGCGACGTGGTCGTCGTGCTCTTCGTCTGGGCCGGCCGGTCATGTCAGGCGACCATGACAGGCAACTTGACGACAGGATCCTCGCTCATCGGGGCGATGGTTTCCCGTTTCGTCCCCATGTTCGGTTAGGAGAGATCATCACTCGGTTTCAGGGGCTGGTGCCGCCATCAGAATTTTCCGGCAATCGGCGGCTCTTGTGGTGAGGGCATCGAAAAGCCGCTGCAGCACCGCGTTGTCGAGACCGTCGGCCCGAGCCGTATTGATGACGTCGGCCAGTGCGTCGGGAAGCCGCTCGGCGAGGTCGAGGCATTTCGTGCGTACCTGTTCCTCATCCAGTCGAACCGATGACGCCAGCTGGTTCCAATGCCGTAGCGAGATGTCGCCGAGGAGATATCTGCCGCCGATCTTCATCGCCAGGCGGAGCTTCTGGAAGTCGACGTCGTAAGTCGGGGTGCTGGCAACATCGTAGAGTGGTGCGAGGCGGGCGCGCCCACCTGCACCGATCAGCACGGAATAGTTCTTCGCGTGAGCATCCGTCCCGCCGATGAGCCAGTTGAGCGCGAGTGCCTGAACGAATGTCCAGACGTCGTCGGTCGGGCGACTGGAATAGGTTCGCAGGAGTTCGACAATCGGCGCCACTCCCGGCCCATTTTCATTCTCGTATTTTCCGGTCGGTGGCAGTCCCAGCGCTTGGCACGTGTCCTCCTGGTGCAAGCGACGGATAGAGCCTTCCATGCGCACGCGGTCATAGCGCTCGACGACGATCGCCACCTCGCCCTCGAACACGCGGACCTGGCTCGCGGCGGCAGGCAAGCCAAGTGCGCGCGCCAGAGCGAGACAGACATGCTCGTTTTCGGCATGACCGTCGAAGGCTTCGATCGGCGGTTTGACGATATGCGTAGTAGGCGCTCGCCCGGAGGGGACTCCCCAACGGCCATTCTCGCAGAGGAAGGCTGTTTTGGGTTGCGCGCCGGCGAGGCTGAACTGGCCGGCATCGCGCGAAAGGCGCCATGCCGCCTGGTCTTTGCGTAAGGTGCGGATACGTTCCGCGATGTCTTTGTCGTCGAGCCATTCGACTTGCCCGGCGGACTGCGTGCGAAGGGCGTCTGCACGCTCTGGCGGAACGATCTGGATGGCGCCGGCGCAGTCCTCGCCGACATGCGCAAGCAGCGCCAACGGATTGCGTGGCGAGACCTGGAAGCGCTGTCCCCAGCGGGCCAGAACGGCGTCGTTGTCGGGGAGAAGGCCCCACAGCCATGGTTCGATCCTGGCGTGCGCGTGCTCGGCGACAACGAGCGGCATGGAAAGCGAGAGCGGATATGCGTCCGGTGTCTGACGCCAGTCGGCGTCGTAGGCGAGCGTGAGACGCGCGCGCTTGTCCTTGCGGATCTCGCCCATGATCCGACCATCGACGATGATCACGAGATGGTCGGTCATGGGCGGCGTCGCTTCGCGGCATCGACGACGGCGTCGATATCGATCGGTGCCACGCTGCTGTCCTTGCGCATGGGGGTATCGCTGCCGCCATCCACTGCCAGAGTGAGGTCGAGGGCGGCAAGCGTGCGCAAGACGAGCCCCAGTTCCGCCCGCGCCTTCCCGTGCTCGATGGCCACGATCCATTGGCGGCCGACACCGACGCGGCTGGCCAGATCGGTCTGGTTGAGGCCGAGGTGGCGGCGCTGCTGGCGGATGATCAGCCCGAGGTCCAAGGGCGTTCGAACCTGCATGGCGCTTTGTCCGATTGTCGTCGTTCGCCGACAACATAAAAATATCGTCGATCGGCAACAAGTGAGAAAGTCGCCGATCGACGACAAAAATACATGTCGGCGTTCGACGACATTTTGATCCCGATCCTTTGTCAAGGCATCGCCTTAATCAAAGGATGTCGACTTATCCTTTGATTAAGGGGGCTTTGCCGCCCCTGCCGTTCCCCGAGTGCGATCAGGGTCAAACTGTCTGCTGCTTCGCCATGCCCGGGTCTGCACCTGATCCGATTTCGCGGGGTCCGCGGTTCGGTTGTGTGGTTTGGCGACAAGACCCTACCGCAGATCCACGATGACCAACCCCGCGCGGGGCGCGCTGCGCTCGCCATGGGCTTCGCGCGCCCCGCGCTCTGCTCCTACACCACGTGCTGGGACACGACCTCGTCCACCGAGGGAGACCTGCGGGCTCCGCCGCTCGCGAGCCCGCAGGCACTGATCTCTCTCAGGGCACCTCGACGTCGAAGAGCGGGGCGTATTGCTGGGAGCCGAAGACGTCGGTCTCGCCCGGCGTGCCGCTGGGGACGAGGCGGCGGATGGTAAACTTGATGGCGTTGGCGGGTTCGAACACCGTGTGATGCGTGATGCGCTCCACCGGTACGCCGAACAGCGTCGCCATCTTCTCGCGGGCCAGCACGCCGCTGTCGCGCACGCGCTCGAAATGGCCGCGGTCGCGGAAGATGACGTCGAAGGTGATGTGGTCGACACCCGCGTTCTTGGAGCGGATCGTCGAGGCGAGTTCGCGCAGGCGTGTCATCGGCCAGCCTCCTGGACGCGGCCGGCATCGACCGCGAACATGCGTGTGCGGAAAAGCTCCATCGGGTCCTTCACCTCGATCGTGTGGTTGAGCGTCCATTCGTAGCCGGCCTCGCCGACCAGGATCTCGTCGGACATCAGCGCGGCGGCGCCGGCGGTGCCCTTGGTCTCGGGCAGGCGCGCATAGAACAGGTTGCGCGTCGCGAGCGCGCAGATCTCCTCGGCCTTGCGCCCGTCCATGTGCACCGCCTCGACGACGATGCCCAGCTCGTGCGGCGCCATTTCGGGTCTCGCGTCGAGGTCTTTCATCACCGCGCTGCGGCCATAGAGGTGATAATGCACCTGATAGGCGGCGCCCATCGGGCCGAAGCGCTCGACCACCTTGCCCTTCGCCCAGGCGATCGCCTTGTCGATCAGCGCGATCGTATGCGGATCGCGGATGCCGACGACGGCGAGGCGCCGCGGGCCCACCAGACCCGCGCCCTCCAGCTTCACCTTGCAGGTCGGCGACGGCACGAAGACCTGGCCCGAGGCGCGCGTGGTCTTCTCCGCCACCTGCTCGTAGCGGCAATCGGTCATGTCGATATAGCCGCCGGCGACGTATTCGCGGAACGGATTGGTGCGCTCGTACATCGCGTGGCTCGCGATCGAGGCCGGCGTGCAGCGCTGCCCCGGATGCATCGCGGTGACCTCGACCTGCTCGCCTTCGATGCGCCCGAGGATCGATTCCTTGCCCATGTAGGGCTCGGCGCAGAACGACGCGCATTCCATGAGCTTGCCCGTGTAGTAGGACACGCCCGGCGAGAACCCCGCCTCGAGCAGCGGCGCCGCGAACAGCGCGCAATCGCTCGACCGGCCGGCGACGACGACATCGGCGCCGGCGCGCAGCATGGCGCGGATCGGATCGGCGTTCATCACCGCGACCGCGCGCGTCGTGCGATCGAGCGTCGCGAGATCGGCATCCGGCCGCCCGTCCAGCCCCTCGATGCGCGCGCCCGCGGCGAGCCGCGCCTTGAGCGAGTCGATCGACTGCTCGGCATAGATCGCGCCGACGCGGAACGGCTTCAGGCCGTGCTGCGCCGAGATCTCGCCCAGCAGGCGCACGAACTGGTCGACGCCGCGATCGGTGCCGGTGTCGGACGCCGAGCCGACGATCATCGGCACACCCAGACGGCGGGATTCCACCAGCATCACCTCCAGATCGTGGCGCTGCCACGCCTCGAGGCTGACATGCTGGTCGGCGCCGAGCGGTCGCGGGCCCATGTCGCAGGATCCGGCGTCGGCGACGATGTAATCGGGCCGCAGCGTGCAGCCATGCAGGAAGCTGGCCTTCTCCAGCGGCGTGAAGGCCAGGTGGCCGGTCGGACAAAGGATCGTCTTGACTGTCATCATGTGCTCCGCTGTTGAAATCCTGTCGTCAGAAACCGAAGCGCCACCAGGTGGCGCTGCAGGGATTGCCGGACGCCATGGCCAGCGCGCGCGCCGCCGTGTCCCAGATGGCTCCGGAGATGGTCGTCGAAAGATGATCGCCGCCATGCCGGCAGAACGCCTCGCCGCCATCCTCGCCATGACGGCAGAGCAGGGCATGGATGTCCGCGGCCTCCGGCGCCGCCGGCAGGGCGGCGAGGCGACGCTCGAGCGCGGCGAAGCGGCGTTCCGAATTGACCCGCGAGGCGGCGCTGCCGGCAACGTCGAGATTTGCGGGCGCCATGGCGGGCGTCACGAAATGGTTGCTGCGCGCGACCCGGCCGCTGGAGCGGTGCTCGAAGCCGACCCGACGATGCCCCAGTTCGACCGCCGCGACCGCGCCGCTCGCATCGCCGAGCAGCAGCAGGCCGCTGCCGGTATGGGTCATGCCCCGGATCGCCGCGAGGGCCTGATCGACGTCGCGGCACGTCACGAGCAGCCGGGTCAGGAGAAAATAGCGGTGCAACCCCGGCCCCATGTCCGAGGTGCGGCTGGCGGTATCGGCGATGGCGAGGCCGTCGCTGTTCATGCCGGACGAGAAATTGCCCGGGCTGCCGAGGGAGCCGATCACCAGCAGCCGACGGCCGTTCCAGGCCGGATCGTCATGCAGCATGACGCGCTGGATCGGGATGTGCTCGGCGCGATAGTCGCGATTCTTCGCGACCAGGGCGTGACCGCCGCGCGCGGTCGCCGCGATCGCGGTGCAGCCATCGGGGCGATGTTCCGCGATCGCCGCGAGATCGGCGGCGCTCGAGCAGTGGAGATAGTCGAAGAGCACGCGCGGATCGATGCCGAAACCGTCGGCGATACCGGTGATCTCGTCGAGGATCTCGGGATGGAGCGACTGCGTCGCGCGATGCTGCGCGGCGACGAAATCGCGCACATCGGCGCGGGCGAAGGCGGGCGCCGTCTCCTCCAGGCGATGCGCGACCGCATGGCGCACATGGTCGACCAGATCCGGGCATAGCCGCGCCTGGGCGCGACCGCGCGCATAGGCGTCGCCCTCCAGGCGCAGCGGCATGCCGGCAGGAAGGTCGTGCAGGATCATGGCGCGGCTCCGGAGTAAAGATGGCAGGCGACGGCATGCCCCTGGGCAAGCTGGATCGGTGCGGGCGACACGCGGCGACAGATCTCGCGCGCCTCGGGGCAGCGTGTATGGAAGCGGCACCCCGGCGGCGGACGCAGCGGCGACGGCAAGTCGCCGGTCAGGCGCTGGCGCGGCGGCGCATCGCGCGCATCCAGGCGCGGTACGGCGGCGAGCAGCGCACGCGTATAGGGGTGCGCGGGCGCGGAGAGAATGCGGCGCGAGGGCCCCGTCTCGACGACGCGACCGAGATACATCACGGCGACACGGTCGCTGACATGCGCGACCACCGAGAGATCGTGGCTGATGAAGAGATAGGTGAGCCCGAAATCGCGCTTGAGTTCGCCCAGCAGCGCCAGGATCTGCGCCTGGATCGAGACGTCGAGCGCGGAGACCGGTTCGTCGCAGACCAGGAAATCGGGGCCGGCGGCGAGCGCACGGGCGATCGCGACGCGCTGGCGCTGGCCGCCGGAGAATTGGTGCGGAAAGCGTGCCATCGCCGCGCGCGGCAGACCCACGCGCTCCAGCAGCGCCGCCACGCGCGCGTGGCGCTCGGCCGATGTCGTCGCGCCGCCATGGAGCGCGAGGCCGCGACCGACGATCTGCCCGACGCTGCGCCGCGGATTGAGCGACGCATAGGGGTCCTGGAAGACGATCTGCATGCGCTTGCGCAGCGCCCGCAGCCGTCGCGCGTCGAGCGATCCGATATCGATGCCGTCGAACTCCACCCGACCGGCGCTGGGCTCCTGCAGTCGCAGCGCGACGCGGCCCAGCGTGGTCTTCCCGCAGCCGCTCTCGCCGATCACGCCCAGCGTCTCGCCGCGTGCGATCTCCAGATCCACGCCGTCCAGCGCATGGACGGTGTTTCCTTCGGCCGGTTGCAGAAGGCGGCGCAGCCCGCGGCGCAGATCGTAGCGCTTGGCGACGCCGACGAGGCGCAGCAGCGGCGGCGACGCGATGTCGGTCATGCCGCCACCCGCACGCAGCGCGCCGCGCGCCCGGCACCGAGGTCGCGCAAGGCGACGGGCGCGTCGCAGCCGGGGCCCGCCTCGGGACAACGTGGCCTGAACCGGCATCCCGGCGGCGGCGCGGCAGGATCGGGGATCTGGCCGCCGATCGGCACGATGGGACGTTCGGGATGGGCGAGATCGGGGCGCGAGCGCAGCAGGCCCCTGGTGTAGGGATGGCGCGGCGCGTCGATCACCGCGCGCGTCGGACCGCTCTCGACGACCTGGCCGCCATACATCACGGCGACGCGGTCGCAATGCGAGGCGACGACGCCCAGATCGTGGCTGATCAGCACCATGCCCATGCCGCTCTCGGCGCGCATCGCCGCCAGCAGGTCGAGGACCTGGGCCTGGATGGTCACATCGAGCGCGGTCGTCGGCTCGTCGGCGATCAGCAGGCGCGGCCGGCATGCGATCGCGATGGCGATCATCACGCGCTGGCGCATGCCGCCGGAGAATTGATGCGGATACTGGCCAAGACGGCTCTCCGGGTCCGGGATGCCGACCCGTGCCAGCAATTCGACCGCGGTCGCGCGCAGGGCGCGCGCGCCGCCCTGGACCCGGCGATGCGCGCGCAGCGTCTCGACGATCTGGGTCTCGACCGTGAAGGCCGGATTCAGCGCGGTCAGCGCGTCCTGCATGGTCATCGCGATGTCGCCGCCGCGCAGCGCGCGCAAAGCGTCCGCCGGCAACCCGGCAATGTCGCGCCCGTCGAAGCGGATCTCGCCCGCCTCGATCCGCCCCGGCGGACGGACCAGGCCCAGCACCGACTGGAACGTCACGCTCTTGCCCGATCCGGATTCGCCGACGACGCCCAGGCATTCCCCCGCCGCGACGTCGAGATCGACGCCGTCGACCGCGCGGACCAGACCCTGGCGCGTCGGAAAGACCGTGCGCAGTCCGCGTATCGAGAGCAGCGGCGCGGCGCTCATGCCCGCAGCCCGGGATCGAAGGCGTCGCGCATGCCCTGACTCGCGATGTTGATCGCCAGCACGAGGGCGAGGATGGCGAGGCCGGGCAGCGTGCTGACCCACCATGCGTCGAGCATGAACTGCCGGCCATCGGCGATCATCGAGCCCCAGGACGCCGCCGGCGGCTGCACGCCCAGGCCGAGAAAGGACAGGCTGGCCTCGATGATGATGATCGCCGCCATCCGGAACGTCGCGACGACCAGCAGCGTCGAGAGGATGTTGGGCAGGATCTCGCGGAACAGGATATGCGCCGTCGTCTCGCCGAGCGCGCGGGCGGCCTCGACGTAGTCCATCTCGCGCGCGGCCAGCGTCTCTGCGCGCACGACGCGGCAGGGCATGACCCATTCCTTGATCACCAGCACGAGCACGATGTTGGCAAGGCCAGGCCCCATCACGGCCATCAAGCCGATGGCGAAGATCAGGTACGGAAAGCCGAGCAGCACGTCGACGACGCGCGAGATCGCCACGTCGAAGCCGCCGCGCAGATAGCCCGCGAGCAGGCCGAGCAGCGCCCCGATCGCGGTCGCCGCGAGGACGACCGCGACGCCGATCGACATCGACACGCGGGTGCCGTGGATCAGACGGCTGAGGATGTCGCGGCCCAGCGCATCGCAGCCCAGCGGATAGGCGGCCTCCCCGCCCTCCATCCAGGCCGGCGGCTGGAGCCGACGCAGCAGATCGCCCTCGGTCGGGTCGTGCGGCGCGATCCAGGGCGCCAGCAGCGCCAGCACCGCGAAGCCCGCGACGATCAGGAGGGAGAGCATCGCCGCGCGGTTCGCGCGCAGCGCGTGCAGGCCTGCGGCGAAGCGCGTCTCGGGCGCGGCGGCGGCGAGCGCGCTCACAGCCGCACCCGCGGATTGAGCATCGTGTAGAGGATGTCGGCGACGAGGTTCAGGAGCACATAGGTGACCGCGTAGAGCAGCACCGCCGCCTGCACGATCGGGTAGTTCCGCGTGAAGATCGCCTCGACGACGAGCCGGCCAAGCCCGGGCCAGCCGAAGACGGTCTCGACGATCATGTTGCCGCCGAGCAGCGTGCCGGTCTCGATCGCTGCCACCGTCACGGTCGGGATGAGGGCGTTCTTGAGCGCATGGCGCAGCACGATGCGCGCACGCGACAGGCCCTTGGCCTCGGCGAAGACGATGTAGTCCTGGCGCAGCGCGTCGATCATCGCGCTGCGCGTCACCCGCGCCAGCAACGCCGCCATGGCGAGACCGAGCGTCGTCGCCGGCAGCGCGAGGTGGCGCAGCGCCTCCAGGAACGCCTTGGGCTTGCCCGCGACCAGCGTGTCGACCAGCAGCATCCCGGTGACGAACGGCACCTCCGACGAATAGCCGATGCGTCCGGCGACCGGGAACAGGCCGAGCGTCACCGAGAAGATCAGGATCGCAAGGATGCCGAACCAGAAGCCGGGCATCGACACGCCCAGCAGCGTCGCAACCGTGGCCAGACGGTCGAACCAGCCGTCGCGTCTCACGGCGGCGAGCACGCCGAGCGGGACGCCGATCGCGAGCGCGAGCAGCATCGCGGCGAGGGTGAGCTCGATCGTGGCAGGGATGCGTTCCGCGATCACGTCGGCGACCGGGCGGCGATGGTGGAAGCTGGTCCCGAACTCGCCCTGGACCGCGTTGCCGAGGAAGCGCAGGAAGCGCTCGTGCATCGGCAGGTCGAGGCCCATGTCCTGGCGCATCGCCGCGCGCTGCGCCGGCGTCGCGAGGGAGTCGCCGAGCATCACGTCCACCGGATCGCCCGGCGTCAGCGCCATCATCGAGAAGACGATGGCGCTGATGCCGAACAGCACCGGTATCAACTGCAGCAGGCGCTCGGCGAGCGCGATCGGGTTCATGCCCGGCGCAGGGCCCGTCCGGTCAGTCGAGCCGCGCGTCGTGCAGTTTCACGACGCCGCGCGGCGACGGCCCCCAGTCCTTGAGCCTGCGGCTGGCGCCGTAGACGTCCTGCGGCAGCCAGAGATAGAGCAGCGGCGTCTCGCGATGGATGATCGCCTGCGCGTCCTGGTACATGCGCGAGCGCGCCTCGACGTCGATCTCGGTATCCGCCGCGGTCAGGAGACGATCGACCTCGGCATTGCTGTAGCCGGAGAAATTGCCGCGATCGCGGCTCTTCAGAACGGGGTTGAAGATCCCGACGGGATCGAGCGCGCCATCGCCCCAGGAACGGAAATACATCTGCCGGTCATGCTTCGCCGGATCCTTCCACATGTCGGAGAGCGCCGTCGCCTCCCAGAGTTGGACCTTCGCGCGGATGCCGGCCTGCGTGAGCATCTGGGCCACGACCTCCCCCTGCTCCTTGAAGGCGTTGGTGACATCGAGCGTGACGTCGACCCCGTTGGGGTGGCCGGCCTCGGCGAGCAGGGCGCGCGCCCTTGCCACGTCGTGCGCGTAGGGCTTCAGCGACGCGTTGTAGCCGTAGGAATCCGGGCTGATCAGCGTCGCCAGCGGCACCGCGAGGCCGTTGAGCAGACGGTCGATGATCAATTGCCGGTTGATCGCGTGGTTGGCCGCCTGGCGCACGCGCGGGTCGTTGAAGGGCGGCTTCAAGTTGTTGAGGTCGATGAAGAAGCTGCGCGTGCCGTTGGTGCGCAGGACCTGCGTGCGCGGATTCGCCTCGATCTGGCGGATCGCGTGATGGGGCAATTCGTCGATCAGGTCGACCTCGCCCGCGAGCAGCGCGGCGACGCGCGAGGCGGGCTCGGGAATGATCCTGAAGATGACGCGGTCGACGCGCGCCGGCCCGACCGGGAGCAGGTCCGGCGACCCACCGTAATAGCCGGGAAAGCGCTCGAGGATCAGCGAGTCGCCGCGCCGCCACTCGGTCAGCTTGAACGGCCCCGTCCCCATCGCCTGCGTCGCCATGCCGTCGGTCTTGACCTTTTCGACGAAGGCCTTGCTGACGATCTGGTTGAACGGGATGTAGGCGCGGAAGATCGGCCAGGGGCTGGAGAGCTTGAACCGGACCGTGTGGGAATCGACGACGATCGTCTCGGCGACCGGTCCCACCAGGCTCTGGCGCGGGCTGGTCTTGCCGTCCATCGCGTTCGTCCTGGTCAGGCGGTCATAGGTGAACTTGACGTCCTCGGCCGTCATCTCGCTGCCGTCGTGGAAGCGCACGCCGCGACGCAGCTTCGCCTCCCAGGTCGTGGCGTCGATCTGGGTCACGCTCTCGGCCAGTTCCGGCACCAGCTTCATGTCGTCGGTGCGGGCGACCAGCGCGTCGTAGACGTTGAGCAGCGCGCTCTCGGTCACGCGACTGCGGTGATTGCCGGGATCGAGCGTGACGATGTCCGACGACGTGCCGACACGAAGATCCGCCGCCTGGGCCGGCGCGACGAGCGCCATCGCCGCAACCGCGGCCAGCCAAGTCCTGCGCATGACGTCCTCCCCTTGATTGTCTTGAGCCGCCGATTATTCGGAGGGCGGAGGACTGGTCAAGTTTTCCGGTCGAAACGGAGATCAAGGACCCAGTTTGATAGTTTCTATCTATCGGTTGTCGATAGATCAGCCACGCGGCGCGGCGTGCTCCGGCAATCCGATCTCCAGACTGGGCTCCGCGGCGATCGTCTCGAGCGCGATGTCGAGCACCGCCTTGGCGGGCAACGACGCGGTGCCGCCGGCGATCGCCGCGAAATACTCGAGCGCGGGCAAGGGCGGCGCGGTGTCGATCAGGCGCAGGCTGCCCTCCGCGAGTTCGCGCGCTGCGAGACGGGGCGGTGCGATCGCGACGCCGAGCCCGGCACGCGCGAGTTGCAGCCGCGTCTGAAGGATGGTGCAGCCATTGTGGCGGCGCGGCTCCACCCCGGCGGCGCGGAACCAGTCGAGCGCCAGCGTATGCAGGAAGCTGCCGCGCGAGTCGGTGATGATCGGGATCTCGGCAAGATCGGCCGGCCCCAGCGGACCCGTGGGCAGCAGAAGATCGGGACTGCGCAGCCAGGCCATCGGCGCGCGCGTCAGCGGTCGCGTCGCGATCCCCGGATCGGCGAGTGGTCCCGCGAGGAAGGCAAGGTCGAGTTCGCCGCGCAGCAACTGCGCGCGCAGACTCTCCGACGCGTCGACGACGAACTCGGCCTCGATGCCCGGATAGGCCTGGGCCAGGCGCTTCATCGCCCGCGGCATCCAGGTGACCGCCGGCACGCTGGTGACGCCGAAGCGCACGCGCCCGCGCAGCGCCTCGCGCTCGCCGACGCGCTGACCGATCTCGTCGGCGAGTTCGATCATCCGCCCCGCATAGGGCAGCAGGTCCCGCCCCTTCGCCGTCGGACGCAGGCCGCGTCCGCTGCGCTCGAACAGGGGAACGCCCAGATGACGCTCCAACTCGCGCACGCGCGCCGAGACCGAAGGCTGCGCGACGTGCAGATGCCGCGCGGCCGCGTGGAAGCTGCCCAGCCGCGCGATCCAGTAGAACGCCTCGAGTTGCCGCAGCGTCATGGCGCGCGCGTCACAGCGCGAAGAGACTGCCCCAGCCCGGCACGGGATCGCGGTAGCCGGCGAGCCGCAGCGCGTGCCAGGCCATCGCATGGTTGGAGGCGGTCGCGGGCTTGCCGATCGCCTGCTCCAGCAGCGCGACGATGCCCGCGGCGCGAAAGCTCGAGCAACTGATGAAGACCCCGTCGACCGCCGGCGACCGGCCGAGCTCGATCGCCGCCTCCAGCAGCGTGTCGGGCGTGATCGAGGCCGCGACGAGATCGTCGGGCTCGTTGAACGAGCCCATCGCGGGGACCGCGATGCCATGCGCCTCGACATGCGCGCGCATGCGGTCGTTGATCGCCTGCATGTAGGGCGTCAGCAGGGCCGCGCGCCGCACGCCGAGCGCGCGCAGCGCCTCGATGCCCGCGCGCATCGGCGAGGTCACGGGAATGCCGGGCCGGTGACGATGCACCTCGCGTGCGACGAAATCCTCGCCCAGCACCATCGCGCCGGAGGTGCAGGCGAAGGCCACCGCGTCGAGGCGCGGATCGTTGGGCAGGATCAGCCGCGTCGCCGGGGCGATCTCCGCACCCAGCGCGGCCAGCGTATCGGGGGTGATCTGCGCGTCGTTCCAGATCCGCGCGACATGGAAGGCGACGCCGTCGAGCGCGAGGATCTCGCGCCACTCCGCTTCCATCGTGTGGTCGGTCGCCAGCACGATCGCGCCGATCCTGGCGCGCGCGCCCGTCCCGGAATCCGCGCGATAGGGCATGTGGGAGAGATCGAGGACGAGCGGCGACGGGGTCTCGGTCATGGATCGTCATCTCCCGGGGTCGGTCGGTTCCTGCTCGGCGGCGCGGCCACCGCGCGCGACCATGGTCGCGGGACCGTGCGTCCCGGCGATCTCGCGCATCAACTTGTTGCGGATCGCGAAGGCGAAGCTGTCGAAATCCTCCGCCACCATCAAGAACGCGCCGGGGCCGCCGATGACGTGGTCGCGATAGTGCTGGTC
>CAIOSQ010000058.1 GCA_903860935.1 uncultured Rhodospirillales bacterium | reverse complement strand
GCGGGATCGTGCTGGCGGCGGCGGCGCGCACCACGACCTCCTCGTTGAAGGCCATCAGATCCTCGAGGCTGCCGCCGCCGCGCGCGACGATCAGCAGGTCGGGACGCGGCACCGCGCCGCCGGGCGCGAGCGCATTGAAGCCGGCGATCGCCTCGGCGATGCGGGCCGCCGCGTCGGCCCCCTGGACCGGCACCGGCCAGACCAGGACATGGCGCGGGAAACGGTCGGCGAGCCGATGCAGGATGTCGCGGATCACCGCGCCGGTCGGCGAGGTGACGATCCCGATCACGTCGGGCAGATAGGGCGGCGACGGCTTGCGCGCCTCGTCGAACAGCCCTTCGGCCGCAAGGCGTCGGCGCCGCTCCTCGACCATGCGCAGCAGGGCCCCGGCCCCGGCGACCTCCATCTGGTCGACCACGATCTGGTACTTGGACCGCGCGCCATAGGTGGTGATGCGGCCGGCGCAAATGACCTCGAGCCCGTCCTCCGGCCGCACCCGCAGCCGCGGCACCTGGCTGCGCCAGCACACGCCCTCGATCAGCGCCTCGGCGTCCTTGAGCGAGAAATAGACGTGCCCCGAGACATGGCGCTTCACGCCCGACAACTCGCCGCGCACGCGCACGCGCTCGAAGCCGCTCTCGAGGGCGCGCTTGATCGCGCCGGAGAGCTCCGACACCGTCACTTCGGGAAGATTGCCGAGCCTGGGTTCCGTCATGGTCTTTCGAGCGATGCGAGCCCCATGATACAAGCCGCCGCCTCCGCGAAGGAATGGGTCAGGCGCAGCCATGAAGATTCTCGTCGTCGGCGGCGGCGGCCGCGAGCATGCCCTGTGCTGGGCGATCGCGGCCTCGCCGCTCTGCACCCGCCTCACTTGCGCGCCGGGCAATGCCGGCATCGCCGCCGAGGCCGAATGCGTGCCGATCGCCGCCGAGGATATCGACGGCCTGGTCGCCTTCGCCCACCGCGAGGCCATCGACTTCGTGATCGTCGGACCGGAGCAGCCGCTGGTGGCGGGGCTGGTCGACCGGCTGGCCGAGGTCGGGATCAAGGCCTTCGGACCCCGCGCGGCGGCGGCCGCGCTCGAGGGCTCGAAGGGATTCATGAAGGATTTCTGCGCGCGTCATGGCATCCCGACCGCCCGCTACGCGCGCTTCACCGACGCCGCGGCAGCACGCGCCCATGTCCGCGCGCATGGCGCCCCGATCGTCGTCAAGACCGACGGCCTCGCCGCCGGCAAGGGCGTCGTCGTCGCCATGACCGTCGACGAGGCGCTCGCCGCCATTGACGCTGCGATGGTCGCCGGACAGTTCGGGACGGCCGGCGCGGAGCTGGTGATCGAGGAATTCCTCGCCGGCGAGGAGGCGAGCTTCTTCGCGCTGTGCGACGGCACGCATGCCCTGCCGCTGGCCGCCGCGCAGGACCACAAGCGTGTCGGCGACGGCGACACCGGCCCCAATACCGGCGGCATGGGCGCCTATTCGCCGGCCCCGGTGGTCGATGCGGCGATGACCGAGCGCATCATGGCCGAGATCGTCCGCCCGACCCTCGCCGGCATGCGGGCCGAGGGGCGCCCGTTCGTGGGCGTGCTCTTCGCGGGCGTCATGATCGGCCCCGACGGGCCGCGCCTGATCGAGTTCAATGTCCGGTTCGGCGATCCGGAATGCCAGGCGCTGATGCCGCGGCTGATGTCCGACCTGCTGCCGGCCCTGATCGCCGCCGCCGACGGGCAGCTCGCCAATTTTCATCTGCGCTGGCGCGACGTCGCGGCGCTGGCCGTGGTGATGGCCGCGAAGGGCTATCCCGGCGCCTACGCGAAATTCACGCCCATCGCCGGTCTCGAGGCCGCGGCGTCGCAGCCGGACGTGCTGGTCTTCCATGCCGGAACCGCGCGGCGCGACGGCGGGATCGTCGCCACCGGCGGGCGCGTGCTCGCGGTGGTCGCCACGGCGCCCGGCATCGCCGCCGCGCAGGCCCGCGCCTACGCAGCGATCGATCGCATCGACTGGCCCGGCGGGTTCTGCCGCCGCGACATCGGCTGGCGCGCGATCGCGCGCGCCGAGGGGACAGGCACGTGAGCACGGATCGCCCGGCGCTCGACTACCCGCTCGCCGAAGGCCCGGCGGACGGCACCACGCTGGAGGTCGCACCCGGCCTGCACTGGGTGCGCATGCGCCTGCCCTTCCCGCCCGAGCACATCAATCTGTGGCTGCTCGCGGACGGCGACGGCTGGACCATCGTCGATACGGGCCTCGGCCTCGACACCACGCGCGCCGCCTGGGAGCGGATCTTCGCTGAGCGGCTGGAGGGGCGACCCGTGACGCGGGTCATCGTGACCCATTTCCATCCCGACCATGTCGGCAACGCCGCGTGGCTCGCCGCGCGCTGGGGCGTCGAGGTCTGGATGACGCAGGGCGAATGGACGACGGCGCGCGGCGTCCATGCCGAGACCGGCGCCGCGGACCTCGCCACGAAGCTCGATTTCTATCGCCGCAACGGCGTCCCGGACGACGAGCTGGACGCCTATCGCACGCCGCCCAACGCCTTCTATCGGCGGATGGTGCCGGAGATCCCGCCGCGCTTCGTGCGGATCCAGGGCGGGCAGTCCCTTGCCATCGGCGGGCGCGAATGGCGTGTCATCCTCGGCCGCGGCCATGCGCCCGAACATGCCTGCCTCTGGTGCCCGGCCCTGGGCGCGCTGATCGGCGGCGACATCCTGCTGCCGCGGATCTCGCCCAACGTATCGGTCTGGGCGACCGAGCCGCTCGGCGACCCGCTGGACGAATTCCTCTCCGCGCTCGGCGATTTCGCGCCAGTGCCCGCGGATACGCTGGTGCTGCCGTCCCACGGGCTTCCCTATCGCGGGATCCATGCGCGCATCGCGGCGCTGCGCGCGCATCATGCGACGCAGCTCGACGCCGTGGCCGCCGCCCTGGCCGAGGCGCCGCGCCACGCGGTCGGGTGCTTTGCGCTGCTGTTTCGGCGTCCGATCGGCACCGGGAACATGGGCCTCGCGCTTGGCGAGGCGGTGGCGCATCTCCATCGTCTCGAAGCGCAGGGCCGGATCGCGCGCGAGACGGGCGCGGACGGCGTCCACCGTTTCCGCGCCCGCTGACGCCGCGCCCGGCCCGCCACCTCAATTGGTGACCACGGGCCGCGCCTGGGCCCGCCGCTCCGCCGCGCGCTGGCGCATCGCCGCGCGCTCCTCCGGCGTCATCCGCGCCAGCCGCTCGCGCGCGGCCTCACGCCGCGCCTCGACACGCTGCCGCTCCTCCGGCGTCATCCGCGCCAGCGCCTCGGCGCGCCGCGCCCGGCGCTCCTCGAGCGCCGTCTGCCGCTCCTGCGGCGACATCGCCTGCCAGCGCTGGCGGGCCTGTTCGCGCGCCTGCTCGCGCGCCTCGGGCGTCATGCGCTGGCGCGCCACGCCATCGGCCGCGGCGGGCGCCGCGCCCTGGGCGAAGGCGAGACCGGGTAGGCAGACCAGCAGCGCCAGCGTCGCCGCACGTATCGTTTGGATCGTCATCGGAAAACTCCTGGTTCGAAGCGCCGCAGAAGCGCGGCCTTCGCCCCATTTCCTAGCGCCACGCGGAGCCCGCGCGGCGAAGGCATCCGCATTACGAGGCGGGTCGCGAGCGCTTAGCCCGAAAGAAATCGCGCAGCATCGCGCCGGCAGCCTCGGCCTCGAGCCCGCCCTCGGCCACGCAGCGCCAGTGGCAGGTCGGCTGCGCGAAGAAGCGCGGCCCGTGGAGCACCGCACCGCCCTTGGGATCCGCGGCGGCGAAGACGATGCGCGCCAGCCGCGCGAAGCTGGCGGCGGCGGCGCACATGGCGCAAGGCTCCAGCGTCACGTAGAGCGTGCAGCCCGGCAGTCGCTTCGCGCCGGCCCGGGCCGTCGCCGCGCGGATGACGAGCATCTCGGCATGGGCGGTCGGATCGCGGTCCGTCTCGACGCGATTATGCGCCTCCGCCAGGACGAGCCCGGCGGCGTCGACGAGCACGGCACCGACCGGCACCTCGTCGGCCACGGCCGCCGCGCGCGCCGCCGCAAGGGCGCGACGCATCATCTCGCTGTCGAAATCGGATCCCGTCACGCCGGGAACAATCCCGCCGCCACCGCCTGGCGGTCAATGCCGCTCGCCGGACAGGCTGCGCCTCTGCTAAACCCCGCGCCATGACCGACACTCCTCCCGGCGAGCGCATCGCCAAGGTGATCGCGCGCGCCGGCCGCGCCTCGCGGCGCGACGCCGAGCGGCTGATCGCCGCCGGCCGCGTCGCGGTGAACGGCGCGGTGCTCGACAGCCCGGCGCGCAACGTGCTGCCCGCCGATATCGTCACCATCGACGGCGTCCCGCTCGCCGCGCCCGAGCGCACGCGCATGTTCCGCTTCCACAAGCCGGATCGCTGCATCACCGCGGCGCGCGATCCGGAAGGCCGCCGGACGATCTACGACGTGCTGCCGCGCGAGCTGCCGCGGCTGATGCCGGTCGGCCGGCTGGATTGGAACTCCGAGGGGCTGCTGCTTCTGACCAACGACGGCGCGCTCAAGCGCCATCTGGAGCTGCCCGCCACCGCCTGGATCCGCCGCTACCGCGTGCGCGCCTTCGGCCTCGCCCCCGATGCCGCGATGATCGCGCGGCTGGAGGCGGGGATGGAGATCGACGGCGTGCGCTACGACCGCATCGAGACCTCGATCGACCGCCGTCAGGGCGACAATATCTGGCTGACGATGGGCCTGCGCGAGGGCAAGAACCGCGAAATCCGGCGCGTGCTCGCGCATCTCGGCCTGCAGGTCAATCGGCTCATCCGCGTTGCCTACGGCGCCTTCCAGCTCGGCCAACTGAGCCCCGGCGCGATCGAGGAAGTGCCGCCGAAGGTGCTGCGCGACATGGTCGGCGGCGAATTCGGCAAGGCGCCGACTCGGCGCTGACGGCCACGCGCATGCGGATCGTCGCCGGACGGCATCGCGGCCTCGCGCTGGAAGCGCCGACAGACGCGCGCATCCGTCCGACCGCGGACCGCGTGCGGCAGGCGCTGTTCGACGTGCTGGAACATCGCTTCGGCGTCGGTGCGGCCTCGCCGCTGCGCGACGCGCGCGTCCTCGACCTGTTCTGCGGCTCCGGCGCGCTGGGGCTGGAGGCGCTGTCGCGCGGCGCCGCGCGCTGCATCTTCGTCGACAACGACGCGACCGCGCTGGCGCTGGCCGAGCGCAATGTCCGCCGCGCGCGCGCGATCGACGCGGCGCGCTTCGTCCTGCGCGACGCGACGCGGCTGGGCCCCGCGCCCGAGGCCGCGACCCTCGCCTTCCTCGATCCGCCCTATGGCGCCGGTCTCGCCGCGCCCGCGCTCGCGGCGCTGCGCGACCAGGGCTGGCTCGCGGACGGCGCGCTCGTCTGTGTCGAGACCGGGGCGCGCGACCGCTTCGAGCCGCCGCCCGGCTATGACCTGCTCGACACGCGCCGTCATGGGCGTGCGGAGATCGCCATCCTGCGCCTGACGGCGCGAAAGACGGCGCACGCGCCCGATGCGCCACCATCGACCTGAGACGACGGGAGACACCGACGCCATGACCGCGATCGCCCTGCCGACACCCGACGACCTGCGTGCGCGGCTGGAGGCGCTGCGCAGATCGCGCGGGTTCCTGCTGCCGCATCACGGCGCGATGGCGGCGGCGCTGCCGGACCTGCACGAGGCCTATTTCACGATGTACCGCGCGCTCACCCAGACGCCGCGGCATCTCGACGATTTCGAGCGCGAATTCGTCTGGCTCGCGATCCTGATCGCGGTGGAAGAAGCGATCGGCACACACCATCTCGACCTGTTCTTCAAGGCTGGCGGCACGCAGCGCCAGGCCGCGCTGGCCGGCCGGCTCGTCGGCTACGCCGCCGCCGCGCACAGCCTCCATTTCATGGCGACGCGCTGGCGCCACCACCTGCCCGGACTCGACGCCGCGGCGGAGTACCGCGCGGGGCTCGACGCGCTCTGCGCCGGCCAAGATGTGTCGCGCGCGACGATCGACCTCGCACTCGCCGCCGTCGACGCCGCGCTGCGCCGCGAGTCGGGCCTCGCCATGCATATCCGCGCCGCCTATGCGACCGGCGTGCCGGAGACCAAGCTCGCCGAGGCGCTGAGCCTGATCATCTGGCCGGTCGGCGTGAACCATTTCCTCGACGCCTGCGCGGTCTGGCACGACATCATGGCCGCCGGCGAGGTCGTGCCCTCCGACCTCTTCCGCGTCTGGGCCGACACGCCACGCCAGGGCGGCTTCGACGACGCCGGGCGCTGAAACGCGGCGGGGGACGGCGGGCGGGGGTTGCGCCGGGACGGCGGGGTCAACATATCGGCGCGACGGGTCCGGGCCCCTCTGGCGGCGCGTCGTGCCGCGATGTCGGATCTTCCACCTGAGCGGCCGCGAGGCCGCGATCCTGGGAGACCACGATGTCCTTCGCCTCGATCCTGTTCTCGGCCGTCCTCTCGTCCCGCGGATCCATGCGCATGCGCGCGGACGCCACCGCCGCGCCGCTCGCCAGCGAGGCCGAACTCGCCGCGGCGCGCAAGCGGCTCGAGACGATCGCGCGGACGCTCGACAGCGCGATCGCCATCCCGGGGACGCGGCTGCGCATCGGCGCCGACGCCCTGCTCAACCTGGTTCCCGGCATCGGGGTCGTCGTCTCCAAGGGGATCGGGGCCTATCTGATCCTGGAGGCCCGGCGCCTCGGCGCGCCGCGGCGCGTTCTGTTGCGCATGGCCGCCAATCTCGGCGTCGACGCGCTGATCGGCGTGGTGCCCGTCCTGGGATGGGCGGCCGATGCGATCTACAGGGCCAATGACCGCAACATGGACCTGCTGCGCGACCATCTCGCGCGCGAGGCGGCCGCGCGCGCCGGCCCGGTGATCGACGTCGCCGTCGGCCCCGGCCCCGCGTCAGGCGCACGCGAAAGGGACGGCGCCATGCGCTGAGCGCACTTGCCAGGGCGGGCGCCCGGGACGCAGTCTGCGTTCACCCGGGCGGCCGCGAGGCATCGCCCGTGCAGGGATTCGCGGCGATGCAGATCTACCTGCCGGTTGCCGAGTTGTCGGTGAACTGGCTTCTCCTTCTCGGGCTGGGCGGCGGCGTCGGTCTGCTGTCCGGCCTGTTCGGCGTCGGCGGCGGGTTCCTGATGACGCCGCTGCTGATCTTCATCGGCGTGCCGCCGGCCATCGCCGTCGGGTCGGAGGCGGCGCAGATCGTCGGCGCGTCGGTCTCCGGCGTGCTTGCCCATTGGCGGCGCGGCAATGTCGATGTCCGGATGGGCGTGATCCTGCTGCTCGGCGGCCTCGTCGGATCGACGCTGGGCGTGCAGATCTTCGCCATCCTGCGCCAGGCCGGTCAGGTCGACCTGATCATCTCGCTCGCCTATGTCGTGATACTCGGCGCGATCGGCACGCTGATGCTGGTCGAGTCGGTCAACGCGCTGCGCCGGGCGCGGCGCAGCGGCACGGCGCGACGCGGCAAGCTGCACCAGCACACCTGGCTGCACGGGCTGCCGCTGAAGATGCGCTTCCCGAAATCGAAGCTCTACATCTCCTCGATCCTGCCCTTCGCGGTCGGCGCCTTCGTCGGCGTGCTCGCGGCGCTGATGGGCGTGGGCGGCGGCTTCATCATGGTTCCCGCCATGATCTACCTGCTCGGCATGCCGACCGCGGTCGTGGTCGGCACGTCGCTGTTCCAGATCATCTTCGTGACCTCCAACGTCACCTTCCTGCAGGCGTGGCAGAACCAGACCGTCGACATGGTCCTGGCGGTGCTGCTGCTCGTCGGTGGCGTCGTCGGCGCGCAGATCGGCGCGCGTCTGGGCCAGAAGCTGCGCGGCGAGCAACTGCGCGGGCTGATGGCGCTGATGGTCCTCGCGGTCGCGATCAAGCTCGCCATCGACCTCGTGATCACGCCATCCGACCTCTACAGCATCGGCGGCGGGGGGCGGCATTGAGGCGTATGTCGCCGCCGCGCGCGGCGCTGGCCCTTCTGCTCGCGCTGCTGCTGGCGTCTCTCGCGCCGCGCGCCGATGCGCAGATGTCGGGGATGACCGGCCAGCCGCTGGTCGCCGACCTCTCCGCCCACGAGATCTCGATCACGACCGGCTTCTCGGGAACCGAGCTGCTGCTGTTCGGCGCCACCGAGGGCGAAGGCGATGTGATCGTCGTGGTGCGCGGACCGGCCGCCTCCACCCATGTGCGGCGCAAGAGCCGCGAATTCGGTATCTGGATCAACACCGCGTCGATGCGCTTCGACGAAGTCCCGTCCTTCTATCGCGTGGCCAGTTCGCGGCCGCTCGACCAGATCACGACCCAGGGCATGCGCCAGCGCCTGCAGATCGGCATCGAGTCGGTGCGCGCGGTCCCGGCCACCGCGGCCGACACGGCGGAGATCGCCGCCTTCCGCGACGGGCTGACCCGCGCGCGGCTGCGCGCCGAGCTCTGGCAGGATCAGCCCGCCCCGGTCACCTTCCTGGGGTCCAAACTGTTTCGCACGCGCATAAGCTTTCCCCCCAACGTTCCTACGGGCATCTATAATGTCGAGGTCTTCCTGGTGAAGGACGGGCGCGAGATCGGGGCACAGACCGCCCCGATGCGCGTCAAGAAGACCGGCATCGGTGCCCGGATCTACGATCTCGCGCACCGCCATGCGGCGCTCTACGGCCTGCTCGCGGTGGCGATCGCCATCCTCGCCGGCTGGGGCGCCAGCGCCGCCTTCCGCCGGGGATGACGGGCGCAACCATGTCGCGAGGGAGCCGGCGATGACCGAGCGGAACCGATGACCGACCAGACAGGCGGCGAGCACCATCACCGGGTCTTCCTGGTCGTGGTCGACGACAGTCCGGAGCTGACGGTGGCGCTGCGCTTCGCCTGCAGGCGGGCCCATGCGACCGGCGGTCGGGTGGCGATGCTCTACGTGACCGAGCCGGTGTCGGCGGAATGGCTCGGCGTCGGCGAGATCATGCGCGAGGAGCGGCGCACCGAGGCGGAGACACGGTTGCAGGAACTCGCGGCCGATGTCCGCGAGATGTCGGGCGACATGCCGGTGCTCCATGTGCGCGAGGGCGAACCGGCGAACGAATTGCTGCGGCTTCTGGAGGAGGAGCCGGGGATCTCGGTGCTGGTTCTCGGGGCCGATCCCGGACCGAAAGGCCCCGGACCGCTGGTCACGGCGCTGTCGGGGCGGCTGATCGGCAAGCTGCGCGTGCCGGTCACCATCGTACCCGGATCGCTCAGCTACGCGGCGATCGACGCCATCACCTGACCGCGCCGATGACCATGCGGGCATCGTGGTTGACCCGCCCGTCGGCGCGCGCCATCTAGCCGGTCAGACAACCTCGCGAAGGGAAGCCCGCCATGTTCATCCAGACCGAAGCCACGCCCAATCCGGCGACGCTGAAGTTCCTTCCCGGCCGCGTCGTCATGCCGTCGGGCACCGCCGATTTCCCGACCGCGGACAGCGCGGTGCGCTCGCCGCTGGCCCAGGCGCTGTTCGCCATCGAGGGCGTCGGCGGCGTGTTCTTCGGCGCCGATTTCGTCACCGTCACCAGAATCGGGGCGCAGGACTGGCACGTGATGAAGCCGGTGGTGCTCGGCGCGATCATGGAGCATTTCACCGCTGGCCGGCCGATCCTGGCCGAGGGCGCCACCGTCGCCGCCTCCGGGGCGACCGGCGAGGACGACGACATCGTCGTCCAGATCAAGGAACTGCTCGATACCCGCGTGCGGCCGGCGGTCGCCCAGGATGGCGGCGACATCGTGTTCCACTCCTTCGAGGATGGCGTCGTCTATCTCCACATGCAGGGCTCGTGCTCCGGTTGCCCGTCCTCGAGCGCGACGCTCAAATCCGGCATCGAGAACATGCTGCGGCACTACATCCCCGAAGTGGTCGAGGTGCGCGCCGTCCTGTGACGCGCGCGTGCTGATCCTCGCGCTCGATGGCGCCACGGCGCAGCCGTCGATCGCGCTCTGGCGCGATGGCGTCACGCTCGCGGCGCTGCGGCAGGCGAGCGCCGAGCCCGGCAGCACGATGAAAAGCGACGCGCTGCCGCTGCGCGCGGAGGCCCTGCTCGCCCAGGCCGGGCTCGCCTTCGCCGCGCTCGACCGGTTGGCGGTCACGATCGGTCCCGGGCGCTTCACCGGGCTGCGCGCTGGTCTTGCCTTCATGCGCGGCCTCGCGCTGGCGCTCGGCGCGCCGTTGATCGGGGTGACGACCCTGGAAGCATTGCGGCCGCGCCGCCGGGCCGCGCCCGGCGAGGTCACCCTCGCCTGCATCGGTTCGGGCCGCGCCGAGCTTTTCTTCGCGATCGACGACGGGCCGGCCTTCGCCTGCCTGCCGGCGGACCTGGAGGGGCACCTGCCTCGCGATGCCGCGGTCGCCGTGGTCGGCGAGGAGACCGAGGCGGTCGCCGCCGCGCTGGTCGCCCAGGGACGCACGGCGCGCGCCGTACCCTGCGCCGTCGACGCGGCCGATGTCGCGGCGCTCGCCGCCACGCGGGCGCCGCCCGCCGCCAGCCCCGGGCCGCTTTATATCCACCCGCCGGCGGTGACGGCCCCCAGGCCGCGCCTGCGCGCCGCGCCGGTCGCGTGACCGCAGACGACATTGCGCCGGGTTCGGGCCCGGAGTTGCGGGTCGTCGCCGCCGGCGACGCGCCCCATCTCGCCCCGCTCCACGCCGCCTGCTTCGAGGATCCCTGGCCGGCGCCAGCGATCCGCGACGTCCTGGCGATGCCCGGCGCCTTCGGCTACGCGGTCGTCTGCTCGGCCGCGGCACCGGCGGGGTTCGCGCTTGGCCGCGTCAACACCGACGAGGCCGAGTTACTGACCCTGGCCGTCGATCCGACCTGGCGGCGCCATGGCCTCGCGCGGTCCCTGGTCGAGACGATCGGCGCCCATGCCGCCGCGCATGGCGCCACGCGCCTTTTCCTGGAAGTCGCCGAGGACAACGCGGCGGCGCGCGCGCTCTACGCCGCCGGGGGCTTCGTGACGGTCGGCCGACGCCGCGGCTATTACGCGCGCCGGCTGGGTCCGGCCGTGGATGCGCTGACCATGCGCCGCGATCTGCCGCCTGGCGGCGCATCATGGTTAGCGAAACCCTGATCCCAGGCTTACTCCCTTGGAAGTGGAGAGGTACGCCCTCCAGACCGCTCGCAACCCGACCGCGTTACGCAGACTTCAAGACCTCGCCACCTATAACTGGTTGCGTATTGGCGCGAGGGTCCGTTCCATGGCGAGCGAAGGCGAAGACAAGACATTGCTGGCGCTGGCCGTCCAGATCGTCAGCGCCTATGTCCGACGCGACGGAGTGCCTGTCGGCGAGCTGCCAGCGCTGCTGCGTGGCGTCCTCGCCGCACTGCGCGACGTCGTTCCGACCACGACGCCCGCCACGGCCGCGCCGCCGCAGCGCGACCCCGCGGTTCCCATCGACCGCTCGATCACCCCCGACTACCTCGTCTGCCTCGAGGACGGGCGCCGCCTCAAGACGCTGAAGCGTCATCTGCGCGCCGCCTATGGCCTGACGCCCGAGGCCTACCGCGCGCGCTGGGGCCTGCCACCCGATTATCCGATGGTGGCGCCCGGCTACGCGCGTAAGCGCAGCAGCCTCGCCAGGGCCCAGGGCCTGGGCCGCCCGCCGCGCGGCGGCGGCTGATCGCGTCCCGCACCCGGCCCGGCGCGGTCTTGCGCCGGCGCATTGCCCAGGCCGTGACTTGAGTTCGTCATTCCGCCGTCATGCGACGCGACCAGCATCAGGTCCGTCCCGATGGCAGGAGGCGGTCTTTGGCCTATATTGCGCTTCGATCCGACGGCGTCGCGATGCCCTGGCACGCGGCACCGCCGCGCCACGACCTGGGGAACGCGCTGACGATGTCGCGGCTGGAAAAGCTCTGCCTCGCCAAGGGGCTGAAGATGACCGGACAAAGGCGGGTCATCGCGCGCGTGCTGTCCGACTCGACGGACCACCCCGATGTCGAACAGCTCCATCGCCGCGCCGCGGCCATCGACCCGCGCATCTCGCTCGCCACCGTCTATCGCACCGTCCGACTGCTCGAAGAGGCGGCGATCCTCGCCCGCCATGATTTCGGCGATGGCCGCGCGCGCTACGAGCAGGCCACCGCGGAGCATCACGACCACCTGATCGACCTCGACACGCGCCAGGTGATCGAGTTCAGGAACGAGGACATCGAGAAGCTGCAGCGCGAGGCCGCGCGTGCGCTCGGCTTCGAACTGGTGGGCCATAAGCTGGAGCTCTACGGCGTGCCGCTGCGCCGCGACGACGACACGCCGGGAGAGGACGCATGATCGCCCTCGCTGAAACCGCCGCCGCCATCGCGCCGCTGCCACCGCCCACGGCCGCACGGCCACGCGATGCGCTCGAGGTCCGGCTGGCAAGACATGCAGGCGAGGTCGAAGCGGCGCAGCGCCTGCGCTACCGCGTCTTCTACGAGGAAATGACCGCACGGCCGACGCCCGAGATGCTCGCCGCCGGACGCGACGCCGACCGGTTCGACGCGCTGTGCGACCACCTCCTGGTCCTCGACACGCAACGCGGCGACGGTCCGGAGGCGATCATCGGCACCTACCGGCTGCTGCGCCGGTCGGTGGCGGAGGCCCATGGCGGCTTCTACAGCGCCGACGAATTCGATCTCTCGGCGCTGGCGGCCGTGCCTGGCGAGAGCCTCGAACTCGGCCGCGCCTGCGTCGATGCCCGCTACCGCACCCGCGCGACGATGCAGCGCCTGTGGAGCGGTATCGCGCGCTACGTCTTCGCCCACGACGTCCGGGTGATGTTCGGCTGCGCCAGCCTGCCAGGGACCGACACCGGCGCCGTCGCGGGCCTGCTGTCCTACCTGCACCGGCGCCATCTGGCGCCACCCGAACTGCGGCCGTGCGCCCTGCCCGGACGCTACGTGCCGATGGCGCAGCCGGGGGCCGCCGGAGCGATGCCGACGGATGATGCGGCCGCGCTCGCCGGGTTGCCGCCGCTGATCAAGGGCTATCTGCGGCTGGGCGGCTTCGTCGGCGACGGCGCGGTCGTCGACGCGCAGTTCGGCACCATCGACGTGAGCATCGTCGTCGCGGTCGACCGGGTCACCGACAAGTACTTCAACCACTACCGGCGCCGTCACGCGGCGGAATGAGCGCGGTGCGCGACCCGGTCGTGCCGATCTCGCGGCCGCGCGCCGCGGCGCGTCTGCTGCGCTACGCCGTCGCGACCCTGCCGCTGATGCCGCTCCAGGCGCTGCTCCTCGCGCTCGGTGCCTCGCTCGCGCGCCGCCTGCCGCGCTGGTACCATCGCCGCTGCTGCGCGATCCTTGGCCTCGAGGTGGTCGCGCATGGCGCGCCGGCGGGCACCGGGCCGACGCTCTTCGTGGCCAACCACGTGTCCTACCTCGACATCGTCGCGCTCTCGACCCTCGCCGATCTCTCCTTCGTCGCCAAGCGCGAGGTCGCGTCCTGGCCCTTCTTCGGCTGGCTCGCGCGGCTGCAGCGCACCGTGTTCGTCGGCCGCGACCGGCGGCGCGTCGACGACGAACGCGACAGCCTCGCGACGGCGCTTGCCGATGGTCGCGCGCTCGTCCTCTTCGCCGAGGGCACGTCGCATGACGGCACCCGGCTCAAGCCGTTCAAGAGCTCGCTGCTCGCGGTCGCCGAACTCGCGCCGGAGGGGCGGCCGCTGACCGTGCAGCCGGTGACGATCGCCTATACGCGCGTCGACGGGATGCCGATCGGCCGGCATCTGCGCCCCTTCTATGCCTGGTTCGGCGACATGGAACTGGCCAGCCATCTGTGGCGCGTGCTCGGCATCGGCCGCGTCACCATCGAAATCGAATTCCACGAGCCCGTCACCTTCGCGCGCTTCGGCAGCCGCAAGGCCCTGACGCGATATTGCGAGGAGACGATCGGCCACGCCCTCGCCGCCCTCAATGCCGGTCGCCGGCACGCCGCCGCGCCGCTCGGCCTGCCTTGACTCGCCCGGGCGGGCTGGTAGCTTCCAGGTCGCCTTCAGGAAAATCCAAGGATTTCAAAGCACTTGACCAAGCGGCTCTTCATCAAGACCTATGGCTGCCAGATGAACGTGTACGACTCCGCCCGAATGGCGGATGTCCTGGCGCCATTGGGATACGCCCCCGGGGACGACGCGGAGGGCGCGGATCTGGTGATCCTCAATACCTGCCATATTCGTGAAAAGGCCTCCGAGAAGGTCTATTCCGAGCTCGGTAGGCTGCGCCTGATGAAGCAGGAACGGCCCGGCACGCTGATCGCCGTGGCCGGCTGCACCGCCCAGGCGGAGGGCGCGGAGATCCTGCGCCGCATGCCCTTCGTCGATGTCGTGGTCGGTCCGCAGGCCTATCACCGGCTGCCCGAGCTGGTGGCGCGCGCCAGCCGCGCCGGCGGCGCCGCGCTCGACACCGAATTCCCGGTCGACACGAAATTCGACCACCTGCCGGAGACCGCGACGCCACCCGGCCCGGCGGCCTTCCTGACGATCCAGGAGGGTTGCGACAAGTTCTGCACCTTCTGCGTCGTCCCCTACACGCGCGGCGCGGAATTCTCCCGTCCTGTCGCGGAGGTTCTGCGCGAGGCCGAGCGCCTGGTCGCCGGCGGCGCGCGCGAGCTCACGCTGCTCGGGCAGAACGTCAACGCCTATCACGGGCGCGACGCGGATGGGCGCGAGCTCGGACTAGGCGGTCTGGTGCGCCGCCTCGCGCGCATCCCGGCGCTCGGGCGGCTGCGCTACACCACCTCGCATCCCCGCGACGTCGACGACGCGCTGATCGCCGCCCATGGCGAGGAGCCGAAGCTGATGCCCTATCTGCACCTGCCGGTGCAGTCGGGTTCCGACCGCATCCTCGAGGCGATGAATCGCGGCCACGACGCGGCGCATTTCCTGCGCATCGTCGAGCGGCTGCGCCAGGCGCGACCCGACCTCGCCCTGTCGAGCGACTTCATCGTCGGCTTCCCCGGAGAGAGCGACGCGGATTTCGCCGCGACCATGGATCTCGTGCGCGAGGTCGGCTTCGCGGGCGCCTTCTCGTTCAAGTACAGCGCACGCCCAGGCACGCCGGCGGCGCTGCTCGAGCGTCAGGTCCCCGAGGCGGTCAAGGACGCGCGTCTTCAGGACCTGCAATCCTTGCTGCGCGCGCAGACCGAGGCGTTCAACCGCTCGGTGCTGGGTCGCGTCGTGCCGGTGCTGGTCGAAAAGCCCGGCCGCCATCCCGGCCAAGTGGTCGGTCGCAGCCCCTGGCTCCAGGCAGTCCATGTCGAGGCGCCGCGCGCGGCGATCGGCGCGACCATCGATGTCCGGCTCGTGCGGCTCGGCCCCAACAGCATCGCGGGCGAGGTCGCGTCCGCGGCGGGAGCGGCGGCGTGACCCGGCCCGAGGCGGGCGGCGCCGCGACGGCCCCGCTGCAGATCGAGTTCGACGACAATTCGCTTCTGCCGATGCTGTTCGGCGAGCATGACCGCCATCTCGCGCGCATCGAACAGCGCCTCGGGGTGCGGCTTTCCTCGCGCGGCAACCGTGTCGTGATCGAGGGGCCGCATTCGGCCAGCGAGACGGCGCGCGCCGCACTCGCCGGGCTCTACGCGCGGCTGCGCAGCGGCCAGGAGGTGGAGATGGGCGATGTCGACGCCGCGACCCGACTCGCCGCGGCGCCCGACCGCGCCGACGACGCGCGCGACCTGTTCGGCGACGACGATCTCGTCGTGCGCACGCGCAAGCGCCGCGTGACCCCGCGCACGCCCGGCCAGATCGCGTATCTGCGCACGCTGCGCCAGAACGAGCTGGTCTTCGGGCTCGGGCCCGCGGGCACCGGCAAGACCTATCTCGCCGTGGCGGTCGCGGTGCAGATGCTCGCCGAGGGACGCGTCGACCGCATCGTGCTGTCGCGTCCGGCGGTCGAGGCCGGCGAGCGGCTCGGCTTCCTGCCCGGCGACATGCGCGAGAAGATCGATCCCTATCTGCGGCCGCTCTACGACGCGCTCTACGACATGATGCCGGGCGACCAGGTCACCAAGCGCATGGCGTCGGGCGAGATCGAGATCGCGCCGCTGGCCTTCATGCGCGGGCGCACGCTCGCCAACGCCTATGTCATCCTCGACGAGGCGCAGAACACCACGCCCATGCAGATGAAGATGTTCCTGACGCGGCTGGGCGAGAACAGCCGCATGGCGGTGACCGGGGACCTCACCCAGGTCGACCTGCCCGCGGGCGCACGCTCGGGCCTCGCCGAGGCGCTCGACGTGCTCGACGGCGTCGAGGGGGTCGGCGTCGTGCGCTTCGGCACCGCCGACGTGGTCCGGCATGCGCTCGTGGCGCGCATCGTCGCGGCCTACGACGCGCGCGACCGGCGCCGCGGCGCATGAGCGTCGCGATCGCCGTTCCGCTCGAGGATCCGCGCTGGCGCCGACGCATCCCGGACGTCGCGCCCGCGGTGCGCCGCGCGGCGCGGGCCGCGCTGGCCGGCGCCCG
>CAIOSQ010000057.1 GCA_903860935.1 uncultured Rhodospirillales bacterium | reverse complement strand
TCGACGCCGCCATCGCCTGCGCCTTCGCGCAGGGGGTCTGCGACAACCTGATGTGCGGGATCGGCGGGTTCGGTTTCGCCCAGGTCTATTCCGCCGCGCACGAGGTCCACACCAGCTATGATTTCATGAGCGCCGCACCGGCGGCCGTGACGCCGGGCATGTGGGAGCCTCTGCTCGAGGGCGAGACGCGCGACGGGTTCGGCTTCATTCTGACCGGCCGGGTGAACGACATCGGCTACCGCTCGGTCGCGATACCCGCGATGCTGCGCGGCTACCATGCGATCCATGCTCGTTTCGGCAGCCTGCCCTGGGCCGACATCGTGGCGCCGGCGGCCGAACTGGCCGCGTCGGGCTATACGATCACGCCTTTCGTGCGCAGCTACTGGGTCACGCCCGAGCGGATGGGCCGCGTCGAGGTCATCGACCGCATCGCCCACAGCGCAGCCGCGCGGCCGCTCTATTTCGACGCTGCGGGTCAACCGCACGCAGTCGGCAGCAAGGTCCGAAATCCGGACCTGTCGGCCACGCTCCGGACCATCGCCGCCGAGGGCGTGGACAGCTTCTTCTCTGGATCGATCGCGGCGCGCATCGTTGCGGATTTCCGCGCCCATGACGGGTTGCTGTCGGCGGCCGATCTCGCCGCCTGCGCAGCCGTCGAGCGCGCGCCGTTGCGAGGTCGCTATCGCGGCTGGGACCTTGCCGTTCCGGCGCCGCCGGCGAGCGGCCTGATGCTGCTGCAGATGCTGGGGACCTTGGAGCATTTCGACCTCCGCAGCATGGACCATAACGGCCCCGCCTATCTCGCGCTGCTGGCGGAGGTCATGAAGCGTTCGCAGATCGACAAGGAACGTCATATCGGCGATCCGGACTTCGCACCTGTGCCTCACGCCGTGTTCACCGATCCCGCGCGTCATGCGGCTGCCGCCGAGGCGATTCGCAACGGCGAGCGCGCCGTGGTGCCGCGTCTGGCGCCCAAGCCTGCCGAGAGCGCAGAGACGACGCATCTCTGCGTGGTCGATCGCGCCGGCAACATCGTCTCCATGACCCATACGCTGGGCATGCAGTCGGGCGTCGTCACGCCGGGGCTCGGCTTCATGTACAACGCGGCGATGGCGATGTTCGATCCGCGGCCAGGACGCGCGATGTCGCTTGCCCCCGGCAAGAAGCGCGTCAGTTCGATGGCCCCGTCGATCCTGTTTCGCGACGGCAGTCCGGCGCTCGTGATCGGCGCGCCCGGCGGCAGCAACATTCCGATGGGGATCCTCCAGGTCATCCTCAACGTGGTCGATTTCGGCATGCCGGTCGTGGAGGCCGTGGACGCGCCGCGGATCGCCGCCACGGGCAACGTCGTCGATGCCAGCCATCGCATCCCGGGCCGCGTCTGCGACGCGCTGCGCGCGCTGGGATACGACGTCCTGCGCTCGGCGCAGAGCTATGTCGTCGCGCGTCCGCATGCGATCCTGATCGACGGCGACGTCCTGTCGGGCGCGGCTGATCCCGCCGCGGGCGGCATGGCGTTGCGGGTCTGAGTCATGCCGGGCAGCGGCGGCCGCAAGGGCGAGTTTCCCGCGAGCATTCCGCGTGCCCTGCCCGCGGGGCGGGACGCCGCGCTGTATCGTCGCGTCCACGAGGTGCTGCGCCGCGCGATCTCCGAGGGCGGCTGGCCACTCGGCGCGTCGTTGCCGAGCGAGGCCAGTCTGGGAGCGCGTTTCGGCGTCAGCCGCATCACCGTCCGGCAGGCCATGCAACTGCTCCAGACCGAAGGGTACATCCGCACGCAGCGTGCCCGGCGTGCCGTCGTCATCGCGCGCAACCCGCTCGGCATGTCGAGCGACAAGATCGACACGATCGAGGAACTGATCGACGCGGCGAGCGACATCGACCTGCGGATCCTGAGCTGGCGGGCAGAGGTGGCGCCCGCGGTGGCGCAGATCCTCGGCGTGCCGCCTGGAACCGATCTCAAATGCCTGCGCAGCGTCCTGACCCGGGAACGCGCGCCGCATGCGCGCTCGATCATCTATTTCCATCCGTCGATCGGCGGTCGCCTGAAGCGCTCGGATTTCGACGACGTAATCGTGTTCCGCGTGATGCGCCGCGAACTCGGCATCCAGCTGGTCGACGTCAAGCGGACGATCTGGGCCGAGTTGGCGACGCCCGAGGACATCGCCCAGCTCGGCATGCGGCGGGGCGATCCCATGCTTTGCACGCGGCTGGTCTATCGTGGGCAGCAGGGGCTGCCGGTCGAGGTCGCCCTGTCGCGCTACCCCGCCAAGGATTTCAGCCTGACCTACAGCATCGATGTCGGTGGCGGCACTTGACTCGGCCGCTGCCGGCGCGATCATGTCATAACAAGTTTACGGCGCGCATGCCGGAGGCGGGAGGGAACATGCAGGTCGATCTCAAGGGCCAGGTGGCCTTGGTGACGGGCGCCGCGACGGGAATCGGCAAGGCGTCCGCGCTGCGCCTCCAGGAGAACGGCGCGACTGTCGTGTTCAGCGACCGCGACCTCGATCGCGTACGCGAGACAGCGGGCAATCTCGGCGACGCCGTGGCGCTCGACGTCGCGGACCGCGCGGCGATCGGCAACGTCGTCGACGGCGTCCTGGCGCGCCATGGCCGCATCGATATCCTGGTCAATAACGCGGGTATCGGCGTGCGCGCCGCCGACCGCAAGACGGTCGACGAATTCCCGGTCGAAGCCTGGGACGAAATGATCGCGATCGACCTGACCGGCGTGTTCCTGATGAGCCGCGCCGTCGCCGCGACGATGCGCAAGCGCGGTTCGGGCGCGATCGTGAACATCGCCTCGGTCCTCGGCCTGGTGCCGATGCGGCTGCAGAGTTCCTACGTCGCCGCCAAGTCGGGCGTCGTCAACCTCACGCGCAGCATGGCCATCGAACTTGCCAAGGACGGTGTCCGCGTCAACGCCGTCGCGCCGGGTTCGACGGCGACCGAAGGCTGGCAGACCTGGATCAAGGACCCCTCGAGCGAGGTGCAGGACCTGCACCGCAGCCTGATGTCCCATATTCCGATGGCGCGCCCCGCGCGTACCGAGGAGATCGCGAACGGCGTGCTGTTCCTGAGCTCCCCGGCGGCATCCTACGTGACCGGCCACACGCTGGTCGTCGATGGCGGTTGGACCGCCGGCTACGCCCGCGACTGGTAAGACAACGGAGAGACCGACATGACAACCGCAGCCAAGCGCAAACCCGCCGCCGCCAAGCCGGCCCCGCGGCCGGTCTCCCGGCCGAAGCCGAACGACGATCTCGCCGATCTCGACAAGGACAAGCTGGTCGAGCTCTACCGCGAGATGCAGATGCTGCGGAAATTCGAGCTCGCGGCGCAGGTCGCGTGCCGCGCCGGCGAGACGCCGGGTTTCCTCCATCTCTATGTCGGCGAGGAGGCGGTCGCCGTCGGGGTCTGCGCCCATCTGCGTCGCTCCGACTGGATCACCTCGACCCATCGCGGCCATGGCCATGCGCTCGCCAAGGGGATGGACCCGAACGTCCTGATGGCCGAGCTCTACGGCAAGGGTGACGGATGCTGCGGCGGACGCGGCGGGACGATGCATCTCTACGATCCGACCGTCGGTCTGTTCGGCACCAACGGCCTCGTCGGCGGCGGCATCCCGTCCGCCGTCGGCGCCGCCATCTCGGCGAAGCACCGCAAGACCGGCGATGTCGCGGTCGCGTTCTTCGGCGACGGCGCGACCAACCATTCCGCGTTCCACGAATCGCTGAACTTCGCGGGCTTCATGCGCGCGCCGGTGATCTTCGTGTGCGAGAACAATCTCTATGCGACGGCCACCGCGCTCAGCGACGTCACGCTGAATCCGGAGATCGCGACGCGTGCCGCGGCCTACGGCATTCCGGGCGTCGCGGTCGACGGCAACGACGTGGTCGCGATGTGGCGGGCCATGAAGACGGCATCCGAACGCGCGCGGCGTGGCGAGGGGCCGACGCTGATCGAGGCGAAGACCTATCGCACCGTCGGCCATCACGAGGGCGATCCCGTGACCGGCGTCTACCGTACCCAGGCAGAGGTCGACGAATGGACCGAGCGCTGCCCGATCGCACGGCTGCGCGGCATGCTGGTCGATGAGTTCGAACTGGTGAAGTCCAAGGAACTCGACGCGATCGACGCCGAGATCGACAAGGCGGTCGCCGGCGCGATCGATTTCGCGCGCAAATCTCCCGAGCCAGACCCAAACGCCTATGCGCGCCATGTCTTCGCCGACCAGCTCAACCCCGCCGAAGCCATGCTTCCCGGGGCGGAGAAGGCGGGCGGCCCCGAGACGAGCTGGCTCGACGCCGTGCGCGACGGCATCGGCGAGGAGATGCGGCGCAATCGCGACATCATCTATTTCGGCGAAGGCACCGGCGAGCGCGGCGGTACCTTCGCCCACACGAAGGGGTTGTGGCAGGAATTCGGCGCCGGTCGCATGGTCGACACGCCGATCTCGGAGCTGGGTTTCACCGGCGCTTCGCTTGGCGCCTCGGCGACCGGCGTGCGCTGCATCGCCGACCTCATGTTCGCCGACTTCCTCTTCGAGGCGGGCGGGCAGATCGCGCTCCAGGCCGCGAAGCTGCGCTACATGTCGAATGGCCGCATGCAGGCGCCGATGGTGGTGCGCGTCGGCTGCGGCGCGGTGCGTTCGGCGGGGCCGCATCATTCGGGCACCTATCATCCCGCATGGGCGCATATCCCGGGGCTGATCGTCTGCATGCCGTCGACCCCGGCGGACGCGAAGGGGCTCATGAAGACGGCCCTTCGCGCCAGCGACCCGGTCCTCATGCTCGAGACCAAGGCGCTGTTCTCCAGCAAGGGACCGGTTCCCGCCGGCGAGCATTTCGTGCCGTTCGGTGTCGCGCGCATCGCGCGTCCGGGCCGCGATCTGACGATCGTCTCGGCCGGTCAGCTCGTCCATCGCTCGCTCGAAGCGGCCGCGCTCCTCGCCAAGGAGGGCATCGAGTGCGAGGTGATCGATCTGCGCACGATCCAGCCGCTCGACGTCGACACGGTCGCGGCGAGCGTGCGCCGCACGCATCGCTGCCTGATCGCCGACGAAGGCTGGGCGCCGTTCGGTGTCGGGGCGGAGATCGGTCAGTCGATCCAGGAGGCGTGCTTCGACCATCTCGACGGTCCGGTCGCGCGCCTGCACACGGATTTCGTCAGCCATCCCTTCGCGCCCTCGCTGGAGCGCGCGATGCTCGTCAACACCGATCGCATCGTCGCGGCGGCGCGCCGCGTGCTCGCGGGCGAGGCGCTGCCGATCCGGCGGCCGCGTGCGGCGGGGATCGACCGCGCCGCGCCGGCACCGGTCGCGC
>CAIOSQ010000056.1 GCA_903860935.1 uncultured Rhodospirillales bacterium | reverse complement strand
GCCCGCGCCCTGGTTCGAGCAGACGCGCCAGATGGGCGATTATCTGCGCCAGGCGCTGCGCGCCATCGGCATCGATGCGCAGATCGTGGCCAACGACAGCGCGGCCCATACGCGTGCCGTCTACACGACGCATGATTTCGACCTCGCGATCGGCTCGCCGGTGTATCGCAACGACCCCGCGATCTCGACGACGATCCTCTACCAGGGTGGTCTGCCGGCGGGCGTGCCGTTCTCCAACCAGTACGGCTATGCCGATCCCCGGATGGACGCGATCGTCGCGAAGGCGGCGCGCAGCGTCGACGAACTGGAGCGCGTGGACCTCTATCGCGCGTTCCAACGCCGCGCGGTGGCGGATCTGCCGCTCATCCACGTCGCGGAATTCTCCTTCCTCACGGTCGCGCGCCGCGGCGTCCGCAACGTCGCCGGCAATCCGCGCTGGGCCACCTCGCACTGGTCGGATGTCTGGTTCGACGCCTGAGGCGCGGGACCGGGCGTGACGCGCGGCGCGCGGATCGTCCTTGGCCGCTGCGTCGCGGCCCTGCCCACGATGCTGGTCGTCGCGTTCGCCGCCTTCGCCCTGCTCTCGGCCGCGCCCGGCGACGCGGTCGACGCCTATCTCGCGCAGACCGGCGGCGATGCGGGCTTCGCCGCGGAGTTGCGCGAGCGCTTCGGCCTTTCCGCGTCCTGGCCCGCGCGTCTCGCGGCCTTTCTCGGCAACCTGCTTCGCCTCGATCTCGGCGTGTCGGTCCTGTTCGGTCGGCCAGTCGCAGCGGTGATCGGCGAGCGCCTGCCCAACACGCTGCTGCTGATGGCGGCGACCGCGCTGGTGGCGGCGGGTCTCGGGGGCCTGCTCGGCCTGCTCGCCGGCGCGCGTCCGGGCGGGGTCCGCGACGCGGTCCTGACGACGGCGGCGCTGGCGATGCTGGCCGTACCGAATTTCTGGCTCGCCCTCATGCTGATCCTGATCTTCGTCGTCGGCCTCGGCTGGTTTCCGATCGGCGGCATCCGGACGATCGGCGGACCGCCGGCCGGCGGGCCGGTGCTCGACACGCTGCGCCATCTCGTCCTGCCGGCCCTGGCGCTCGGCATCGGCTATGTCGCGATGTTCATGCGCACGCTGCGGGCCGGAATGGCGGAGGCGTGGCGGGCCGATCATGTCCGCGCCGCCCATGCCCGCGGCATCCGTCGCCGCGACGTCGTGTGGCGCGCGGTGGCGCGCCCGGCGCTGATCCCGGTTGTCGTCCTGTTCGGCCAGCATGTCGGTACGCTGGTCGGCGGCAGCGTCGTCGTCGAGACCGTCTTCGCGGTTCCCGGCATGGGGCGTCTCGCCTACGAGGCGGTGATCGGTCGCGATCCGCTGCTGCTGGTCGGTGTCCTGCTGACGGCGACGCTCGTGGTCCTGCTGTCGAACATGCTCGTCGATCTCGCGCTGGCGCGGCTCGATCCGCGGATCGGGGCGGCGGATGGCTGACGGCATCGTCGGCGCGACGCTGCGGCGCCCGGAAGGGGGCTTCGGGGCTGCGATGCTGCTCCTGGCGGCGGCGTTGGCGCTCGCCGCGCCCCTGCTCGCGCCAGGCGATCCGCTGGCAATGGTCGGTCGACCGCTCTTGGCGCCCCTCGTGGATCCGGCCTTGCCGCTGGGCACCGACCGGCTCGGCCGCAGCATCGCCGCCGGGCTCGTCCATGGCGCGCAGGCAAGCCTTGTCACCGGGCTCGCCGTCGCCGTGACGGCGCTGTGCGTCGGTGCGGCCTGCGGCGCGGTGGCGGGCTATCTCGGCGGTATCGTGGACGAGATGCTGATGCGCGTCGCCGACGCGGCGCAGACGGTTCCGTCCTTCCTGCTCGCGCTCGCGCTGGTCAGCGTCATCGGTCCGTCGCCGGCCGGCGTCGTGGTCGCGCTGTCGGCGGGCAGCTGGACCGCGACCGCGCGCATGGTCCGCGCCGAGGTGATGAGCCTGCGCGGGCGCGCCTTCGTCGAGGCGTCGCGGCTGGTCGGGCGTCCGCCCCTGGCGATCGCCTTCCGCGTCGTGCTGCCCAACGCGCTGGCACCCGCCATCGCGCTCGCCGCGGTGATCGTGGCGGGTGCGATCCTGTCTGAATCGGCACTCGCCTTTCTCGGCCTGTCCGATCCCAATCGCGCGAGCTGGGGCGCGATGATCGCGGAGGGGCGCAGCGTCCTGCGCACGGCGCCCCATGTCGTCGTCGCTCCTGGCGTGGCGCTGTTCGTGACCGTTCTGGGTGTGAGCCGTCTGGGCGAGGGGCTGCGCAAGGCGCTCGCCGGGCGCGCGACATGACAGGCTGCGGCGTCAGGAGCCGCGCTGGCGCCGCGCGAGCTGGGCCTCGCGCAGCGTGATGTAGAGCGTGCTGGCGACGATGATGCCGGCCCCGGCGACCGTGTAGCGATCCGGCAACTCCGCGAAGATCAGGTACCCTGCGGCGACCGCGTAGAGCAGCCGCGCATAGTCGACCGGTGCGAGAGCGGACGCCTCGCCGAGGCGGAAGGCGCGGATGGCGAGGTACTGGCCAGCCGGGCCGAAGACGCCGATCACCAGCAGCCAGAGAGCCTGCGTCGGGGTCGGCGTCTGCCAGGCGAGGAGCCCCGGCACCAGGCTACCCAGCGTGGTGATGATGGCGATATAGGCCATGATCTGGACCGGCGCCTCGCGGGTCGCGAGGGCGCGTGTGGTCAGCGTGATCGCCGCGCCGGTCGCCGCGCCGAAGACGGCGACGGCGTAGGCGGGGCTGAATTCGCCGATGCCCGGGCGCATGACCACGACGACGCCGAGCAGCCCGACGAGCGTCGCGGTCCAGCGCCGCCAGCGCACGATCTCGCCGAGCACCATGGCCGCGAAGGCGACGATGAACAGGTTGCGGGCAAAGCTGATGGAGACGGCGCTGGCCATCGGCAGATGAGCGTAGCTGTAGAAATAGGCGTAAAGCCCGACCACGGTCAGGCCGCCGCGCAGCGCGTGGAGCGGGAAATGGCTGGTGCGCAGCGCCGCGGATCCCGCGCGCAGCACGAAGGGCAGCAGGATCGCAAGCTGCGCGACGCTGCGGATGAACACCAACTGGATGATCGGCAGTTCGTCGCCGATCATCCGCGTCCCGATGGTCTCGCAGGTGAAGAACCAGAAGGACAGCAGGATCAGCAGCGTGGCGCGGGTGTTCTCGCTCCAGGCCGCCCAGCGGCTGCGCGCCCGGGCGAGGAATTCCGCGGCGATGCCGCGGGACGTGAACGGAAGGATAGCGTCGGTCCTGATCGCGAGAAGCGCGCGGCGCCAAGCTTAGAGCGCGGGATGCGGATGGCGCCAGCCTCGTGCCGCGCCTTGGGTGGCGTCATTCCCGTGGAGGTGGCCCCTCGGGGGTGACCGTGCGCACGATCGAGGCATCGAGCGCCTCGTAGTCGTGGTAGCCGAGCGTCGCGTAGAGCTCCTTGCGGGTCTGCATCCGCGGCAACATCGCCTGCGCGCCGCCGTCGCGGGCGATCGCGGCGTAGAGTTCTTCCTGCGCCCGGGCGGCCATGCGCAGCGCGCTGACCGGCCAGATCACCATGCGGTAGCCCATCGCCGCGAATTCGTCGGCGGTGAAATAGGGCGTGCGGCCGAACTCGGTCATGTTGGCGAGCAGGGGAGCGTCGATCCGGGACGCGAAGGTCCGGAACATCTCGGCGTCATGGAGCGCTTCGGGGAAGATCGCGTCGGCGCCGGCTTCCAGATAGAGCCGCGCGCGCGCGACCGCGCCGTCCATCCCTTCGCTCGCCGCGGCGTCGGTGCGCGCGATGATGTAGAGATGTCGGCGCGCGCGTCGCGCCGCTGCGATCTTGGCCGCCATGTCGCTCGGGCTGGCCAGCTTCTTGTCGTTGAGATGCCCGCATTTCTTGGGCAGCAGCTGATCTTCCAGATGGACCGCCCCGGCGCCGGCCTCCTCGAAGGCGCGTACCATGTGCATCGCGTTGAGCGCCTCGCCATAGCCGGTGTCGCCATCGACGAGTACGGGCAGCGTGCTTGCGCGTGCGACCTGGCGGATGAAGAAGCAGACCTCGTCGATCGTGATGATGCCGAGATCGGGGATCCCCATCGACGCCGTCATCGCCGCGCCGGAGAGGTAGAGCGCCTCGAACCCGGCCGCCCGCGCCTGCAGCGCGGCGAGGCCGTTATACGCCCCCGGGATCCGGACGATGCCGGGGCGTGCAAGCAGTTCGCGGAAACGCACGCCCGCGGGACGGGCGTCGCCGTCTTCAGCGACGAGATAGGGCATCAGGATCTCCCAGTGGCGGAACGCATCACTTCGCGCCGAGACGCCGCAGCAGCGCCGGCAGGAACAGGGTGGCGAGCGCGAGCAGCATGAGCCCCGCGGCGATCGGCGTACCGACCAGCGCCATCGGGTCGCCCTGGCTGATCGAGAGCGCGCGCCGAAGCTGCGTCTCCGCCATCGGCCCGAGGATGAGCCCGATCACGACGGGAGCGATCGGAAAATCGTAGACGCGCATCGCGTAGCCCATGAGCCCGATGGCCAGCATGATCAGCAGGTCGGCCCAGGAGGTCGAGATGCCCCACACGCCGACCAGCGCGAAGACCATGATCCCCGCATAGAGATACGGGCGCGGCACCAGCAGCAGCCGCACCCATAGCCCGGCGAGGGGAAGGTTCAGGATGAGCAGCATCAGATTGCCGACATAGAGCGACGCGATCAGGCCCCAGACAAGCGCCGCGTTGTTGGCGAAGAGCTGCGGTCCCGGCTGGATGCCGTAGTTCTGGAACGCCGCGAGCAGCACGGCGGCGGTCGCGGAGGTCGGCAGGCCGAGCGTCAGCAGGGGCACGAGGATCCCGGCGGCGGCGGCGTTGTTCGCGGCCTCGGGGCCGGCGACGCCTTCGATGGCGCCGTTGCCGAACTCCTCGGGGCGCGGGGAGAGCCGACGCTCCAGCATGTAGGACAGGAAGGTCGGGATCTCCGATCCGCCCGCCGGCAGCGCGCCGATCGGGAACCCGATCGCGGTACCCCGCAGCCAGGGCTTCCACGAGCGCCGCCAATCCTCGCGCGTCATCCAGGCCCCGCCGGCCAGGGGGTTCACCGCCGGCGGCGCGTTGGCGTAGCGACTGGCCACGTAGAAGCACTCCCCGACCGCGAAGAGCGACACGAGCACGATCGTCAGCTGGATGCCGTCGAGCAGTTCGGGATTGCCGAAGATCATCCGCGCCTGTCCGGTCTGCCCGTCGATGCCGACGACGCCGAGAGCGAGGCCAAGGAACAGGGCGACGAAGCCGCGAACCCGCGAGCTTCCCATCACGACCGCGACCGAGGTGAAGGCGAGGACGATCAGCGCGAAATAATCCTCGGGGCCGAAGATATAGGCCAGTTCGGCGATCGCCGGTGCGAGGAAGGACAGGCCGACCGTGCCGATCGTGCCGGCGACGAAGGACCCGATCGCCGCGGTGGCGAGGGCGGCGGCGCCACGTCCCCGCTTGGCCATGCGGTTGCCTTCGATCGCCGTCATCATCGACCCCGACTCGCCCGGCGCGTTGATCAGGATCGACGTGGTCGAGCCGCCATACATGGCGCCGTAGAGGATCCCGGCGAACATGATGAAGGCGGCTTCCGGCGCCAGCTTGACCGTCACCGGCAGCAGCAGCGCGATGGTCAGCGCCGGGCCGATCCCCGGCAGCACGCCGATCGCCGTGCCGAGCGCGCTGCCGATGAGCGCCATGAGCAGATTGATGGGCTGCAGCGCGATCGCGAAGCCCTGGAGCAGCGATTGGAAGGCGTCCATTGCGGCTCCGGTCAGAGATGCGGCAGCAAGGCCGCGAGCGAGGGCAGGCGCCAGGCGGTGCCGAGCTGGACGCCGAGCGCGGAGAAGCCGAACCAGGTCGCTGCCCCGAGCGCGGCCCCGATCGCGAGGCCCAGGACGGGCTTGCGGGCGCCGAAGGCGCGCGCGGTCAGGGCGAAGACCAGCGCCGCGCTGACCACGAAGCCGAAGCGCTCCATCGTGTAGAGCGGCAGGGCGGCGCCGAGCAGCGCCGTCAGCAGCGCCTTGCGGGACGGCGCCTGACCGGCGACGGCGTCTTCGGCATCCTGGGGCTCGAAGCGCGTGCCGCGCGCGATCTGCGCCGTCAAGGCAAGTCCGAGCAGGACGAGCGCACCGCCGACGATGGCGACGAACATGCCCGGGCCGATCCGCGCATGCGTCGCGACGATCGGCAGTTGCACGGCGCCATAGAGCCACAGGGCACCGACGGCGACGACGGCTCCGCCGAGCCACCAGGGGCGGGGACCGGGTGTCGTCTGATCGTGATCGAGGGGCATCACGCGAGGGACATGCGGGAGGCGGCGTGCCGCCTCCCGGTCTGGTCCGCGGACTTACTTGGCGATGCCGACGTCCTTGAGGACGACCGCCCAGCGAGCCTTCTCGTCGTCGAGGAACTTCGCGAAGGGCGCGCCGGAGAGATAGGCGTCCTCGAGGCCGGCCTTGTCGAGCGCGTCCTTCCACTCCTTGGTCTTGCTCATGCGGTCGAGGCGCTCGATCCATTTCGCGCGCCCCGCGGCCGACATGTCGGGCGCGCCGACGATGCCGCGCCAGTTGCCGATCTCCAGGTCGATGCCCTGCTCCTTGAGCGATTGCGTGCCGTTGGATCCGGTCGGGCTGGTGACGGCGACGAAGCGCACGCGCTTGGCGTCGACCTGGGTCTGCAATTCGGAGATGCCGGAGATCGCGGCCTTGACCTTGCCGCCGGCGACCAGCGTCGCGACCTCGGCGCCCGAGGCGGTCGGGACATAGTTCATCTTGTCGGTCGGCACGCCCGCGATGCGGGCGAGCAGGGCCAGCGTCGCATGGTCGACGCCGCCGGCCGATCCGCCGGCAACGGCGAAGCCGCCGGGATCCTTCTTGAACGCCTCCATGAAGTCCTTGGCGGACTTGATCGGGCTGTCGACCGGCACGGCGATGGCAATGAACTCGAAGGTTAGGCGCGCGAGCGGCGCCACGGTGTCCAACGTCACCGGCGATTTGTTCGCGATGATGCCGCCGACCATGATCACGCCCGTGATCATCACCGAATTGTCCTGGCCCTTGGTGCGCATGAAATCGGCGAGGCCGAGCGTTCCGGCGGCACCGCCCTTGTTGGTGAAGGTCGCGCCCTCGGCGAGGTTGCCGGTCCGCGCGAGCACGTCGAAGACGAGACGGCCGGTGCCGTCCCAGCCGCCGCCGGCCCCGGCGGGGATCATCACCTTCGCCGGTTCGGCGGAGGCGGGAGAGGCGGCCAGCATGAGCGCGCCGGCCACGGCGGAAAGGGTGAAAATCCTGCGACGCATGGGCGGGGCTCCCTGGAAGCGTTGGACGGCGCCAGGACGGCGCACGTCGAAGGCGCAAGCTTGCCGCGCGGGCGACCGGGTTTCAACCGTCGCGGCGCGGTCCAGGGTGCGTGCGGTGTAATGCCGACGACCGACGCCGGATGCGCACTCGGTGTGCGCTGCGGCCGCGGACTAGGCTTCCTCTCGCAACCAACGAAAGGGAGACAGAGCATGCTCAATCATGTCGCGACCGCGCGGATGCGTTCCGCGCCCAGCGATCACGGCCATGGCTTCGATGGCGGCGGTTTCGATGGCGGTGGCTTCGACGGGGGTGGCCAGGGCGGGATCGGCTTCGGCGGGATCGGTTTCGGCGGCCTTCTCGCCGACGCCTCCGCTCCCGGCGCGCACGGCTTCGAGGTGCAGGGCGCGGTGGCACAAGTCTCCGGCGTGCAGGGCTGGGGTGATGTCCAGGACGGGCACGCCCAGGTGCTGCAGGCCGAGACCGCCGCCGCCGTCGCCGTGTCGCATGACAGCGGGCGAAGCGATCCGCTGGTCGACCCGATGTCGAACGGTCATGCCCAGGGTCAGTGCTTCAGCGACGTCGTCGGCGGCGTCTTGCGGGCACTCGATCCCGAATACTTCACTGGCCATGTCCTGACCGGCGTGATCCGGGGGATCTCGCCTCAGATCATGCTGGCTGAACTCGGGGTGCATGCGACCCTGACTGCCGGCAACGCGGCGGTCGATGCGTTCAAGAACAGCCCGGCCTGCCAGACCCTCGACAACGCCGCCGAGGCCGACCGGCTCGGCCTCGGCGCCATCGGCGCGCCGTGACCGGTCGCGCGGATCCGATCTCCGCGCGCGCGGTCCTGGAGGGCGGGCGGCCCTGGTGCCGTCCGCCCGTGCCGCGCCGGCGTGGTCGCTGGTCGGGCAGATGGCTCGCGCTCGTGCTCGGCCTCGCATTGGTCGCCGCGCCGGGGGTGTCGCCGGCCCGGGACGCCGGTGCGTCAGGACCGGATCCCGCGACGCTCGCCGAACTCTTCGCGAAGATCGTCGATGGCAACGAGTACGGAGCCCCCGTTCCCGGGCTCGCGCGCTGGGATGAACGTGAACTCGAAATCGGGGTCGTCGGCAGGCCGCTCGACGATCAGCGCGCCGCGCTCGACGCGCTGCTGCCCGTGCTCGCGGCCGCGACCGGCATGACGATGCGCGCGGTCGAGCCGCTTGCCGGGCCGCGCGACGCTACGCCGCCGGGACAGCTGGCGGTCGATCTGCGGGCGCCCGATGCGCTGATGCGCCTGCATGTCGGCCTGGTCGGCCAGGGGTTCAAGCCGGTCGTGATGCTTGGCCAGGGGACGCGTTTCTTCCTCTGGCGGGCCCATATGATCGTCCTGTTCACGGATCATCATGGCGCGGCGCAGATCGGCCGCTCGCTTCAGGTGGCGCCGCGGTTGTTGTCCGGCATCGACGCGGGCAGCGTCCCGTGCTTCGCCCATTTCGGGATCGACACGGCCGGGCATGTCTTCCGCTACGCGATCGTCGTCCTACGCACCGACTTGCCGGACTGGGCACGGCGTCGCTGCCTGCACGAGGAAATCGTCCAGTCGCTGGGGCTGCGCAACGACGTGCGCGGGTCCGACCTCACGCTGTTCGACGACCAGCCGATGCGCCGCCGCACCGAGTTGACCCCGCATGATCTGATGTTTCTGGCGCTGCTCTACGATTCGCGCCTGCCACGCGGTCTCACCGGCGCGGCGCTGCGGGCGCGGGCGCGCGACCTGATCACCGAACGCGCGGCGGCCGGGCGCGACAGCGGAACGGACGGGCGGGTGCCATGAATGCTATGACTGGTGCCGCGCGCCAGGGCGCGGATGGAGGGACCGGATGGAGTTCGATCTCGTCGTGCGTGGCGGCACGATCGCTACCGCCGCCGATACCTATCGCGCGGATATCGGCATTCGCGGCGGCCGCATCGTCGCCATCGCCGACACGCTGACGGCGCCGCGGATGATCGACGCCGACGGCTTGCTGGTGCTTCCCGGCGGCATCGACAGCCATGTGCATATCGAGCAGCCGGGCACCGACGGGTCCATGACCGCCGACGATTTCGAGAGCGGCACCCGCGCGGCGGCCTGCGGCGGCACGACCACGATCATGCCCTTCGCCCTCCAGACCGCCGGGCAGAGCCTCCGCGAATCCGCCGACGCCTATCGCCGCCGCGCCGATGGCAAGGCGCTGATCGATTTCGCCATCCATCTCATCATCGCCGATCCCACGGCCCAGATCCTCGGACAGGATCTGCCGGCGTTGATCCGCGACGGCTACACGTCGTTCAAGGTCTACATGACCTACGACGACCTGAAGCTGGACGACCGGCAGATGCTGGACGTTCTCGCCTTTGCCCGACGCGAGGGCGCGATGACCATGATCCATGCCGAGAACGCGGATTGCATCTCCTGGCTGACCGCGCGGCTCGCTGCGGCGGGAAAATCGGCGCCGCGCTTCCATTGCGCGTCGCGCCCCGGACCGGTGGAGCGCGAAGCGACACATCGCGCCGTCTCGCTCGCCGAACTGCTCGACGTGCCGATGCTGCTCGTCCATGTCTCGGGACGCGAGGCGGTCGATGAGATCCGCCGCGCCCAGGCGCGCGGCCTCAGGGTCTATGCCGAGACCTGCCCGCAATATCTCTTCCTGGCCGAGGACGACCTCGCGGTCGCCGGCTTCCGCGGCGCGATGGCCGTGTGCTCGCCGCCGCCGCGCGAGCGCGGCAACCAGACCGCGATTTGGGACGCGCTGACCACCGGCGTCTTCCAGGTCTTCTCCTCCGACCACAGCCCGTACCGCTACGAAGACAGTCGCGGCAAGATGGTGGCCGGCCCGAACGCGCCCTTCTGGAAAATCCCCAACGGCGTGCCCGGCATCGAGACGCGCATGCCGTTGCTGTTCGACGGCGTGTCCAAGGGCCGGATCACGCTCCAGCAATTCGTCGCCCTGACCGCGACGAACCCGGCGCGGATCTACGGCCTGTCCGGGCGCAAGGGCACGGTCGCGATCGGTGCCGACGCGGACCTCGCGCTCTGGGATCCCGGCCGCGAACGCGTCATCCGCAATGCCGACCTGCATCATGACGTCGACTACACGCCCTATGAGGGCATCGCGGTCAAGGGATGGCCCGTCCATGTGCTGTCGCGCGGCGAGATCGTCGTGCGCGACGGCCAGCCGCAGGATCGCAAGGGCCACGGCCGGTTCCTGCGCTGCGACCTGCCGGAGGCGGCGCGGCCGCTTGGCGCGGGAAGCCTGCCGGCGGGTCTGGTCTGACCGCCGGCGCGGCAGATCAGGCGAGCTTGCCGCGCGCCAGCACCGGCCATTCGGCCTCGACGATGCCGCCGCGCACGCCGTGCAGCGTGTCGTGGAGATGGACCGTCGTGTCGCCGTAGCCGGCGATGAACTCGATCGTGTCGCCGATCGCGGGGCTTGCCGAGGGCGCCTCGAGTTCGATCGTGGCGTGTTCGGCCGAGAAGCCGATCCTGACGATCTTGCCGAGACCGAGCGGCTTGGGGTCGATGCCGTCCGCGGACATGGTCTTGCGCCCCGCATCGCAGATGATGCGGGTCGGTGTCGGCCGGCTGGTGACCGTGGCGAGGATGGTCAGTGCCGGCTCGAGATCCGCGTGCATCGACGTCGTGTAGCGCATGTCGCTGAACATGCCGCCGCCGGCCTGGATCTCGGTCACGCCCGGCTGGTGCATCGTGTACTTGATCGTTCCGGTGCCGCCGCAGCTGACGATCCCGCAGGGCAGGCCGGCATCCGCGCAGGCGCGCGCGCTGGCGGCGAGCTGGGCGATGGCGGCGACGACGACGCGCTGCTTATCGGCGGGGTCGGCGATGCCGACCGCCTGTGCTTCCCAGCCCATGATCCCGGCGAAGACCAGACCGTCGGTGGCCGTGATGCGGCGCGCGAGGTCGACCGTCGCGGCGCCCGGCAGGACGCCGGCGCGGTGCATGCCGACATCGACCTCGATCAGGACGCGCAGGCGCACGCCGGCGGCGGCCGCGGCCGCACCGAGCGCGGCGACGTTCCCGGCGTCGTCGACGGCGACCATCACGTCCGCCGACCGACGCAGATGGACGAGGCGTGCGATCTTGCGCGGCGTCACGATCTGGTTCGCGATCAGGATGTCGCGGATGCCCGCGGCGGCGGCGACCTCGGCCTCGCCCAGCTTGGCGCAGGTGATGCCGATCGCACCCGCGGCGATCGCCCGCAGCGAGATCGCGGGCACCTTGATGCCCTTGAAATGCGGACGCCACGCCACGCCCGCCGCCCGGCACGCCCCGGCGATGGTCGCGATGTTGCGCTCCATGATGTCGAGATCGACAAGAAGGACGGGCGTGTCGAGCTCGGTCTTGGGGCGTCCGACGCAGGAAACTGGCATCGCTGTGGTCCTCGGCGACTTGGGAGCGGAATGTCCGATTCCTACGACGGACGCGCGAAGCGCGTCCATCGCGGATCGGCGACGCCGTCAGGCGAACAGGCCCAGCATGGCCGCTCCCGGACCGGTCGGCGTCGCGCCGCCGCCGCTGACCGCCTTCATGTCGCTGAGCGCCAGATACCTCTGGACGAAGCGCTTGGTGTATTCCGTCGGCGCGGTGGTGGTGGTGGCCGGCGTGGCGGGCGCCTGCGTCAGGCGTTGCCGCGCGCCGAACAGCATCGAATCGGCCCGTCCGCGCAGGGTCGTCAGCCGCGCGTTCGCAGCTTCGGCGATCGACGCGGCCTCGCCCAGGAGCGCATAGGCGCCGCCGGCGCCGGAGAGGTTGCCGGGCAACTGGCCCGCCGCTGCCGTGAGCTTGGCCGTGAGGTCGGCGCGCAGCGTGATCTCCGGATCGACGGTCAGCGATCCGATGGCGCTCTTGAGCTGCACCGTGATGGTCTTCTGGGTCGAGTTGAGGAGGTTGGTCGTGCCGGAGGCCGCGCGCGAGATGATGCCCGGCAGCTCGTTCGCGAGGTTGCGCACGCGCTCGTCGATCTTGCCGCGCGCGTCGAGGACGGTCGCGGCCAGGTTGAACACCTTGCGATCGACGGCGACCGTCTCGCGGCCATCGACCACGGCCGGCATCAGCGTCGCGTCGATGGCGTCGCGCAAGGCCGCAGCCGTGTTCTTGTTGTTGACGTTGCCGGAGCCGAGCTCGGCGTCCAGCTTCGCGACGAGGCCGATGCCCCGCGCCGTGATCGTCCGGCCGGTCGTCAGCGCATAGGTCGTGTCGGCGTCGCCGAGCAGATTGTCCGCGCCGCTCGCCGGCGTGTTGGCCAGCGTAGTGATCGCCGCGATCAGGGTCGCCGCGCGGTCGTTGAGATCGGCGCGGTCGGCGCCGTTGTCGCGGTTCGCGGATTCCGTCGCGACGCTGCGGAGTTCGGTGAGCTTCGCGGCGATGTCCTTCATGCGCGTGTCCGCGTCGGCAAGGCTGGTGCGCCCGCGCTGGACCGCGGTCGTGTCGATGGCGGCGGTGAAATCCGGTACGGCATCGATCTTCGCCTGGTTGGCGGTACGGTCGGCGAGCACGGCATCGCGCACGGTGCCGAGCATCGGCCCGCTGCGCGAGATCGCCGCGTTGGCCGTGCTCAGCTGGTCCGTGTCGCTCGCGCTCTGGGCCGACGCGAAGGCCGCGGCGGCGCTCGAGACCTCGGCCAGGAAGGCCGTCATGTCCTGTCGCCGCAGCGTCACCGTGGTGCCGCCGGTGGTGATCGTGGCCGTCAGATCTCCGCTCAGCGATCCGTCCAGGAGGTTGTAGTCCTGACCCTCGAAGCGGTAATCCGCGCCGCTTTCGACCTCGGTCTGGATGCGCGCCGCGATGACGGCGAACTCTGTCTTGTAGGCGGCGAAATCGGCATCGTTCGCAGGATCGCTGGCGAGGCGCCGCAACGTCGAGAGCCGGTTGATGTCGTCGGCGATGCGCCCGATCGAGGCTTCCGCGGCGACGCCGGCGCCTTCCATCTTGACCAGCTCGGGAACGGCGGCGGTATGCACGGCGACGGTCGCGGCGTTCACACCGGCGGGGTCCTGAAGCGCGGCGAGCCCGTCATAGCCGGTGATCGTCGACCGGATCCGGCTGACGAGTTCGTTGGTCTGCGCGACGCCCTTGAGCAGCGCGGTGCGTGCCGAATCGAGGCCGGTCACATCGGTCTGCGCGTTGGCGCGCACGTCGCTGGCGGCGTTGGCGCTCGCGGTCTTGAACTGTGTGATGTCGAGGCGCCGCTTGATCAGTTCGGCCTGGGTCTCGACCGGCTGGATCGCGATCTGGTCGGGCAGGCCGAGCGCGCTGGTCACCACCTTGCGCAGCACGTTGTCACCGAGGATCTCGTAGACGTTGCTGACCTTGCCGATGTTCTTGGCGAAGTACCGCGCCTCGCGCAGGGCCGGGTTCTCCTTGGCGATCGACAATTCGTACTGCGCCGCGACATAGCGATCGACGACCTTTTCGGTCGTGGCCGGGTTCTTGAGCAGATCCAGCCCGGTCTTCAACATCTGGAGATCGCCCGCGATCTCGCGGTAGCGGCGATCCTTGAGGATGTTGGCGACCGAGGTCGGCTTCGACAGGTCCGACATCAGCACGCCCTTGATCCGGCCCATGTAGTTGAGCTCGGTCTCCAGGCCGTAGGCGGTGAGCACGAAGCCCATCAGGCGCCGGTTCTTGAACAGCTCCTCGGTGGTCTTGACGCTCGCCAGCTGTTCCTTGAACGCCTTGACGTCGCGCTCCACCGTTGCCGACGACCGGAACTTGGTCATCGCCGCTGCCGGGTCGCTGCGCTCCAGTGACTGGTAGAGTGCGAGGGCGTAGGTCATCGGAATTCTCCGCCGCGGAGACTCGCAGCTTCCGGTTAATGTCGGCTTAAGCCCCTGAGCCGGCGATAGGCGGGTCCGCAGATGGCTGGCACGAAGTAGAGCGGGAACTGGCCGACCGCGAGGAAGAGCGCGAGTTCGGGGCTGGCGGCGGGGCCCAGGACCGCGACGAGATTGGCGAGGTTGCGGCAGCCGCCGACCAGCGCCACGGTCAGCCCGGCATCGCGGGCCATGAGCCAGAACACGAGGATTCCGGCCACCTGGAGCACGAGATTGGTCGCGAAGCCTGCGGCGAGATAGAGCAGCACCAGCCCGGGATCCGACAGGATCAGCGCCGTCGTCCCGTCCATGACGCCGATCCCGAACACGATCAGCAGCGCCACGGCGGCCCCGCCGATCGCCTTCTCATGGGCCGCGACGCGTGCCGCGCCGATCGCCCGCCGCAGCCCCGCACCGATCGCGAAGCCGGCCAGGATGAAGACCGCGAGGCGCAGCATCAACTGGCCCAGCGGCAGATCGAGTTCCAGCCCGAGCAGCCAGTAGACCACCGGCGGTTGGACGAGCGGCTGCAGCAGGCTCGAGGCGATCACGGCGAAGAGCGCGAGGGCCCCGTCCAGCCCCATCATCAGCACGAAGGTCGGCACCGCCGTCAGGACCGGCGACGACACGGTCAACAGCACGGCCTCCTTGAGCGGCTGCGGCAGCGGCAGCGGTGCGAGCAGACCGGCCGTCAGAAGCGGCGCACCGAGCATGATCCACAGCAGCGCCGCGATCGCGCGGCGTGGCTGCGCCAGGACCGCGGCAATACGCCGCCAGTCGATGCGCATGACATTGCAGACCATGAGCCCGACGATCGCCGGCGCCACCAGCGGGCGCAGCGCCGCGGCGAGATCGGGCAGAAGCAGGCCAATGAAAAGCGAGACCGCGAGCACAGGCGCCGCGCGCCGCCCCAAGGCCTCGAGCAACCGGATCATTCCCGACACGCCGCGACACTGACGCAACCCCGGCCCCTGTGCAACCGAGCCCTCCGCCGCCGCCCTGTTCCTTGCGCTGGTCCCGCCGCCCGTCGCGTTGCGCCCCCAGCGATCGTCCTCCCGTCCGCGCGGCGACGCGGCTGGCAGGACGGTGCGTCATGGCGACCGTCGTCGCTTCGCCCCGCGCGCCGATCCTGCCGCCTTCAGTAGCTGCGGCGCAGGCGGAGGTGGCTGTGGCGGTCGGCGCTGGTCACCGCGGCATCGCGCATGCCGCCGGCGTCGAGGAGGGTGAGGCGAACGACCGCGCCGGCGTCGCCGGCCGCCCAGAGGCGGCGGTAGAAATCCGCGAGGTCGCGCGGCATCGCGCCATCGATGCCGGCGATCAGTTCGCCGCCGCGCAGACCGGCCCGCGCGGCCGGTCCGTCCGGCGTGACCCGGCCGACGAAGAGGCGCCCGCGCACTTCCTCGAAGCTGATGCCGAGCCAGGGGCGGCGCGGGCCTGCGGGTGCGCCGTCGGCGATCATGTCGGCCAGGATCGGCGGCAGCAGGTCGATGGGCACGAACATGTTGCCGGGCAGGCCGATGCCCGATCCGGCGGCGTCACCGACCACCAGCGAGCCGATGCCGACCAACCGCGCGTCGCCGTCGAACAGCGCCGCGCCGCTCCAGGCGGGATGCGGGGGCGCGGTGAAGATCGCGTCGTCCAGCATGTACTCCCAGCCGCCGGCGAAGACCCGTCGCGAGACGACGCGGGCCGGCAAGGCGCCGTCGCGGCCGCCGCCCGCGACGGCGAGGACCGTGGCGCCGTCCTTGAGGTCGGCGGCGCGTCCCAGCGGCGCCGCGGGACGACGGGGCGGTTCGATCGTCCGCAGGAGCCCGAAGCCGCTCTCATGGTCGTAGCCGACGATCTGCGCGGCGACCACCCGTCCGTCCGAGAGCACGGCCTGCGCGCTCTCGGCCTCGACCATCAGGTAGCCGATCGTGAGGATCAGGCCGGATTGATCGATCAGGACGCCGCTTCCGGTCCGTGCCTGTCCGAGCGATGCGGCCGTGCGCGCGTCCGGCGGCACGGCGATGCGCAGGGCAACCACCGATTGGAGGCGTTGGGCGATCACCTCGGGCGAGGCGGCCATCGCATCGGGCTGGCGGATCAGCAGGGCCGCGAGGGCGAGCAGGGCGAGGGCGAGACGCATCATGGCTCGGGCACTCCGGTGCGGCCGCATCAGGGGCGTCGTTCGCGGCCTCCCATCCGACTATAGGGCGTCGGCGCGCGCGATCCATGGCGTGCGCGCATCCGTCGGCATTGCGGCGGCCATGCGCTTTGTGTACCCACCCCGGCCATGACCGGGACCGCAGACGCGCCGCCAGACTATCTCGACCGCCTCAACCCGCAGCAGCGCGCGGCGGTCGAGAACATCGACGGGCCCTTGCTCGTCCTCGCCGGCGCCGGAACCGGCAAGACGCGGGTGCTGACGACGCGGCTTGCCCATATCCTGTCGACGCGGCGCGCCTTTCCGTCGCAGATCCTGGCCGTGACCTTCACCAACAAGGCGGCGCGCGAGATGAAGGAACGCGTCGCGGCGATGATCGGGCCCGCCTCCGAAGGCGTGTGGCTGGGGACCTTCCATTCGCTCTCGGCGCGCATCCTGCGCCGCCACGCCGAACTCGTGGGGCTGCGGCCGGATTTCACGATTCTCGACACCGACGACCAGATCCGGCTGATCCGCCAGCTGCTGGTCGCCGAGCGCATCGACGACAAGAAATGGCCGCCGCGCGCCGTGCTCTCGACCATCGAGCGCTGGAAGGATCGCGGGCTGACGCCCGACAAGGTTCCGTCGGATGCCGCCGGCGAGATGGCCGCCGGCCGCGCGGTCGCGCTCTACGCGCAGTACCAGGAGAGGCTGCGGGTCCTGAACGCCTGCGATTTCGGCGACCTGATGCTGCATTGCCTGGCGCTGTTCTCCGGGCGTCCGGAGGTCCTTGCCGAGTATCACCGCCGTTTCCGCTACATCCTGGTCGACGAGTACCAGGACACCAATGTCGCGCAGTATCTCTGGCTGCGCCTCCTCGCGCAGGGCAACCGCAACCTCTGCTGCGTCGGCGACGACGACCAGAGCGTCTATGGATGGCGTGGCGCCGAGGTCGGCAACATCCTGCGTTTCGAGAAGGATTTCGCCGACGCCACGGTGGTCCGGCTGGAGCAGAACTACCGCTCGAGCGGCCATATCCTCGCCTGTGCCGCCGCGCTGATCGCCCATAATCGCACGCGTCTCGGCAAGACCTTGTGGACCGCCGCGGATCCCGGACGTCCGGTGCAGCTGCGCGGCGTTTGGGACGGCGAGGAGGAGGCGCGCTGGATCGGCGAGGAGATCGAGGCGCTGCAGCGTGGCGGCCAGGCGCTGGGCCAGATCGCATTGCTCGTGCGCGCCGGTTTCCAGACCCGCGAGTTCGAGGAGCGCTTCATCGCGCTGGGTCTGCCCTATCGGGTCGTCGGCGGAGCGCGGTTCTACGAACGCGCCGAGATCCGCGACGCCATCGCCTATGCACGCCTGCTGGTCCAGTCGAGCGACGACCTCGCCTTCGAACGCGTCGTCAACGTGCCGCGCCGCGGTATCGGCGACAAGGCGCTCCAGGGCCTGCACCGGCTCGCGCGAGCGGAGGGCATCGCCCTCGCCGACGCCGCCGCGCGGCTGATCGAGACCGACGAGATCAAGGGGCCTGCGCGCGCCGGGCTGCGACGCTTCCTCGACGATCTCGGGCGGTGGCGGGCCGAACTCGCGCGTCTTCCCCATGCCGAGGTGATGGGGATGGTGCTCGACGAGTCCGGCTACACCGGCATGTGGCGCGACGACCGTTCGCCCGAAGCGCCCGGACGCCTGGAGAACCTCAAGGAATTCGTCTCGGCGCTCGAGGCGTTCGACACCCTCCAGGGCTTTCTCGAGCATGTCAGCCTCGTGATGGAGAACGCGGAGGCCGCGCCGGGCGACATGGTGAGCCTGATGACGCTGCACAGCGCCAAGGGACTTGAATTCGATGTTGTCTTCCTGCCCGGCTGGGAGGAGGGCCTGTTCCCGCATCCGCGTGCGCTCGACGAAAAGGGCGCGGAAGCGCTCGAGGAAGAGCGGCGCCTCGCCCATGTCGGTCTGACCCGCGCGCGACGGCGCGCTTTCGTCAGCTTCGCGGCGAACCGGCGGATCCACAATCTCTGGCAGTCGGCGATCCCCTCGCGCTTCGTCGGCGAATTGCCCGAGGACCATGTCGAGCGCATCGCACAGCCCGGGCTCTGGGCGGGTGGCAGCCGTCGCGCGCGCGGCGAGTCCTACGACCAGTCGAACGAGTGGGTCGCCGCGCCGGCCCCGCTGCCCCGGCGGCCGCCGCCGCTGCCCGCGCCCGAGCTCTCCGTGCCGCGTCGTGTGGCGCCATCGGGCATCGCCGTCGGCGACCGGGTCTTCCACGAGAAATTCGGCTACGGTTCGGTGCGTTCGCTCGAGGCCGGAAAGCTCGAGGTCGAGTTCCCGACCGGGCGCAAGAAGGTTATGGACAGCTTCGTCCGCAAGGCATGAGTTCCCGATGACCCGTCCCTGGCAGATCCGTCTCGTCGTCGACCCGATCGCGGAGCGCGCCTTCGGCCTCGCTCTGGAGTCCGTCGCCCAGTCGATCGCCTCCTTCGAGACCGCGCCGGGCGGCCCCTGGCAGGTCGATGCCATCTTCGCGCCGGAGACCGCGCCGCCGGAGATCGAGGCGCTGCTGCGCGACGCGGCGGCGTCGATCGGCCGCGATGCGCCGCTGGTCGTGGCGTCGCCGGTGCCGGACATCGACTGGGTCGCGGAGAACCAGCGCAGCTTTCCGCCCCTGTCGATCGGCCGCTTCTACGTTCGCGGCAGCCATGTCGAGGGACCATCGCCCGCGGGATCCTGGCCGATCGAACTCGACGCAGGGATCGCGTTCGGGTCTGGCGAGCATGCGACCACGCGCGGCTGTCTGCTGGCGATCGAGGCGGCGGCGAAGCGCCGCGTACCGCGCCGGGCGCTTGATCTTGGTTGCGGCTCCGCGATCCTGGCGATCGGCCTCGCGCGCGCCGCGGTGCCGCATGTCCTCGCCGCGGACATCGATCGCGACTCGGTCCGCGTCGCCGCCGAGAATCTGCGCCTCAACGCCGTCGGCACCCAGGTCCGGGTCTGCGTGTCCGACGGGTTCGCGCGGCTGCCGGAGCGCCGCGGCTTCGATTTCGTGGTGGCCAACATCCTCGCGCGGCCGCTGATGCGCCTGGCGCCGGATCTGGCCCGTGCTGTGGCACCGGGAGGGACGCTGGTCCTTTCCGGTCTGCTGGCGTCGCAGGAGCGCGAGATCCGTGCCGCCTATTGCGGTCAGCGTCTCGCCTTCACCGGGCGCCGGGCGATCACCGGCTGGCATACGCTCGAATTCCGCCGCCGGATCCGCGGCGCCGGTCTCGTCTAGCCCCAAAAGAAAAGCGGCGGCTCCTGGGGGAAGGAGCCGCCGCCGCGCGCCCGCGTCGACCGAAGCCGGGAGGGGAGGGGGGTGGCCTCAGGCCGCCGCCTGGCGCGCGTTCTCGTTGCCCGGCATGGCGAGCGTGCTCATGGTCCGCGTCTCGCGGGTCTCCGGCATCCAAAGGCCTGCCGCGACCCGCGGAATGTCGTCACGGCTGATGCCGATATCGCCCAGCATGCGCGCGTCGAGCGCCTGCAGCTCCGCGACGGCGATCTGGTGGCGACGCCACGCCGCGATGCGGCCGGCGAGGCGGGCGAGGGCGCGGCCGGCGGCACGCAGCGCGGCCTGGATGGCCTCGGAGCGCGCCTTGGTGGCGAGTCGGTTGGCCTCGGCGAGGTCCAGCCAGCGCTGGGCCGTCAGCCGGTCGGTGCGGACCTGCGCGAGGCGCAGAAGCTCGGTTTCGGGATAGGCGTGCATGGTGTTCGTCTCCTGGATGCGGCGCCAAGCCCCCGGGGAAAGGGAGCGTCGCCTGCTTTCGATGCGCGGAAAATAGGCGGATTGCTGCAAAGCAGGAGAGATCATGTTGCGGCGCAGCATTGCGTTTTGCGCATGGAACAAGACCGTAACCGGGGCATCGCCGGCGATGGTTGCCGATCCGGCGTTGCGACCCGCCCGGGGCTTGCCTAGGGTGTCCGACCATCCGTGATCATCGAACCGGGAGCAGGGTCTGCCATGTCCCTCGAGCCAACGCCGACCACCGAGTTTCCCGCCGACCTGCATGATGCCGCGCAAACCCTCGCCACGGCGATGAATCTCGCGATGCCGGGGGCGCGGTTGCTGACCCTGCTCGCGGGGGTCGCGGCGGCCCCGCCCGCGGAGGACGGCCAGGCGTGGATGGTCCTGCTCGGTGCCGCACCCGATGCGGATCAGATGGCGCGCTTGACGGCGTTGCAGCAGCGCATCGTGTCAGACATGCCAAAAGATCATGGCTTGTCCGGCTGGGATCCCGGCCGCCTCGCCAGGCTGCGCGCGGAACTGGACCGCCGCGGTCTCGCGGGCTTCCTGTGCCCGCGCGGCGACGAGCATCAGGGCGAATACGTCGCCCCCTACGCCGAGCGGCTGTACTGGCTGACCGGCTTCACGGGCTCGGCCGGGCTCGCCATCGTGCTCGCCGACCGGGCGGCGATCTTCGTCGATGGCCGCTACACGTTGCAGGTCCGCAGCCAGGTCGATGGCGACGCGTTCGCCTATTGCCATCTGACCGACGCGCCGCCCGGGGATTGGCTCGCCGCGAACGCGCCCAGGGGAGCGCGGATCGGCTTCGACGCAAGGCTGCACACGCCCGACTCTCTGGTCCGCCTGCGCGCGGGCGTGGAGCGTGCCGGCGCCGAGCTGGTGGCGCTCGAGGACGACCCCATCGACGCGGTCTGGCCGCGCAAGCCGCCGCTGCCGATCGCGCCGATCCAGCCGCATCCCGAGCGCTTCGCGGGCCGCTCAAGCGCCGCCAAGCGCATGGAGGTGGCCGAGCTTCTGGGGCGCGCGGGCGTCGATGCCGCGGTGATCTCGGACCCGGCCTCGATCGCCTGGCTGCTCAACGTGCGCGGTGCCGACGTTCCGCATACGCCCCTGCCGCTGTCCTTCGCGGTCCTCGAGTCGAGCGGCGACGTCGACTGGTTCGTTGAGCCGCTGAAGCTGGTTCCCGGCCTCGCCGCGCAGCTGGGCAACCCGGTGCGGCTGCGCCCGCCCGCGGCCTTCGCCCAGGCGCTCGATGCCCTTGGCCAGCGCAAGGCGAGCGTGCAGCTCGACGCCGCGACCGGGTCGGTCTGGGTGCAGGAGCGCCTCGCGCAGGCGGGGGCGCAGATCAGGCGCGGCCAGGACCCCTGCGCGCTGCCCAAGGCGCGCAAGAACGACGGCGAACTCGACGGCGCCCGCGCCGCCCATCTGCGCGACGGCGTGGCGCTCGCCCGGTTCTTCAGCTGGCTCGACGCTCATGCCCATGAAGGGGCGCTCGACGAGTTGACGGTGTCCGACCGGTTGCTCGCCTTCCGCCGCGCGGGCGCGCATTTCCGCGACACGAGCTTCGACACGATCTCCGGTGCCGGCCCCAACGGCGCGATCGTGCATTACCGGTCGAGCCCCGCCACCAACCGGCGGCTGCTGCCGGGCGAGCTCTACCTCGTCGATTCCGGCGCGCAATATCTCGACGGCACGACCGACGTCACGCGCACGATCGCCATCGGCACGCCGGACGCCGAGCATCGCGACCGGTTCACGCGCGTGCTTAAGGGGCATGTCGCGCTCGCGACCGCGATGTTCCCGCGCGGCACGACCGGATCGCAGCTCGACACGCTGGCCCGCCGGCCGCTCTGGGAGGCGGGGCTCGATTTCGACCACGGGACCGGCCATGGCGTCGGCAGCTACCTCTCGGTTCACGAGGGGCCGCACCGGATCTCGAAGATGCCGAACGCCGTGGCGCTGGAGCCGGGCATGATCGTCTCGAACGAGCCCGGCTACTACAAGACCGGCGCCTACGGGATCCGGATCGAGAATCTGATCGCGGTGCGCGCGGTCGAGCGTCCGGGCGCCGAGCGCGCGATGCTGGGCTTCGAGACGCTGACCCTGTGCCCGATCGACCGGGCGCTCATCGAACCCGCGCTGCTTTCGGCCGAGGAGATCGCCTGGATCGACGCGTATCACGCCCGGGTGCGCGACACCGTCGGTCCGCTGCTGGACCCGCAGACCGCCGCGTGGCTGGAGCGGGCGACGCGTCCGATCGGCGCGGGCGCGGGGGCGTGACCGCTCAGCCCGCGCCCGACAGGTCGAGCCACTCCTGCTCGGTCAGCGTGGCGACGCCGAGCTCGCGCGCCTTCGCAGCCTTCGAGCCGGCATCGGCGCCGATCACGACGTAGTCGGTCTTCCGCGACACCGAGCCCGCGACATTGGCGCCCAGCGCCTCCGCACGCGCCTTCGCCTCCTGGCGCGACATGGTCTCGAGCGTTCCGGTGAAGACGACGGTCTTGCCCGCGACCGGCGAGGAGGCCGCGCGCGGCTGCGGTGCGGGCTCGACCGTCACCTCGCCCAGCAGGTCGGCGATCGTCTTGCGGTTATGGGGCTCGCCGAAGAAGGCGCGGATGTCGGCGACCAGCGCGGGACCGACCTGGTCGATGGTGCCGAGGGTCTGCGCCGCGTCGCCGGCCTCGTCCCCGGCGGCGGCGACCATGGCGTCGCGCCACGCCTCGATGGTGACGTAATGCCGAGCCAGGAGCTTCGCCGTCGCCTCGCCGACCTGGCGGATGCCGAGCGCGAAGACGAAGCGGTCGAGCGGTATGCGCCGCCGCGCCTCGATCGCCGCGAGCAGCCGCTCGACCGATTTTCCGCCCCAGCCTTCGCGCGTCTCGATCTCCGCCGCGCGCCGCCTGAGCCGAAAAATGTCGCCCGGCGCGCGCACGAGGCCATCGGCGAAGAACGCCTCGATATGCTTGTCGCCCAGCCCCTCGATGTCGAAGGCGCCGCGACTGACGAAATGGCGCAGCCTTTCGGTCGCCTGGGCCGCGCAGGTGAGGCCGCCGGTACACCTCCGGATCGCCTCGCCCTCCGGGCGGATCGCATGCGCGCCGCAGACCGGGCAGAGATCGGGGAAGGTGAAGGGCGGCGCAGCGGCCGGCCGCTCCTCCGGCACATGTGCCAGGATCTGCGGGATCACGTCGCCGGCGCGCTGCACGATCACCATGTCGCCGACCCGGAGGTCCTTGCGCGCGATCTCGTCCTCGTTGTGCAGCGTGGCGCGGGCGACGACCACGCCGCCGACGGTGATCGGCTCCAACTCCGCGACCGGCGTCAGCGCACCGGTGCGCCCGACCTGGATGAAGATGCCGCGCAGCCGCGTGCGCGCCTGCTCGGCGGGGAATTTATGCGCGAGCGCCCAGCGCGGGCTGCGCGAGACGAAGCCCAGCCGCTCCTGCCAGTCGATCCGGTCGGTTTTGTAGACGACGCCGTCGATGTCGTAGCCGAGGCGCGGGCGTTCGCGCTGGATGTGCTCGTAGAAGGCGATCAGATCCGCCGCGCCCTCGCAGCGCCGCGTCTGCGGATTGACCGGGACGCCCCAGTCGCGCAGCCGCGCCAGGAACTGCCCATGGGTCGTCCAGTCGCGTACCGACACCGCGCCCCAGGCATAGCCGAAGAAGCGCAGCGGCCGTTGCGCGGTCACCGCCGGATCGAGCTGGCGGACCGATCCCGCCGCGGCGTTTCGGGGATTGGCGAAGACCGGTTCCCCGGCCTCGCGCCGCGCCTCGTTCAGGCGGCCGAATTCCGCACGGTCCATGTAGACCTCGCCGCGGATCTCGAGCAGGTCCGGCCAGCCGTCGCCGGACAGGCGGCGTGGAATCTCCGGGATCGCGAGCAGGTTGGCGGTGACATCCTCGCCCTCCTCGCCGTCGCCGCGCGTGGCACCCCGCACGAAGCGCCCCTGTTCGAAGCGCAGCGACATCGACAGACCGTCGATCTTGGGCTCCGCCGAGAAGGCGATCGCGGTTTCGGCGTCCAGCGCGAGGAAGCGGCGGATGCGCTCGATGAATTCGTCGACCTCGGCGGCGCTGAACGCGTTGTCGAGCGACAGCATCGGCACGTCGTGGCGCAGCTTGGCGAAGCCCGCGGCCGGCGCCGCGCCGACGCGGCGCGTGGGCGAGTCGGCGCGCATCAGCTGCGGGAAGCGGCGCTCGATCGCCTCGTTGCGCCGCTTCAGCGCGTCGTACGCGGAATCCGCGATCTCCGGCGCGTCCTGCTGGTGATAGAGCAGGTCGTGACGCGCGATCTCCTGCGCGAGCCGCGCGAGCTCGCCCTCGGCCTCGAGGGCGTCGAGTTCATCGACCGCGCGCAGGGCGGCCTCACGCCTCCCGGGGCCGCTCATGAACGCGGCGCCTTGCGGCGGCGCGGCGCGGGATCCGCGGCGGGCGCGACGGGGGGCGGTTCGAGCAGGGCGTCCGCCGCCGCGCGGGCGGCGTCGGTGATGGTGGCGCCGGACAGCATGCGGGCGATCTCCTCCCTGCGTTCGGAGCCGTCGAGCCGTTCGACGGCGGTGATGGCGCGGCCCTGCGCGAGGCGCTTGGCGACGCGCAGATGCTGGGCCCCGCGCGCGGCGACCTGCGGCGAATGCGTCACCACGAAGACCTGGAACGACAGCCCGAGCCGTGCGAGGCGCTCGCCGATCGCGGCTGCGGTGGCGCCGCCGACGCCGCTGTCGAGCTCGTCGAAGATCAGCGTGCGCGCGTCCATTCCGCGCGCCAGCACGGCCTTGAGCGCAAGCATGAAGCGGGCGAGCTCGCCGCCCGATGCGATCCGCGCCAGCGGTCCCGGCGGGGCGCCGGGATTGGTGGCGACCTCGAACACGACACGCTCGCGCCCGGTGGCGGCCCATTCGCCGGGGGAGAGCGGGTCGAGGCGGGTGCGGAACCGGGCCTTGTCGAGGCGCAAGGGGGCGAGTTCCGCGGCGACCGCGGCGTCGAGACGGCCGGCGCTCGCGGCGCGGCCTCGGGACAGGATATCGGCCGCCGTGGCATAGGCGTCGCGCGCACGCATCGCCTCGGCGTCGAGCCGCGTGACGCGCGCGTCGCCGTCGTCGATGGCCGCGAGGCGGGCCGCGAAATCGTCGCGCAGGGCGGGCAGCGCCTCCACGGTGGTGCGGTGCTTGCGGGCGAGGGCGCGCAGCGCGAAGAGACGCTCGTCCACCCGCTCGAGCGCCGCCGGATCGAGATCGATGCCGTCGGCGAGCGCTTCCAGTTCGGCGACCGCGTCGGTGGCCTCTGCCGCGGCGCGATCGAGCGCCGCGAGCGCGGCATCGGCACGGTCGCCGAGCCGCTGCGCGACGCGCTCGACATGACGCTGCGCGGCGCGCAGGGCGCCGGCGACGCCCTTCTGCGCGGTGACCTCGTCGAGGGCCGCGCGCAGCGCCTGGGCGAGTTTCTCGCCGCTCGACAGCAACGCGCGCGTCTCGGCAAGGGCGGCTTCCTCGCCCGGCAGGGGTGCCAGCGCCTCGAGTTCGGCGGCGGCATGGCGCAGGTAATCGGCCTCGCTGGCCGCGCGCGCGAGGTCGGCGCGGGCGGACTCCGCGGCCTTGGCCGCATCGCGCCACGCGGCATGGGCGCGTGCAGTTTCCGCCGCCGCGCGGTCATGGCCGCCAAAGGCGTCGAGCGCCGCGCGATGGGTCGACGGGTCGAGCAGGCCCTGGGTGTCGAACTGGCCGTGGATCTCGACCAGCGTCGCGCCGAGCTCGCGCAGGAGGCCGATCGAGACCGGCTGGTCGTTGACGAAGGCGCGGCTGCGCCCGTCGCTGCCGATCGCGCGGCGCAGGATGAGGTCGCCCTCCACGTCGAGCCCCTGGGCGCTCGCGATGCGTCGCGCGGCGTGATCGGTCGCGAGGTCGAAGATGGCCGTCACGCTCGCGCGCTCCGCGCCGGTCCGCACCACGCCGGCTTCGGCGCGCGCGCCAAGCGCGAGGCCGAGCGAATCCAGCAGGATGGATTTTCCGGCGCCGGTCTCCCCGGTCAGCACCACGATTCCGGCCTCGAAGGCGAGGTCGAGCGTGTCGATCAGGACGACGTCGCGGATCGAGAGGCTGGTCAGCATGCCGGGCTCACGCGCGTCGGATCGCGGCCGGCCGCGCTCAGAACGGGTTGAGCCCGCGCAGGATGCGGCGCGTCAGCCCGGGCTTGTTCTCGCCGGGCATCGGGCCACCCGTCACCAGCGCGTGGCTGTCGAGATACCACTCGGATCCCGGATAATTGTGGCCGAGCACAGCCGCCGTGCGTTCGGCCTCCGCCGCGAGCCCGAGCGCGCTGTAGCTCTCGACCAGGCGATGGAGGGCTTCGGGCACGTGGCTGGTGGTCTGGTAGCGATCGACGACCGTCTTGAAGCGGTTGATCGCACCCACGTATTGCCCGCGCCCCATGTAGAAGCGTCCGACCTCCATCTCCTTGCCTGCGAGATGGTCATGGGTAAGGTCGATCTTCAGGCGGGCGTCGCGGGCATAGGCGCTGTCCGGGAAGCGGCGCAGCACCTCCTCGAGCGCGCGCAGCGCCAGTTCGGTCATGCGCGCGTCGCGCTGGACGTCGGTGATCTGCTCGTAGAAGCACAGCGCCTTGAGATAATAGGCGTAGCCGACGTCGCGGTTCGACGGGTTGAGCTGGATGAAGCGGTCCACGGCCACGATCGCGTCGTCGTATTTGTTGTTCTGGTAATGCGCGTAGGCCGCCATCAGCTGGGCCTTCGTCGCCCAGGCTGAATAGGGATGCTGGCGCTCGACCTCGTCGAAGGCGCGGGCCGCGGTCGCGTAGCGCTCCGCCGCGAGGGCGTCGACGCCGCTGTTGTAGAGTTGCTCGACTGGCCGCTCGACATAGTCCTGTTTTTCCCTGGCGCCGCAGGCGGCAAGGATGGCGAGGGCGGCGGCCGCGAGCACGCGGCGGGCGTGACGGATCTGGAGCCTGAGGCGCATGCGTCGATTATAGCGCGGCCGGGACGGGCTCGGCCATAAGGGCCTCGATCCCCGGCATCCGTCCGGTCAGCCGGCGACCTGCAGCGCCGCGGCACCCGTCGTCGCGCCGGGGGTGCGTTCCGTCATATCCTCGCAACGCCAGGCCTCGGGGCGGTCGAACAGGGCGCGGAGCGCCAGGTTGTTGAGTTCGTGGCCGCCGCGCACGGAGCGGACATGCCCGAGCACCGGCTGCCCGGCGAGGTAGAAATCGCCGATCGCGTCCAGGATCTTGTGGCGGACGAATTCGTCCCCGTATCGCAGGCCGTCGGGGTTGAGCACGCGGTCCCCGTCGATCACGACGGCGTTCTCGAGGCTGCCGCCGCGCGCCAGGCCGGCCGCGCGCAGACGCTCGACATCGGCGGCGAAGCCGAAGGTGCGCGCGCGCGCGATTTCGGCGCGGAACGCGGCTGGATCGAGATCGAAGGACAGGTCCTGGCGCGCGATCGCCGCCGAGGCGAAATCGATGGCGCAGGACACCGAGAACGCGGGCGCGGGCTCGAGCGTGACGCGCGCGTCGCCGCGCGCGACCTCGACCGGAGCGATCACGCGGATCGCCTGGCGCGGCGCGGCCTGCTCTGCGATGCCGGCGCAGTCGATGAGGAAGACGAAGGGCGCGGCGCTGCCATCCATCGCCGGCACTTCCGGCCCGTCGATGTCGACAAGGCAATTGTCGATGCCCATGCCCGCGAGCGCGGCCATCAGATGTTCGATCGTCGCCACGCTGGCGCCGCCATCGACGGCGATACGCGAGCACATGCGGGTGTCGACCACATGGGACCACAGGGCCGGGATCTCTGGAGCGCCGGGGAGATCGGTCCTGCGGAAGCGGATCCCGGATCCGGGCGCGGCGGGCTGCAGATGCATGCGCACGCGCGCGCCGGAATGAAGGCCCACACCGACGCAATCGATCGCCGACTTGAGCGTGCTCTGGCGGATGACCCTGGCGCCCGGATGCTTTGGCTTCGTCACTCGGTCCTCCGTGGAACGTCGTCGTTCATGCGGCGTCTCACCGACATGCGGCCCAGCGGGCCGGCGCCCTGGTGAATTGCCCGCGCCAGCCTGTACCCGCCGACGCGCGCGCCCGGTCCCGTGAAGGACCCTCCGGACAGAAGAACGGCCCGGGAGCCTGGATAGTTCTTGCCCCCGAGCCGTCTCAATTCACTTGTTGTTACGAAATATTGCGAAAACCTCGCCGATCAATTGGCCTGACGCCGAAGGAAGGCCGGGATGTCGAGCAGATCTTCCTGGCCACCCGGCGCCGGAGCCGCGGGCGCCATGGGTTCGAGGCCACCCAGCTTGGGCTGGGCCGCCTGCGGCGCGCGCGGAGAGACCGGCTGCTGCAGCTGCGGTTCCGGCTTGACGGCGGGGGCTGTGCGCGCGTCGCCCTGAACCGGACGGTCGCGCCCGGCGAGGCCGGTCACCTTCGAGAAGATCTTGGCGCCGAAGCCGCCCGCGCTCTTGCGCGGTGCCGCCGCCGGACCGTTTGCGAGCGCGGCCGCGGCGATCGGATTGACCGGCATGGCCGTGCGTGCCGCGCGCGCCGGCGTTTCGATTCCGGGCTCGACCGGACGCGGCGGAATGAAGGCCGCCTCGGTCTGACGGGCCTGCTGCGGCGCTGGCGCGGGCATCGTCTCGGCGATCGCCGTCTGCGCCGCGACCGGTGCCGGGGCGGGCGCCTCGGCCCGCTCCGTCTCCTGGCGCTGCAGCAGCGGGGCAGGTGCCTCGGCGCGCGGCGTGGG
>CAIOSQ010000055.1 GCA_903860935.1 uncultured Rhodospirillales bacterium | reverse complement strand
TCGCCTTCCGCGCGCAGCGTCAGGTCGATCAGGCTGTGGCGCGACAGCTGCTCCAGCATGTGGTCGAGAAACCCGATCCCGGTGCGCACGTCGTAGACGCCCGACCCATCGAGATCGACGCTGGCGGAGATCCGGGTCTCGCGGGTGGTCCGGGTGATGGACCCGCGGCGGGGCGGTAGATGCGGCATGGCGGCCTGTCTCGTCGCGCTCATGGCGCGGGGTTATAGCCAAGCTGGCCGCTTCAGGCCATACGCGCCACGGGGCGGGACTCGACGCCGCGGCAGGGCCGGGGTAGGGGAGGCGCGCATCCACCAACGGAGCCGCCATGCCCCGGATCGCTCATCTCGCCGCACGCAAGTCCATCGTCGCGGCGAGCCGCGAGATGAACCGCCTCGGCATCAACCAGGGCACGTCGGGCAATATCGGCCTGCGCATCCCCGGCGGGTTCCTGGTCACGCCGACGGGTATCCCGGCCGACGAACTCGAGCCGCATATGATCGTGCGCATGGGCTTCGACGGCCGACACACGGGCGCGTTCGAGCCCTCGAGCGAGTGGCGCTTCCATCGTGACATCCTCGCCGCACGGCCCGATGTCGCCGCCGTGGTCCATTGTCACGCGATGTTCGCCACGACGCTTGCGATCGCCCGCAAGGACATCCCGGCGGTCCACTACATGATCGCCGCGGCCGGCGGTCCGACCATACGCTGCGCGCCCTACGCGACCTACGGCACGCAGGCGCTGTCGGACCACGCGCTCGCCGCGCTCGAGGGCCGCAACGCCTGCCTGCTCGCCAATCACGGCATGATCGCGACAGGACCGACGCTCGCACGCGCGCTATGGCTGGCGGTCGAGGTCGAGACCCTCGCCGCGCAATACTGGCGGGTCCTGCAGATTGGCGGGCCGACGCTGCTGACCGACGCGGAGATCTCCGTCGTGCAGGAAAAATTCGGCAGCTACGGCCTGCAGCCCCGCCGCGCGGGGGTCATCACATCGCCGTCCGGCCGCCGTCGATCATATGGACGCCCCCGGTGACGAAGCGCGATTCGTCGCTGGCGAGGAAGAGCATCAGCGCCGCGACCTCCTCGGGGCTGGCATAGCGCCCCAGAGGGCTGCGGCTTTGGAGTTGCCGGCGCGCGGCCTCGCGCGACTGCGGGTCGAGCCCGTCCTCGAGTTCGCGGATCATCGCCGTCTCGACCGGCGAGGGGTTGACGCTGTTGACGCGGATGTTCTGCGCCGCCCCTTCGAGCGCCGCGGTGCGCATCATGCCGACGACCGCGTGCTTGCTCGCGACATAGGCCGACAGTCCCGCGCTGCCGCGTACGCCCGCGGTCGAGGCCGTCACGACGATGCTGCCGCCGCCGCGACGGGCGAGCTGGGGCATGGCGTGCTTGAGCGCCAGCCAGACGCCGCGGACATTGACGGAGATCACGGCGTCGAAGACGTCGACCGGATAATCGGCGATCGGCTTCACGAGACCAAGGATGCCGGCATTGGCCAGCAGGATGTCGAAGCCGCCATGCCGCTCGACCGCGGCCTCGACATAGCGCCGCGTGCCGTCCTCGCTCGCCACGTCGGCGGCGACATGGCTTGCCATCGGGCCGATCTGCTCCGCCACGGCCGCGACCCGCGCCGCGTCGCGATCGACCAGGACGACCCGCGCGCCCTCCGCCGCGAAACGTCGCGCCGCCGCCGCACCGATTCCAGCGGCCGCGCCGCTGATGATCGCCGTCTTGCCGTCGAGCCGTCCCATTCGCCTCGTCCTTTCGCTGTCGGTGTCAGACCGCCGTGCGGCGGATGCGCGTATCGCGGCGGCGGAGCAGATCGTCCTGCAGCCGCGTGCCCAGCCCAGGACCGGACAGCGGCCGCATCATGCCGTTCTCGATCGGCGGCAGATCGGTGACGATGTCGCGATACCACGTCGTGTAGTAGGACCGCACGATTTCCTGGACCAGTCCGTTCGGCGCGTTCATCACGACATGATTGCCGGCGATCAGCGTCACCGGTCCCGTGGCGTCGTGCGGCGCCACCGGCAGATGATGGGTTTCCGCCATGGCGGCGATCTTGCGCGCCTCCGAGATTCCGCCGACCCAGGCCGCGTCGAACATCGCGATGCCCACGGCGCGGCGTTCGATCACCTCGCGGAACTCCGCGCGCGTGCCGAGCGTCTCGCTGCCACAGACGGTGAGCCGGGTCGTCGCCGCGTAGTCCGCGAGCACGTCGACATTGTCCATCTTCACGGGATCCTCGAGCCAATAGGGCTCGAATTCCTCCAGCGCGCGCGCGATGCGCCTGGCCTGGGGCAGGTTCCACAGCGAGTGGAAATCGATCATCACGTCGATGCGGTCGCCCACCGCCGCGCGGATTCGGCGCAGCGGTTCGAGCGCGAGGCGCAGATCGGCTGCGGAGACATGCAGCCCGCCACTCGCCTCGGCGGCGGCATTGAAGGGGTAGATCTTCATCGCGCCGATGCCCTCGGCGAGCAGGCTATGGGCGAGCTCCTCGGGGCGGTTGATGAAGCCCTCGAGATCCTCGTAGGGGCCCTCGGGCCGGCCCGCCGGCAGCAGGCGCCAATAGCCGTCGCCAGGATCGCCCGGCCGACGCTTCCAGCCCGGCCGGTAGCCGTTGCAGGTGTTGTAGACGCGGATCTCGTCGCGCGACAGGCCGCCGAGCAGGGTATGGATCGGCAGACCGGCGATCTGGCCCAGTATGTCCCACAGCGCGATGTCGAGTGCGGCGATCGCCCGGATCTCGGCGCCCGAGCCGCGATAGGCGACCAGCGCCATCAGGCTCTTGGTCAGCGTGCGGTGATGCAGGTCGATGCGGGTCGGGTCCTTGCCGACGAGATAGGGCGCGGCGACCTCATGGATGTAACCGGCGACCGCCTCGGTGTGGTAGCTGGTCTCCCCCAGGCCGATCGGCCCGGCATCGGTATGCACACGGACCCAGACAAGATGCGGCCATTCCTCGACCTGAACCGTCTCGACCGCGGTGATACGCATGCGTGCGGGCCCTCCCGCCCAGCATCCTGCACGCGCGGCCGCGCCTGTCGAGCGCCGTCTTCGGCCCGGTGGCGCCGGTGAGCGTGCGCGTCACCCTGCCGACGGAAGAAGAGATCCGCGCGCGGCTCGGGCATCTCGCCGCCCGCACCGGAGATATCTGCCAGCGCGACGGCCGGGTGATGATCCGGACGCGCAGCGAGGACGGCGCGACGCTGCGCGCCGAGGTCCAGGGGGCGCGCCGCCGACCGCACGCGGTGACCGTGGCGATCGCGTGGCGACCCAGGCTCGACATCGCGGGGCGCTGCGACTGCCCCGCGGGAACCGGCTGCGAGCATGTCGCCGCCGTGCTGCTGGAGGCGGTGCGCCGGCCGCCGGCCGCACGCGCCGTCGCGCCCGCCCAGGCGGTGGTGCCGGCACCGCCGACGCTGCCCGTCGCGTGGACGGAGTTCCTCGCCCGTCTCGATGCCGGCCTGGCTCCGGCCGCGCGGCGGCGCGAGCAGCTGATCTATCTGCTCGAACCGCTGGACACCGCGGAGGGCCCCCGGATCCTGGCCGGCACGCGGCTGCTGCGCGGCAGCGGCGACACCGCCCAGCTCGCCCGCGGCCCTGCGCTCGACGCACTCGCCGCGCAGGAGCGCGGCGTGATGCAGCCGGGCGACAGGGAACTCGCAGTGGCGCTGCTCGGACAGCAGACCCTTGCCGGGCGCTACAGCCCCGAAGGGGTCTTCCTCCATGGCCCAGGCAGCGCGCGCATGCTCGCGGCGCTGGTGGCCAGCGGACGGTGCTTCTGGCGCGACCCGGCGTCACCGCCGCTCACGGCCGGCGCGCCGCGCATGGCCCATGTCGCCTGGCGTCGCGACGACGAGGGACGCCACCGCCTCGCGATCGAGGGCGAGGACATAGACGTCGTGCTGCCGGTGGTCCCGCCCTGGTATCTCGACACAGACACCGGCGACGCGGGCCCGGTCACGATCGACCTGCCGCCGGCACTCGCCGAGACCATCGCCACGGCGCCGTCGGTGAGCGAGACCGACCTGCCGCTCCTCGCCGCCGAACTCGCGCGACGCTTTCCCGGCCGCGGCGACCTGCTGCCGCCGGGCGCGGAGCTACGGCGGATCGACGAAGCGCCGCGCGTGCGGGTTGTCCTCTCGGCCACCCAGCTGGCGCGCAGTGACCGGTTCCGCAACCAGGACGCGCCGCGCATCGCGGTGATCTTCTGCGACATGAGCTTCGTCTACGGCGAGGCGGCGCTCCCGGCGACCAGCGAGGGCGCGTTTGCGAGCCTGCGCCGCGACGGCGCGGCGGTGCTGGTCGCCCGCGACCGCGCGCGCGAGGACGCGGCACGGCGCGAGATCCGCAGGCTCGGCATGGTGCCCGCCGCGAGCTGGGCACCGAACTACGCGATCGAGCCGGCGCTTCTGGGCGCCTATCTGCTGCCGGTGCCCGACGACAGCGGCGTCGCAGATCTCTTCGCCGGATTGCTGTCGGCGTGGCGCGCGCTCGGCTGGGAGGTGGAACTCGCCGCCGACTGGCCCTACGGGGTGCTGGAACTCGACGGAGAGTTCACGATCGCGCTCGAAGACGACGCCACGCAGGACTGGTTCGACCTGTCCCTCGGCGCGATCGTCGACGGTCAGCGCGTCGATCTCGCGCCGGCGTTGCTGCCGATGCTGAGCCAGTTCAACGATCTGGTCATGCGCCATGGCACGCAAGGCGCCATCGAGCGTTTCGCCGAAACCGGCGCGGTGCGCACCATCCGGCTCGCCGATGGGCGGCGCGCCGTCCTGCCGCGCGCGCGACTGATCCCGTTCCTGGTCGCGCTGTCCGAGATCTTCGGCAGCGAGACCCCGGGCCAGGGCGGCCGCATGCGCCTCGCACGCGCACGCGCGGCCGCGCTGGCGGCGCTCGACGCGGCGGTCAAGCCGCGCTGGTTCGGCGGCGAAAGGCTGCGGCGCGTCGCCGAAAGGCTGCGTGGCTTCTCGACGATCTCGGAGGCGGCGGTGCCCGCGGGCTTCGCGGGCGATCTGCGCAGCTACCAGCGCGACGGCCTGTCCTGGCTGCAGTTCCTGCGCGACTACGGGCTCAACGGCATCCTCGCCGACGACATGGGTCTTGGAAAGACGGTCCAGACCCTGGCGCATCTGCTGCTCGAGAAGGAAAGCGGTCGCGCCGACCGGCCGAGCCTCGTCGTCGCGCCGACGAGCCTGATCGCGAACTGGCGCTTCGAGGCGACGCGCTTCGCGCCGGCGCTGCGCGTCGCGGTCTGGCACGGCGGCGCGCGCGAACGCGCGGCGCTGCGCGACTGCGACCTCGTCATCACCAGCTATGCGCTGCTGGCGCGCGACCGCAAGCTGCTCGCGGAGCAGGAGTTCCACGTCGTGGTGCTGGACGAGGCGCAGGCGATCAAGAACCCGCTCGCCCATGCGACCCAGGCGGCGCACGCGCTCAGGGCGCGGCACCGGCTCTGCCTGACCGGAACGCCGCTCGAGAACAATCTCGGCGAGCTGTGGTCGATCATGCATTTCCTCAATCCGGGCCTGCTCGGCGAGCGCAAGCGCTTCGCCCAGGATTTCCGCACGCCGATCGAGAAGCATGGCGACATGGCGCGCCGCGACGCGCTGGTGGCGCGTGTCCGTCCCTTCATGTTGCGGCGGACCAAATCCGCGGTCGCGCGCGACCTGCCGGCGCGCACCGAGATCGTCGAGCGGCTGCAATTCGACACCGCGCAGCGCGATCTCTACGAGAGCGTGCGTCTCGCGACCTATGGCCAGCTGCGCGAGGAGATCGCGGCGCGCGGGCTCGCGCGCAGCCATATCGCGATCCTCGCGGCGCTGCTCAAGCTGCGGCAGGTGTGCTGCGATCCGCGCCTGCTGCGCCTGGAGCATGGTGGCCGCGACGCCGGATCGGCGAAGCTCGAGCGGCTGATGGAGATGCTGCCGGAGATGCTCGCCGAAGGTCGCCGCGTGCTGGTGTTCTCGCAGTTCACCAGCATGCTCGCGCTCATCTCCGCCGCGCTCGACGAGGTCGGCATCACCTATACGACGCTGACCGGCGAGACCGATGACCGCGTGGCGCCCGTGCGGCGTTTCCAGTCGGGCGAGGTACCGGTCTTCCTGATCAGCCTCAAGGCCGGCGGCGTCGGTCTCAACCTCACCGCCGCCGATACGGTGATCCTCTACGATCCCTGGTGGAACCCCGCCGCCGAGGCGCAGGCGATCGATCGCGCGCACCGCATCGGGCAGGACAAGCCGGTCTTCGCCTATCGCCTGATCGCGCTGGGGACGGTGGAGGAGAAGATGCTCGAGCTTCAGGCGCGCAAGCGCAGCCTCGCCGACGCGCTGCTCTCGGGATCGGCGGCGGCGAGCGCAGAGATCACCGAGGGGGATCTCGAGGCGCTCTTCGCGCCGATCGGCTGAGGCCGCGGGCTCAGAACCAGCCCTTGGCCTTGAAAAACAGATAGGGGACCACGGCCGAGAGGATCATGACGCAGATCGCCATGGGGTACCCGTAGGGCCAGTCGAGCTCGGGCATGTGGCGGAAATTCATGCCGTAGATGCTGGCGACCAGCGTCGGCGGCAAGAACACGACAGCGGCGACCGAAAACAGCTTGATGATGCGGTTTTGCTCGATGTTGATCATGCCGAGCGTGGCGTTGAGCAGGAAATTGACCTTGTTCGTCTCGAAGCCGGCATGCTCCGCGAGCGAGACGATGTCGCGGCTGATCGTCTTGAGCCGCGCCTTCAGGTCCTTGGCCTCCTTCTTCGGCCAGCCGTCGATGACCGCGCCAAGGAAGCTCACGACCCGGGACACCGAGAGCAGGCTCTCGCGCGCCGTCGAGGCCAGATCATCGTTGCGCGCGAGCGTCTTGAGCACCGCCTGCAGGTCGCGCTCGCCGCCCGGCCGGCCAGAGCCGGTGTCGAAGATCGCGCGCGAGGTGTGGTCGAGGTCGAGGCTCACCTTCTCGAGGATGTCGGCGAAGCGGTCGACGAATGCCTCCAGCAATCCGACCAGCGCATCTTCGGCGCCGGCGCAAGCGCCCGGCTGACGCGCGATGCGCGCCGCGTAGCTGGCGACCGGGCGCGGGTCCACATGGCGCAGCGTCACCAGCGTCTGACGCGCGAGCACGAAGGTGATCGGATCGGCGCTCGGGTTCGGATCGTCGGCGCGGTTGAGGATCGTCGCCGTGAGGTAGATCGCGTCGCCCTCGACGTAGAGGCGCGACGACGGCTCGATCTCGCGCATCTCGTCGCGCGTCGGCAACGCGATGCCGAGCGCCGCCTCGACCAGCGCGCGCTCCTCCACCGTGGGCTCGAACAGGTCGTACCAGAGGGCACCCGCGGGCAGATCCTGGCCGGCGAGCCGCTCGCGGCGCTCGATCAGGGACTGGCGGCGAAGAAAGGCGTAGAGCATGGCGCACCCAATGAACCGGCCGCCTCTATAGCACCCCAGGGATACGGCACCATGACGCCGGTGCGCGAATGGTGGCTATCCCCAGCGGCGGACCGGGCCGACGTCGAGATGGAGAAAATTGCGGCGCGGATAGGTGCCGACGCCGCCGGCCTGGAGGGCGATGGCGGCGCGCCGCAGCTGGCCGATGGCGAAGCCGTCGACGCGCAGATCGACCGCCTGGCCCTGGGTGTGGAAGCTGTTGCGCGCGACACGGCTATCCGCGCTGCGCGCCCGCGCATTTGAACGGGGCGAGCGATAGCCAGAGACGATCTGCAGGGGTTCGCCCGTCCCCAATGTCCGCTGCATCCGCGCCATCAGGTCGATCAGCCGCGGGTCGATGCGCGTGGTGTCGTCATACGGGTCGCGCATGATCCGGCCGATGCGGACCACCGCCTCGGGCAGGTAGCGGCCGTCGGCGAAGTAGACGCCCTTGAAACTTTCTCCGGCCTGAGGACGGGCGATGAACAGACGGCGCGGCGCCTGCGATACGCGCGCGGCTGCCTGCGCGGTGCCGGACCCGAAGGCCACGAGGCTGCACAACCCGGCCGCGAAGGCGAGGAAGCCGCGGCGGCCCGGCGACGGCGCGTGAGGCTCGAGGCCGTCCGCGGCGCCGAAGCTGGCGCCGGACGTCGCGACATCTTCGGGCCGGAACTGCGGCGGAAATTCCGTCATGGCGGCGGCCCTCCTGTCGCAATCTGAAATAAAGCGTGATCCAGATGCTGCATGCCAGATCGGGACATCGAAGCGCAACCCCGGTGTGGCGAAATTTTCACGTCCGCGATTGTGGACAACTCGGCCCTTCCGGACCGCCGCGACGGGCGACGGACACGCAAGCGCCTGGAATGGCGAGGCTTTTGCCTCCCGGGCGGATCGCTTGACGGCGGTCGGGGAATGGTTTCTCTATATCTTGTTGCTGGTTGGCAATCGGCCACAATCGATAGACGTAGAGGGATCCCAATGGACTGGACCGACGAGCGCATTTCCGAGCTGACCAAGCTCTGGAATGACGGGCTTTCGACCGCCGAGATCGGCAAGCTTCTCGGCATCTCGAAGAACGCCGTGGTCGGCAAGGCCCACAGGCTGCGCCTCGCCGCCCGCCCGTCCCCGATCAGGCGGATGGCCGTCCGGCCGGCGACGCCGCGCGTGCCCCGTGCCGCCCGGTCGACCAGCCTGCCCACGCTGCCCCAGGCGGCGACCATGGCCGCGCCGGCGAAGCCGGCGGCGGTGGCGGCGGCTCCGCAACCAGCACCGCGCCCGCGCGTCGAGGTGCCGGCGATGCAGTTGTCCAACCAGCGCTGCATGTGGCCGGTCGGCCATCCCGGAGATGGCGACTTCCATTTCTGTGGCGATCGCGCCCTGGTGGGCAAACCCTATTGCGTGGCCCATTGCGCCGTAGCCTATGTGAAGGCGAAGCCGAAATCGGGCGAGGCCGCCTGATCCGCCCGCCTGAGCCGGCGGCCGGGTCGCGAACCGCGCGCCAGCAGCCCGGCCAACCAGCCTCGGGAGCCAGCGCGATGCCGGATCAGGACGGTCTGCTGATCGCGGGGGGCGCGCATGCGCATGCCCTCCTTCTGTCACGCGTGAACCGGCACGGCCTGATCGCGGGCGCGACCGGTACCGGCAAGACGGTGACCCTGCGGGTGATGGCCGAGAGCCTCTCCGCGGCCGGGGTTCCGGTGTTCATGGCCGACGTCAAGGGCGACCTCGCCGGCCTCGCCAGGCCCGGGGAGCCGAACCCCAAATTCGTGGACCGCGCCCGCACG
>CAIOSQ010000054.1 GCA_903860935.1 uncultured Rhodospirillales bacterium | reverse complement strand
TCGCTCGTCCTCCTCAACGTGCTCGCCCTCGCCGTGGTCGGCGGCGTCGTCTACGCGAGCTTCGATCGCGTCCAGGAGCTTGCCCGCGCGATGGCGCGCGACGAACTCGCGCGCATCGTTGCCAACGCCACGCTCGAACGCGGGCTCGCCGCCGTCAACGCGCGCATCGCGCTGCTCGCGCGCAGCTGCCGCGACGCCTCCTTCGACTCCGACTGGGTCGAATTCGTGGCCGGCTTCGACGAGATCGAACGGCTCGACGTCGACAGCGGCGTCGCGGCCGAGATCCGTCGCCTGCGGCCAGCCGCGGGCGAGATGATCTCGTCCTGCCAGCGCATCCGGGGCGCGCTGATCCGACTGCAGCGCCTGGACGAGCGTCTCCTGCTCGAACTCGGCGCGCTCGACACGATCACGGCGCGCGCGCTGGTCGAGCAGACACTGGCGCGGCGCGACCTCAGCCATCTCGACCAGATCATGCTGCTGATCTCCGGCTTCCGGGAGACCGCGCTGCTGGTCGGCAAGCAGATCGCCTCGCATGTCAACGGTGGCGACGATCCAGCGCGTCTCGGCGCGCTCGACATGCTGGAAGATCTGGAACTGCGTCTGCAAAGCTTCGTCGCCGCGACGCCGGAGATGTCGAACGCCCGCGCGCGTATCGCCGTCGTGACGCGATTGCTGCGGTTCCAGGCAGCCGACCTCTTCGAGGCGCTCGCGCGCTTCGACTCCGCCGTCTCGCAGACCCTCGCGACGAAGGCCCAGATCGCGCTGCTCACCACGCGCCTGGACCAGCTGTCCCAGCAGCGCACGCAGGCGCTGGACGCGGATCTGGAACGCGCCATCGACGGCGCGCTGCGGCGCCTGGGCCTTGCCGCGGCTGCAATCGTCCTGCTGTCGCTGCTGCTGACAGGCTGGATCATCCGTTCGGGCATCCAGCGCCCGCTCACGGCGATCCTGCATCAGGTGGACGCGATCGCCAGGGGCGTTCCAGAGACCCGGCCCATGGCCACGCGCGACGACGAATGGGGCCAGATCCAGGCGGCGCTGTCGCAGATGCGCGACGACCTCGCGCGCGCGGTCAAGACGGCGCAGGACGCCTCCGCGGCGAAGAGCCAGTTCCTGGCCGTGATGTCGCACGAATTGCGGACGCCGATGAACGGCATCATCGGCCTCGCCGAGATCCTGTCGGCCGAGGACCTCGATCCGGCCCGCCGCCGCGACTACGCCCGCACGATCGCGGCCTCGGGCGAGGCCCTGCTCAAGATCCTCAACGACATCCTCGACCTGTCGAAGGTCGAAGCGGGCCGCCTTGCGCTCGATCCCGCCTCCTTCTGTCCGGCGACGACGCTCGACGAGGTCCGTGCGCTCTTCGCCGACATGGCCGGGGAGCGCAACATCCTGCTCGAGACCGCGTGGCAAGGGCCGCGGCGCTGTTACCGCGCGGATGCCGGGCGCATCCGACAGATGCTGTCCAACCTCGTCAGCAACGCCCTGAAATTCACCCCGGCGGGTTCGATCCGCGTCGTGGCACGGGAAGTGGAGGCCGGCGGCGCGGGCGACGCGCTGCTCGAATTCTCGGTCGTGGATACCGGTCCGGGCATGACGCCCAAGGAGGTCGAGATACTCTTCCTCCCCTTCACCCGCCTCGACAATCACGCCACGCGGCAGACCGGCGGAACCGGGCTGGGATTGTCGATCGTGCGCATGCTCGCAGAACAGATGGGCGGCAACACAGGCGTCGAAAGCACCCCCGGCGCGGGCGCGCGTTTCTGGTTCACGCTGCTGGCGACGCCGCTGACCACCGCCGTGCCGCTCGGCGCGCCGGCGAAACCGGCCGACCGCGTCGCACCGGGGCGACTGACGGGGCACGTGCTCATCGCCGAGGACGTCGCGGCCAATCGGCTGGTCATCGAAGCCTTCCTGCGGCGGCTCGGTCTCGGCTTCGAGAGCGTCGAGGACGGGCGCGCGGCGGTGACGCGGCTCGCGGCATCGGATGGGATCGACCTCGTGCTGATGGATTGCAACATGCCCGAGCTCGACGGGTTCGAGGCGACGCGCGAGATCCGTGCCCGGGAAGAGCGGACCGGCCAGCGCCGCGTACCGATCGTGGCGATGACCGCGCGCGCCTTCACCGAGGATCGCGCCCAATGCCAGGCGGTCGGGATGGACGATTTCCTCGCCAAGCCCCTCAAGCTCGCCGATGTGGCCGAAGTCCTCGCCCGCCATTGCGCGCCGGCGCGGCGGTCCGCCCTGCATGAGACCGGCGACGCGGGCAGGGTTTAGGCGCTAAAGGGAAGGCCCGGCCCGCAACGGATCGACGCCCATGCCCTATGCATCGCTACGCGAGTTCATCGCCCATCTCGAGCGCGAGGGGCGCCTCGTGCGTGTGCGCGAACCGGTCTCGACCGTCCTCGAGATGACCGAGATCCAGACCCGGCTGCTCGCCGAGAAGGGACCGGCCGTCCTGTTCGAGGCGCCGCTGCGCGCCGATGGCTCGCCCTCGCCGATCCCGGTCCTCGTCAATCTCTTCGGCACGGTCGAGCGCGTCGCCTGGGGCATGGACCGCACGCCGGCACAGCTGCGCGAAGTCGGCGAGACGCTCGCCTTCCTGCGCCAGCCGCAGCCGCCCGAGGGCTGGCGCGAGGCCCTCGAATTGCTGCCGCTGGCCAAGACCGTGCTCGCCATGAAGCCGGCCTCGCGGCTGTTCGGAACCGCGCCCTGCCAGGAGATCGTGCTCACCGGCGACGACATCGACCTTGCCCGCCTGCCGGTGCAGACCTGCTGGCCCGGCGAGCCGGCGCCACTGATCACCTGGCCGCTGGTCGTCACCAAGGGGCCGACGGCCAAGCGCGAGGACGGCTTCAATCTCGGCATCTACCGCATGCAGGTGACCGGCCGGAACACGACGCTGATGCGCTGGCTCAAGCATCGCGGCGGCGCCCAGCACCACCAGCGCTGGCAGAAGAGCGGCAAGCGCGAGCCGCTGCCCGCCGCGGCGGTGATCGGCGCGGATCCCGGCACGATCCTGGCGGCGGTGACGCCCGTGCCCGACACGCTCTCCGAGTACCAGTTCGCCGGGCTGCTGCGCGGCAAGCGCGTCGATCTCGTCGACTGCAAGACCGTGCCGCTCAAGGTGCCTGCCGAGGCCGAGATCGTGATCGAGGGCCATGTCAGCCTCGACGACCATGGCGACGAGGGGCCCTACGGCGACCACACCGGCTACTACAACAGCGTCGAGAGGTTCCCGGTCTTCACGGTCTCGGCGATCACGATGCGGCGCGAGCCGATCTACCTCTCCACGTTCACGGGCCGGCCGCCCGACGAGCCCAGCGTGCTCGGCGAGGCGCTCAACGAGGTGTTCATCCCGCTGCTGCGCCAGCAATTCCCGGAGATCGTCGATTTCTGGCTGCCGCCGGAGGGCTGCTCCTACCGCATCGCCGTCGTGTCGATGAAGAAGGCCTATCCCGGCCACGCCAAGCGCGTGATGCTCGGCGTGTGGTCCTACCTGCGCCAGTTCATGTACACGAAATGGGTGATCGTCGTGGACGACGACATCGACGCGCGCGACTGGAAGGACGTGATGTGGGCGGTGTCG
>CAIOSQ010000053.1 GCA_903860935.1 uncultured Rhodospirillales bacterium | reverse complement strand
GCTGGGAGGACAGACGCCGTGCGTCAGCACGGCGGCAGGAGGGCATGGGTGGCTGAAGAGACCTGCGGACGCCGACGATCCCGCGACACGGCGGGGGACCTCGCACCCGGCGGCAGGCGTGGCGTTGCGCCTTGAGCCGCGCATGCCCTCCTGCCAGCGCGCTGTCGCGCGCTGTCTGTCCTCCCATCCGCGCCTTCGCGCGGACGGGAGGACGATCGCGAGGTGGGCAGGACGGCGCGAGGTTGGATATCGGCACCGTCCTCCTGGCCGCGCGGCAGCGCGGCTGGGAGGACAGACGCCGTGCGTCAGCACGGCGGCAGGAGGGCATGGGTGGCTGAAGAGACCTGCGGACGCCGACGATCCCGCGACACGGCGGGCGGCGTAGCACCCGGCGGCAGGAGGGCATGGGTGGCTGAAGAGACCCGCGCGCGCCGACGATCCCGCGCGACGTTAGCCGATTGGCATACTCTCGGCAGAACCGCTCGATACCGCACATGCGCACCGACGTGGCGCGATGCGCGCGGCGACACTTCCGCTCATGCGTCTGCACAACCGGCTCGACATGCTGACATTCCGCCGCAGCCTGCGGCGCACGCAGACGCCGGCCGAGGTCGTTCTCTGGGGGCTTTTGCGTGGAGGACGATTGGGCGTCCGGTTTCGCCGCCAACATGCGGTCGGTCCATTCGTTCTCGACTTCTATTGCCCGTCGGCCCGGCTCGCGGTCGAGCTCGACGGTGCCGTGCATGCCGCCGATGTGGCGGTCGCGCGCGATGCAGCGCGGGATGCGTGGCTGGCGGGGCAGGGCATTCGCGTGCTGCGGTTCGAGAACGCCGCGCTTTGCGCGCATCCTGAATCGGTGCTCTCGGGGATCGCGGCCGCGCTCAAGGAGCCTGCCTAGCTCCTGCCCAGGACAGGGGACCGGTCAACGCGATGGATTCGATCTACTGCCCGCATCCTGTCGCGAAACGCGCCGGTTTCGGCGCTCTTACGGGCATGGTCATGGCCCATTCACCGCGGCGGCGGCGTGGCAGTTTCGCGCATGTGGCCCTCCGCGCCAGGGGCGTTTGCGCCCAGGGGGCGGCCTGTTGCCGGAATGCAACAGGCGGGTGTTTCCTGCAACAGAGGGCGTCGTCCGGATTGATGACCGCGCGAAAACCGCGCAAACCTTGGGTCGCTCCACTTCGGGAGCAGTTCCCGCGCGGCGCCCGTCGGGCCGTTTGCGCTTCTGTTGAGAAAGGATCTCTCATGTACAAGCTTCTTGCTACGTCCGCGCTCGTCGCGGCGGGCTTGTGGGGCATGACCGAGGCGGCGTCCGCGCAGGCCAAGGTTGCGCCGATCACCGCGGTCGTCGGTGGCTACCACCAGCAGAATTTCGGTTTCGCGTCGAACAAGAGCGGCGTGAACTACGGCACGGCCTATGCCAACCCGTCGGGCAAGATCAACAACACCCTGAACTACTCCGACTCGGAGATCTGGTTCGGTGGTCGCACGACGCTGGCCAACGGCATCACCGTCGGCTTCGACGTGCAGCTCGAAGGCAACACCTCGGGTGACCAGATCGACGAGTCGTATCTGTTCGTCGACGGCGCCTTCGGCCGTATCGTGATCGGCTCCGAGAACGCCGCCGATTACATCATGAACTACTCGATCCCCGGCGCGGGCGTCGCGTTCGGTGCGAACGAGTCGCAGGTCGGCGACTTCATCCTCCGCCCGACCAACGTGACGACCATCCACACGCTGGCTTCCGGCCGTAACGCCAACGGCGCCAACTCGGCGGCGACCAACCACGCCCTGACCTACGGCACCGGCAACGACCAGCAGCGCGTGACGTACTTCACGCCGCGCATGGCCGGCTTCCAGGTCGGCGTGTCCTTCACGCCGAACCTCGACCGCGAAGACTCGGTCGCCTACACCGACAAGTCGCTGCAGCGCGCGAACGCGATCCACGGTGCGGTCAACTTCACGAACAACTTCAGCGGCGTGCAGGTCAATGCCTCGCTCGGCGCAAGCATGTACCCGAGCGTCGATGGCGCTGCGGCGACCACCGCGGCCGGCAACGAGGTCAAGGACTACTCGGTCGGTGCGCAGATCGGCATGTCCGGCCTGATGGTCGGCGGCGGCTACCGCAAGATCGACGCGGATCGCGCGGCTGAGAACGGCACCGCCTACGGTCTCGGCGCTGCCTACACCTCCGGCCCGTTCTCGGTCGGCCTCAGCTACCTGACCTCGAAGGTCGACGGTCAGAACCTGACCGCCGCCGGCGACGACAAGTACAAGCAGATCCTGTTCTCGGCGGCCTATTCCATCGGGCCGGGCGTCGACCTGATCGGCGCGCTCTTCAATGCGAAGTACGAGAGCGAAGACAATCTGGCCGTCAACCAGAACAGCGGCACCGGCGGCGCGGTTGGTCTCCACCTGCGCTTCTGATACGCGTTCGTCTCTCGCAGACGGGGAGAGGGCGGCTTCGGCCGCCCTCTTTTTTTGTGCCGCGTTTCGCCCGCGCGGCCATGCTATAGCCGCCGCGTCATGACCGATCCGATCGCAGACAATCTTGCGGTGGTGCGCGCGCGCATCGCCGCCGCCGCGACCCAGGCCGGGCGCGATCCCGCGACCGTCACCCTGGTGGCCGTGTCCAAGACCTTCGATGCCCAGGCGGTCGCGACCGCCATCGCCGCGGGGCAGCGCGTCTTCGGCGAGAACCGCGTCCAGGAAGCCGCCGGGAAGTTCCCGGCGCTTCGCACGCTCCATGGCGATCTCGAACTTCACCTCATCGGCCCTCTCCAGACCAATAAAGCACGGGATGCCGTGGCGCTGTTCGATGTCATACAGTCGCTGGACCGCGACAGGCTGGCGCAGGCGCTGGCCACCGAGATGACGCGCAGCGGTCGCCGGCCGCGTCTCTATATCCAGGTCAATATCGGCGCCGAGCCGCAGAAGGCCGGCGTCGCGGTCGCCGATCTGCCGGCGCTGCTCGCGTTCTGCACGACGCTGGGTCTCGCGATCGAGGGTCTGATGTGCATTCCGCCGGCCGACAGCCCGCCGGAGCCCTATTTCGCGCAGCTTTCGGCCCTTGCCCGGACGCATGGGCTGGAAAAGCTGAGCATGGGGATGAGTGGCGATTACCCTGCCGCGATCGCCGCGGGCGCGACCCATGTGCGGGTCGGCTCGGCGATTTTCGGTGGGCGATCCGCTCCCGGCCCCGCGCCCGCGGGCTGATCAGCCGATCCGCAGCGCGTCGCCCGGCTCGCAGGCCGCCAGAAGGTCCAGCAGATCGCCGCGCGCCAGACCGACGCAACCCTCGGTCGGGCCGCCATCGGTCCGTGCGAGATGCATGAACACCGCGCTGCCGGCGCCGGGCACGACCGGATCGTCGTTATGGCCGATGATGACGACGATGTCGTAGAGCGCGTCGTCGCGCCACATGCGTTCATGCCGTGCCGGGTAGGGCAGGGTCACCGGACGGTTGTAGAGCGGGTCCTCCGGCCAGTCGCACCAGCCGTCGGTGGGGAGGATCGGCGCGCATGGCAGGCGCGTGACGGGTGGATCGGCCAGACGGTCGGCGCGCCACAGGACGCGGCGCAGGGTGAAGAGCCCTGCGGGTGTGGCGCCGTCGCCCTCGCGCTTGTCGGCGCGAATGCCGCCATGGCCCAGCGTGCAGACGACCTCGCGGCCCGCCCAGACGAGGCGGCCGGCGGCTGGCGCGGTTGCGCGAATCGCGATCTCCATGCCGGGATCCTAACCGAAGGCCGCAAATGTCTCATGGTGCAAGCGTCACGGTCTGGCCGCGCGCCTCCGCGCCGCGGGACATCGCGCGGTACCGTTCGAGTCCTTCCAGCATGCGCGCCGAGAAATCCTGCGTCGCGCGCGCCGGCGCTGGCGGTGTGGCCTCGGCCTGTGGTGCATCCGATGTCGCCAGAGCGGCTGTGGCTGCGGCTGTGGCTGCGGTGGGGGCGGGTCGCGCGGGCCGGGCGGGTGAAGGGGCGTCGTCGCGCGCCGACTCCGGCATCGGGACCTGGGGCAGGAGGCGGGGCGGTGACAGCCCGGCGAGCTGGACCGGCGCCGTGCCCGTGGCGCCGGCGGGGGGCAGCCTTGCCCCGGCATGCGCCTGATAGAAGGCAAGGTCGCGCCCCCCGGAGGCCCGTGGGCGCGCCGCTGTGTCGGCAGTCTGCGCGGGTTGAGATGGCGATTCAGCCATTCGGGCAGGCCGCGCCGGAGCCGGGTTCGCGGGGCGCGACGCCATGGCGAGGGCCTGGGCCTGGAGTGGCACCTGCGCGGGCATCAGGGATGCGGGGGGCACCGGAGGCGTTTCCGGCTCCGCGGGCATCATGGCCTCGGCGAGGGTCGTGGCCCCCGGATCGGGGCGTCCGGGCGAGATCGCGTCCATCGCCATCTG
>CAIOSQ010000052.1 GCA_903860935.1 uncultured Rhodospirillales bacterium | reverse complement strand
CCGCGCCCTCGTCTCCGTGTCCGACAAGACGGGGCTCGCCGAGCTCGCCGCGTGCCTCTCACGGCATGGCGTCGAGATCCTCTCGACCGGCGGCACGGCGAAGGCGCTGCGCGAGGCCGGACATCGCGTCATCGACGTGTCGGAGCACACGGGGTTCCCCGAGATCATGGACGGGCGCGTCAAGACCTTGCATCCGAAGATCCATGGCGGGCTGCTGGCGCGGCGCGACGATCCCGCGCATGGCGCCGCGATGGACGCGCACGCCATCGCGCCGATCGACCTGCTGGTGGTCAATCTCTATCCCTTCGAGGCGACGATCGCGCGCGGCGCCGATTTCGCGACCGCGATCGAGAACATCGATATCGGCGGTCCGGCGATGATCCGCGCCGCCGCCAAGAACCATGACGGCGTCGCGGTGCTGGTCGAGCCCGCCGACTACGCCGCCCTGATCGCCGAGATGGATGCGTGCGGCGGCGCCACGACGCTGGCGCTGCGCCGGCGGCTCGCGGCCGCCGCTTATGCGCGCACCGGCGCCTACGACGCGGCGATCTCGTCCTGGTTCGCGACGCAGACCGGCGAGGCCTGGCCCGCGCGCCTCGTGGTCGCGGGCGAACGGCGCGAGCTGCTGCGCTATGGCGAGAACCCGCACCAGACGGCCGCGTTCTACGCCGGCGGTCCGGCGCGGCCCGGCGTCGCCACCGCGCGCCAGCTCCAGGGCAAGGAGTTGTCGTACAACAACTACAACGACACCGACGCCGCCTTCGAGGGGGTGGCGGAATTCGCGAACACGGCTTGCGTGATCGTGAAGCACGCCAATCCCTGCGGCGTGGCGCTCGGCGCGACGCCGCGCGAGGCCTATCTCAAGGCGCTGTCCTGCGACCCCGTCAGCGCCTTCGGCGGCATCGTCGCGTTCAACCGCACGCTCGACGCCGAGACCGCGGCGGAACTCGCGAAGCTCTTCGTCGAGGTCATCGTGGCGCCCGAGGCCACGGAGGAGGCGCAGGCCGTCCTCGCCGCGAAGAAGAACCTGCGCCTGCTCGTCACGGGTGGCGTTCCTGATCCCGCGGCGCGCGGGCTGTCGCTGCGCACGCTGGCCGGCGGCTATCTCGTGCAGGACCGCGACGCGGGCCGCATCGGCCGCGCCGAACTGAAGCTCGTCACGAAGCGCGCACCGGATGCGCGCGAACTCGACGATCTGCTCTTTGCCTTCGCGGTCGCCAAGCACGTGAAGTCGAACGCGATCGTCTATGCCCGGGACGGTGCGACCGTCGGCATCGGCGCCGGTCAGATGAGCCGCATCGATTCCTCGCGCATCGCCGCCTGGAAGGCGGCAGAGGGCGCGAAGGCCGCCGGCGAGGCGCGAAGCCGCGCCATCGGATCGGTCGTCGCCTCCGACGCGTTTTTCCCCTTCGCGGACGGTCTTCTGGCCGCGGCCGAGGCCGGCGTCACCGCCGTGATCCAGCCGGGCGGCTCGATCCGCGACGCCGACGTGATCGCCGCCGCCGACGCCCAGGGCCTCGCGATGGTCTTCACCGGGATGCGTCACTTCCGCCATTGAGGCGGCCGCCGCTCACACGTGCGGCGCACGCATCCGGGCATCGTCGGCGGCGCTGTCGTCGCCAGATACCATCACCGTGGGGTTGAACCGGGGAATGGGATTTGCTCACATCTCCGTCCACTTTGTTCGGGGGGGAACCGACATGAAGACACGTACGACGATCGCGGCCGTGGCCGCCGTAATGGCCGCGACCTTCGCCGGCCATGCGCCAGCGCAGGAACGCGCCATCACCGTCGCCTGGTATGGCGGCAACTGGGGCGACGCGTTCAAGGCCTGCGTGGCGGATCCCTTCACCCGCGCGACCGGCATCCGCGTCAATGCCGAGATCGGCACCTCGACCGTGACGTTGGGCAAGCTCAACGCGCAGAAGGCGGCGCCCAGCATCGACGCCGCCTGGATGGATGGCGGGATCAGCGAGGTGGCGCACGAAAATGGCGTCGTCGAGCATCTCGATCCGGCGCGGCTCAAGAATCTCGGCAATGTCGAACCGGCGGCGGTCTACGCGGCGGGCGGTGTCAATTTCGCGGTATCGACCGGCTACTACGCCGTCGGCATCGTCTACAACAAGAGCAAGGTCAAGGCGGCACCGGAGTCCTGGAACGACCTGTGGAAGCCGGAATTCCGCGACGCGGTCACCCTGCCTTCGCCGTCGAATTCCGCGGGCGTTCCGCTCTTCCTGTTCCTGCACAAGATGTGGGGCCATCCTCCCGGCGACCTCGCGCCCACCGTCGCGCGCTACAAGGCGCTCAACGCCGGACTCTATTTCGACGCCTCGGGCGCCGCGTCCAACGCCTTCCAGACCGGCGAGATGATCGTCGGCGCGCATTTCAAAGCCGCCGCCTGGGACCTCATCGACAAGAACCTGCCGCTCGGCTTCGTCGTGCCCAAGGAGGGCGTGTGGGCGACCGATGCGCGCCTGCATCTCGTCAAGGGCTCGCCCAAGCGCGCGATGGCCGAGGCCTTCATCGACCAGGCCATGACGCGCGAGAGCGCGGCCTGCCTCGCCGAGAAACTCTATCTCGGCCCGGCGGTGACCGGCGTGGTCGTCGACGCACGTACCGCGGCCAAGCTGCCTTGGGGCGAGAAGGGGTCGGTCAAGGATCTCAAGCTCTCCGACTGGGCGGAGGTCAACGCCCTGCGGCCGCGCATCGTCGACGTCTGGAACCGCGAGATCGCGCGCAAGTGACGGCGCCCGTCGCGGGCGCGGCGCTGCCGCTCCTCGACATACGGGACGTCGCGAAGCGGTACGGCCGCGTCGCGGCGCTCGCGGGCGTGTCGCTCGAGATCGGGCAGGGCGAGTTCGTCGCCCTGCTCGGTCCCTCGGGCTGCGGCAAGACCACGCTGTTGAGATGCATCGCCGGTTTCGTCGCGCCGGACAGCGGCATGATCGCGATCGACGGCATCGACGTCACGGCGTTGCCGCCGCATCGCCGTCCTTTGAACACCGTGTTCCAGAACTACGCGCTCTTCCCGCACATGACCGTCGCCGAGAATGTCGGCTATGGGCCGGCACGACGCGGGGTTCCGCGCGCCGAGATCGCCCGCGAGGTCGACGCGGCGCTGGCGATGGTCGGGCTCGACGGGTTCGCGCCGCGCCGGCCGAGCCAGCTTTCCGGTGGCCAGCAGCAGCGCGTCGCCCTGGCGCGCGCGCTGATCAACCGCCCGCGACTGCTGCTGCTCGACGAACCCTTGGGCGCGCTCGACCTGAAGCTGCGCAAGCAGATGCAGCTCGAACTCAAGCGGCTGCAGGCGCGGCTCGGCATCACCTTCGTGTTCGTGACCCACGACCAGGAAGAGGCCATGACGATGGCCGACCGCATCGTGGTGATGGAGGGCGGCAGCATCGCCCAGGCCGGTCCGGCCACCGAGATCTATGCACGCCCCTGCTCGCGCTTCGTCGCCGGTTTCATCGGTGAGGCCAATCTGCTCGACCTCGTCGCCGATCCAGACGGCCGGCTGCGTGCCAGGATCGGCGGCGCCGCGATCGTGGCGCCGCTCTCGGGCTCCGGGTCCGGCGTCGGCCTCTCGCGCGTCGGCATGCTCCGCGCCGAGGCTTTGCGCCCCGCGACCGCCGATGTTCCCGATGCCGTCGCGGCGACCGTCACCGACGTCGTCGATACGGGCGGCCAGGTGCTCGTCCATCTCGACGCCGCCGGCATCGCGCTGATGATGCGCCGGCTGGGGGATGCGCGGGCCGCGTTCGCGGCGGGCCAGCGTATCCATGTCGCCTGGTCGCCCGAGGCACTTCATGTCCTTCCCGAGCAGGCGGGATGACCAGACTGCCCGCGTTCCTCGGCGCATTGCGGCGCGACATGCCCTGGCCGCTTCTGGCGGCGCCGTTGCTGTTCTTTGCCGCCTTCTTCGCGTTTCCGCTGGCCGTCGTCCTGGTGGCCAGCGTGACCGCCGCCGACGGCGGCGGCTTGACGCTTGCGCATTACGCCCGCGTGCTGCTGGACGCCTATCATTGGGACATATTGTGGCTCACGCTGCGCATCGCGTTCGTGACCACGGCGATCGCCATGATGCTCGGCTATCCGCTCGCCTATTACCTCGTGCGTGTCGTCGAGGCGCGCTGGCTGCGGCGCGCCTGTGTCGTCCTTCTGGTGATCCCGCTCTTCACCAGCAATATCGTGCGTTCCTTCGGCTGGATGGTGCTGCTCGGTCGTGTCGGCATCGTCAACGAGACGCTCCAGGGCGCGGGGCTGATCGAGCGGCCGATCCGGTTCCTCGGCTCCGAAACCGGCATCGTCATCGGGCTCGTCTATATTCTGCTGCCCTTCGTCGTGCTGACGACCGGCAATGCCATCGCCGCGATCGACCGCCGGCTCGAGGAGGCGGCGTCGGACCTGGGCGCCGGCCCGGCCCAGCGTTTCCGCACGATCGTCTGGCCGCTCAGCCTTCCCGGCCTGCTGTCCGGCGCCGTCATCGTCTTCACCCTGGCGGTCAGCGCCTATGTCACGCCGGCGTTGCTCAGCAGCGGGCGCGTGACGGTGTTCTCGATGCTGATCTATCAGCAATACGCGTCGGTCTTCGACTTCCATTACGGCGGCGCGCTTTCGGTCGTGCTGCTGGTCGCTACGCTGCTTTTGCTCTGGGCCGCGGCGGCGATCGATCCGACACGGCGGCGGACATGATCGCCCGCGTCGCCCTTGGCGGGCTCGCATGGCTGACGCTCGCCTATCTGGCGTTCCCGCTGGTCGTCATTCTCGGCGCGTCGCTGACCACGACCGAGTTCCTCGCCTTTCCGCCGCGCGGACTGACGCTCGCCTGGTACGGCCGCGTCGTCGCCGATCCGAGCTATGTCGGTGCGTTCTGGACCAGCACCTGGCTCGCCGCGCTGGCCGCCGCCAGCGCGGTCCTGCTCGGGCTTCCCGCCTCGCTGGCGATCGCCCGCCACGACTTCCCGGGCAAGGCCGCGCTCGCCGCGCTTCTGATGTCGCCGCTGCTGCTGCCGCATATCGTCCTTGGAGCGGCGCTGCTTCAATACTGCGTGCATGTCGGCATCGCGCGCACGCCGCTCGCGCTGCTCGTCGGTCACACCGTGATCGTGGCCCCGTTCGTGATCCGCGCGGTCCTGCCGCTGCTGACCGCCGAGCAGCGCGCGCTCGAGGAGGCGTCCATGGATCTCGGTGCCGGTCCATTCCAGACCTTCTGCCGCGTCACTCTGCCGCTGGTGCGAAGCGGCGTGGTCAGCGGCGCGCTGTTCGCCTTCATCTCGTCCTGGATCAACGTCGAATTGTCGATGTTCGGAACCACGGCGTCGATGACCACCGTTCCGGTGAAGCTGCTCAACCATGTCCAGTATCAGGTCGACCCGCTGATCGCGGCGGTGTCGGGGATCACCATCCTCGCCGCCGCGGCGGCCATCGTCGCGATCGACGTCGTCTTCGGCCTCGACCTGCTCGCCGAACGCAAATGATCCACCCCACGGAGTACAGCCATGCGTAGCCAGACCGCCATCGACGTGATCTACACCCACACCGAGGGCGAGCCGACCTGCATCGTGCATTCGGGCATCCTCTACCCGCCTGGATCGAGCATCCTCGAAAAGCGCCGCTTCCTCGAGGCGAACTACGACTGGCTGCGTTGTGCGCTGATGCGCGAACCGCGCGGACATCGCGACATGTTCGGCGTGTTCTTGACCCCGCCCTCGGAGCCGGGCTTCGACGCCGGCATGATCTGGATGGACGGTACCCAGTACTCGCATATGTGCGGACACGGCACGATCGCCCTGTCGATGGCGATGGTGGCGCTTGGCATGGTGCCGAAGGGTCCCGATGGCCGCACCACGATCCGTTTCGAGACCACCGCCGGACCGGTGATCAGCGAAGTCGCGCACGAGGGCGACCGCATCCTGTGGACCCGGTTCGAGAACGTGCCGGCCTATGTCGCCGCGCAGGACATTCCGCTCGACCTGCCGGATGTCGGCCGGGTGAGCGCGGACATCGCCTGGGGCGGCAATTATTTCGGCATCGTCGATCTCCGCGGCAAGGGATTGAAGATCGGCCCGGAGAACGGCCGGCGCCTGTCCGAGCTCGGTGTGACGGCGCGCGAGATGCTGCGCGAGAAGATCCAGCTGCAGCATCCCACCCAGGGCCATATCACCAATTTCAACTTCGTCACGCTCTGGCACGAGCCGACGATCGCGGGCGCCTTCTACAAGAACGTGCATGTCTTCTCGGCCGGTCAGCTCGACCGCTCGCCGGGCGGTACCGGCACCTGCGCCATGATGGCCATGTTCCACGCCCGCGGGCGGCTGGGTCTGCAGGAGACGATCCGCAGCGAGGGCCTGCTTGGTACCGGAACCTTCGAGGGCTGCCTGCTCGGCGAGACGAAGCTGGGTGAGGTGCGCGCCCTGCGGCCGACCGTCAAGGGCACGGCCAGCATCCTGGGGACCGCGCGCTGGCTGATCGATCGCGACGATCCGGTCGGCGCCGGCTTCCTGGTTTCCTAGAGCGTGTCCGCCGAAGGCTGAAACGCCTTTGACCTGGATATCGCGATCGAACGCCGAGGTGGAGCGTGGTCTGCGCTTTTGTCTGCGTGGATCATGCTCTCACCGCGCGGGCCGGCGGCGGCCGTCGATTACGCGAGCGGCTCGACCATCCAGGCGTCGCCCGTGCGCCGGAACGCCAGCGGGAGGGCGTTGCGGGTCAGGTCGGGAGCAAGGGCGACGTCGAGCATGCCGGCGACCACCTGGAGAACGCCGCCATGCGAGACGAGCAGCATCTCGCCGGGGCCGCGCGCGAGGGCGCAATTGACGCCATCCGCCGCGCGCGCCACGAACGCACCGAGCGTCTCGCCATTCGGCGGATCGGCGCGCCAGTCCAGCCCCACCGACGGCGTGCCGATCAAGTCCCCGAAGAAGCGCTCGCGCAGGCCAGGCGCCGCGACGACCGGTTTTCCGGTCGCGGCGGCCACGCGGCCAGAGGTCAGCCAGGCGCGCGCCATGTCGCTCGCGGCGATCTGCGCGAAGTCCCGCCGCGCGAGGATCCGCGCCGCATGGTCGGCATCCGCGAAGCCCTCCGGCGCCAGCGGATCGTCGGGATGCTGGTAGACGCGACCGATATTCCCGGCGGTGCGCCCGTGACGCAGGAACAGGAAGCCGTCGACGCCCGGATGTAGACGGAAGGCGCTGGCCGCAGCGACGAGCGCACGCAGGCCACCGGGATCCGCCGCCGCGATGGTCGTGTCCGCAAGGCCGGTCATCGCGCCGCCGCCCCGTCGATGGGGGCGATCCGACCATAGGCGCCGGGATGGTCGGTGATGTCGAAATCGACGATCCCGTCGGGACGGATCAGGCTGCTGCGCACGCCCTG
>CAIOSQ010000051.1 GCA_903860935.1 uncultured Rhodospirillales bacterium | reverse complement strand
GTGCTCGGCGTGCTGCGGTCGCGATGATCCCGATCCCGGCGGGCATCCGCGTGTGGCTCGCGGTGGGGCGCACGGACATGCGGCGCGGCATGAATGGCTTGGCGCTGCAGGTCCAGGAGACTCTCGGACGCGATCCGTTCGCGGGCGACCTGTTCGTCTTCCGCGGTGCCGGCGGCGATCTGGTCAAGATCCTCTGGCACGACGGTCTCGGCCTCTCGCTGTTCGCGAAGCGACTGGAGCACGGCCGCTTCGTCTGGCCTACGAGCGGAGCGGCAGGCGACAGCATCGCGATCTCGGCCTCACAACTCGGCTACATGCTCGATGGAATCGATTGGCGCAATCCGGTGCGCACGTTGCGGCCGCAACGCGCGGGCTGATCGCGCCCGATCGCATTTTTTCTCCGTCGCATCGCGGTTTTTGAAAGCGCAATTCCGCGAAGTGTGATTCCATTCGTTCGTGTCCAGGCGCAACGACATCGCCGCATTGAAGGCCGCGCTCGCAGCGCTCGACGCTGAGCGCGCAAGGGCCGTCCGGGTCGAAGCCGAACTTGCCGTCGCGCTGGCAAAGGCCTCCGAGGATGCGGCGCTGATCGCGTCCCAGACCCTCGAGATCGCCAAGCTCAAGCGCCAGATCTACGGTGTGCGCTCGGAGCGCAGCCAGCGCTTGATCGAGCAGATGGAACTCGCCCTCGAGGATCTCGAGACGAGCGCCACCGAGGACGAACTCGCCGCCGAGGCGGCGGTGGCCAAGACCATCAATGTCCCGGGCTTCATGCGCAAGCGGCCGTCCCGCCAGCCGCTGCCTACACATCTGCCGCGCGAGCGCATCGTTCTGCCCGGTCCCACGGCCTGCGGGTGCTGCGGCGGCACGCGGCTGCGCAAGTTGGGCGAGAGCGTGACTGAGACGCTGGACGTGATCCCGCGCCAGTGGAAGGTCGTCCAGCATGTGCGCGAGAAGATGACCTGCCGCGACTGCGAGAAGATCAGCGAGGCGCCGGCGCCGTTCCATGCCACGCCGCGCGGTTGGGCGGGACCGAACCTGCTGGCGATGCTTCTGTTCGAGAAGTTCGGCCAACACCAGCCCCTGAACCGCCAGGCGGAGCGCTATGCGCGCGAAGGCGTGCCGCTCGCCCTGTCGACGCTCGCCGATCAGGTCGGAGCGGGCTGCGTGGCGCTCGCACCGCTGCTGCGGCGCATCGAGGCGCATGTCTTCGCGGCCGATCGGCTGCACGCCGACGACACGACCGTGCCGGTTCTGGCGAAGGGCGAGACGCGAACGGGCCGCTGCTGGGTCTATGCGCGCGACGACCGACCCTTCGGGGGACAGGCGCCGCCGGCTGCGATGTTCCATTATTCGCGCGACCGCACCGGTGCTCACGCCGCGGGGCATCTCGCGCGATGGCAGGGGATCCTGCAGGCGGATTCCTTCAGCGGCTATGACGCGCTCTATGTCGCTGACCGACAACCGGGACCGATCCGGGAAGCCGGATGCTGGGCGCATGCGCGGCGCAAGTTCTTCGAACTGGCCGATATCGCCGCCGCTGCGCGGGACAAGGCGATCGGTAAGCTGCCCGCACCGATCTCCCCGATCGCACGCGAGGCCGTTCAGCGGATGGACCGCCTGTTCGAAATCGAGCGCGATATCAATGGTGCAACTCCGGAGCGACGCCACTCGGCCCGCCAGACGCTGTCGAAGCCTCTGGTCGCGGACCTCGAGACATGGATGCGCGCGGAACGCGCCAAGCTCTCGCGCGCCAACCCCGTCGCGAAGGCCATGAACTACATGCTCGTGCGCTGGCCGGTGTTCGCGGCCTTCCTCGATGACGGCCGGATCTGCATGACGAACAACGCCGCCGAACGGGCCTTGCGCGGCATCGCGCTCGGCAGGAAATCCTGGCTCTTCGCCGGTTCCGATCGCGGCGGCGAGCGCGCGGCGGCGATGTACAGCCTGATCGTCACCGCGAAGATGAACGACATCGACCCGCAGGCCTGGCTCGCCGATGTCCTGGCCCGCATCGCGGCGCACCCGGTCCAGCGTCTCGACGAACTGCTGCCCTGGAACTGGAAGCCACCCGCGGCCACCGAAGCCAGCGAGCAGGCGGCCTGAGACAGGCTGGCTGCAGGCAGTTCCGACAATAACGCCAGCCAACGTCCGACGAGCGCCGCGAGCAGGGGCACTCACGACGACGGACCTGCGGTGCTCTCCGGATGCTTACGTTGAAGCTCTCGCCCACGCCGTTCTGCCACGGCTTGCCCGGATCGATGAACGCCGTGCCGATGCCCTGGTCGACGATCCATTTCAACACCGCGCGCGCGACAAATTCCGGCCCGTTGTCGCACCGCAGATAGGCTGGCGCACCTCGCTGGCTGACCAGCCGGGCGAGCACCTCGATGACGCGGCCTGATCGGATCCGGCCGTCAACCTCGATCGCCAGCCCTGATCTTCCCCGTTTCTTCGGACCACGGCTAACTTGAGACTGGCGCCTCGATTGCCGGCTTCGAATGTCTCTCTCGAAACGGTGCGGCAACGTGCCTGGGCGCGAAGTCCCAAGCCCCTGTCGTCAAATTCTCACGCCGCGACGGGATCGGCGAGGGCCTGGATCTCAGCGAGTAGTTCGGGATGCTTGTCGAGCAGCGACATCAGCACCAGCGTGGGGTGGCTCGGGGCGGCGTCGCCGCGGCCGT
>CAIOSQ010000050.1 GCA_903860935.1 uncultured Rhodospirillales bacterium | reverse complement strand
TCAGTCCGGCATCGCGAAGGGCGCCGGATCGCAGAAGCGACGCAGAACATTGGCAGTGATGCGCGCGACGTTGTTGTCGTACCCGCCATGCGCCAGGCTGCCGCACCATGCGATCGAGCCGACCGAAAACACCGCACCGCCGCCCGGGGTCTCGAAGAACACCATGTCGGCGCGCAGCGGCTGTGGTGCGTCAGCGTCCTGGCTCGGCACGAGATCCATGAAAGACGAGGCCGAGACCTCGTAGATGTTCGAGTGCTGCGCCGAGGCCGCGACCACCAGCGCATGCGCGGGCGTGCCGAGCGCCGGGTCGGCGCGGTCGATCTCGTATCCCGCGGCTCCGCCCTGCAGCATGCCGAAATCGCCGATCACGGCATCCGGCACCCCCGCGAAGATGAAGGCCACGCGCGGATCACGGCTCGCCGGCAGGACACGATAGCCCTCGCATGCATCGAAGCCCTGTGTCACGAAGCCGACGCCGCAGATCAGGTTGGGTGGTCGACCCACGCTGGCCCAGGTCCCGGCAACCTCTCCGGTCAGGCTGAAATGGCCCTCCGGCACCGAGGTCGGACCAAGGAAGCCCTGACCCTTGCGCCGCACCTCGACCACGCCGGACAGCGTCGGATGGAAGGCCGTACGCCAGTAGAACCCGTTGCCGCCGAGATACATGAACCGCCCGCCGCGGCGCAGATACGTCTCCAGCCCGTCGAGCATCGCGGTCGTGTAGTACTCGGGATGCGACGCGCTGAGGATGCACGCATAGGGCGCCAGCGCCTCCGCGCCCTCGGCATGAAGGTCGTCGTCGGTGACGACCTCGCAGTCGAATCCGGCGCGATCGAGCCAGTCGACGATCAGCAGATCCTGGCAGAATTTGTAGATGCGCCCCGTCGGCCGGAAATTCGTCACGGGGCGCAGCATCGAGCAATAGACGACCGGGCTGCCGTCGCGATGCGTGTCGTAGGTCGAGGAGCCGAGCGCCGGATAGTCCTGCATCAGCCAGTCGGTGCCGTCGAGAACCGTCAGACGGCCATGATAAAGCTCGTTCCAGCGGCCCACGACGCGCGACCGGAAATTGGCATAGGCCGCATAGGTGCAGGTCGGCACGAGGAAGGCCGCGCGCGCCGTGCGGCCGGCCTGCGCGCGCGGCGGGCGCACGAAGAACGGTACCCAGAACTCCGCCTCGCCCGCGACGAGATGCGCCGCGTAGCATCCGCTCGGCCAGTCGGCGGGCACATCGAGCACGAAATCCGTGTCCCAGCCTGCATCCGCGAGATCGTCGTCATGGAAATGAATCGCCGCGTATTCGCCGGGAACGGCACGCCAGTCATGGCGCTCGCCGGTCCAGGCGCTGCCGATCGTCGCGCGGGTCGGCAGGTTGACGAGCGTGGCGTGCAGACCGTTCGGTCCCATGTCGACGGCGCGGTCGCCCGATTGCTCTCGGGAGAAATCCCATTCCGCGACGGCGCGAGGATGCGCGGGCCGGCACGGTCCGGCGGCGGCGAGTTCCGCGCACGCCTGCGGATCGAGCGCCGCGGCGATCACCGCGGGACGCTCGATCTTGCCGTTGAAATGCAGCCGCGTGCGGCGCTTGCCCCGAGACACGCAATCGGCCGCCGCTGCCATCGTCAGCGGCCCGTCGCCATGCACCGGCGCGGCGATGCCGGAACTCCGCGCCGACACCGTGTCGCCGGCATCGAACTGGTGCCGCTCCAGCGGCGATGCCACCAAGACCGCGGTCCCGCGCGCCGCGTCATACGCGGCGGCGACCCAGACCCAGCGTCGCGCGCGCAGACGATGCGGCAGTTCGACGACCACCCGCGGCGTGCCGGCACCACGGCCAAGCACGAGCGCGGGCCGTCCTTCGCCGTCGAGGATCAGAGCCACGCCGCAACCGGTCTCAGGAGACCATGTGCCGAGGACGACCTGCTCGCCATCGCCCGGCAAAGTCGGCCAGATCGCCGCCGCAAGCGTGAAATCGGCGAGGCCGGCGAAGGCGTCACCGGCCGGGACGATCGCGTAGGACCCGGCGGGGATCTCCTGCACCCGCGCGGGATAGGTGCCGTCGGCGGCGCTGTCCACCGGAAGGGCCCGGAACGGCGGCGATGCCGGCGGCGGATAGGCCTGCGGGCTCATCAGACGCCGGATCGACGCCGTATAGGTGGCGGCCCCTTCGCAACTGACCTTGAACGCGATCCGTTCGCCAGCGCGCAGGCTGCGTCGATCCGCGTATCCCATCACCGCTTGCATGGCCCCCGTCTCTCTCGCTCCCGGCACTGCGTCAATCGAGGTCAAGGGCCGCGCCAGACAACTCATGCCAGCGCAGCTTGAACACGTGCCATTCGGCGGCCGCGAGATCGTCGAAGACCGGCCCGGTCAGGATCGGCCGCAGAGGAGGCGTATCCGACATCCGGGCGAGCGTCCATTCGCGATGCGGCCGGGTGATGTACAGAAAATGGCGGCCGGCGATCGGGCCGGCGCGCATCAGATGCAGGATCTGCTGGAGCTCGACGGAATGACCGCCGAAGGGCTTCGCGCGAAACTCGCGGGCCAAGTCCACGCGCCGCGGATCGATCCGCGACACGAGCCGTCCATCGGGGCCACGCATGCCAAGCCTCCCGTATCGGTCGCCGTCGCGAGACTTGAGACCGCGTGCTATCACACGTCAAGCACATACCCGAAGGGAGCGATCCGATGCGCGCGAACCTCATGATCGACAAGCTCAAGCGCGACGAGCCGGTCTTCGGACCGATGATCATGGACCTCTCGGGTCCCGGCCTGCCGCAGATCGTCGCCAATGCCGGTGCCGACTTCATCGTCTACGACATGGAAGCCGGCTGCCTCGACATGGGCACGATCAAGACCCAGTTGGCGCTGGTGCGCGGCACGGGTCTGGCGCCGATCGTCAACACCGCCTGGCACGATTACGCGATGATCTCGCGGCCGCTCGACAGCGGCGCGATGGGCCTGATGGTTCCTGTCGTCCAGACGGAGGCCGAGGCCCGGGAGATCGTGCGCATCGCGCGCTATACGCCGCGCGGCGGCCGCGGCGTCGCCTTCGGGATCGCGCATGACGATTATTCGATGGCGCCGATCGCCGAGCGCATGCGACTGGCGGACGAGCGCACCTTGATCCTGCCGAAGATCGAGACCGCAGCCGGGGTTGCGAATGTCGAGGCGATCATGGCCGTCGACGGGATCGACGCCGCCTATATCGGTCACATGGACCTCTCGGTCTCGCTGGGCGTGCCGGGCGACTACACCCATCCGACCTTCGTCGCCGCCGTCGACCGCATCATCACGGCGTGCAGGGAGCGCGGCAAGCATGTCTCGTGCATGGCGGCGTCGCCCGACGCCGCACGCGTCTGGCTCGCCAAGGGCGTCCGCATCGTCCTCTACGCGACCGATGTGATGCTGCTCGGCAGCGCGCTGCGCACCGGGATCGACGCCGCGCGCGGCCGGTTCTGAAACCCCGAAAACGACGCGCGATCTCGACTGGACGACGGGCGGCCGAACGCGCAGCATGGCGCCGCCAAGAGGAGGATACACGCCCATGCCGTCAGACCTGTTTTCGCTCGCCGGGCGTGTCGCCCTCGTCACCGGCGCCTCGCGCGGCCTCGGCCTCGCGATGGCAGAAGCCCTCGCGCAGCACGGCGCCCATGTGGTGATCAACGGCCGCGACGCGGCCACGCTGGAGACGGCGGCGGCGCCGATGCGTGCGGCTGGATTGTCGGTGGAAACGCTCGCGGTCGATGTCGGCGACGTGCCCGCGACCCAGGCCGCGATCGATGCGCTCGCCGCGAAGCATGGCCGCCTCGACATCCTGATCTGCAACGCCGGGATCCAGCATCGCAAGCCGCTGCCGGAATGGCAGATGCAGGATTGGGAGCGGATCATCCACATCAACCTGTCCGCGTGCTTCGCGATGGCCCAGGCCGCGGCGCGCCACATGGTGGCCCGCAAGCACGGACGCATCATCATGACCGGCTCCGTGATGTCCGTGCTGGCGCGGCCGACCGTCCATGGCTACGTCGCCGCGAAGAGCGGCCTGTGGGGGCTGACGCGCTCTCTGGCCGCCGAACTCGGCCAGCAGGGCGTGACCGTCAACTGCATCGCGCCGGGCTTCTTCAAGACCGAGATGAACGAGGCGATCCTCGCCAATCCCGAATTCGTCGCCTGGGTCGAGGGGCGTACGCCGCTGAAACGCTGGGCCGAACCGCGCGAGATCGGCGGCGCCGCCGTGTTCCTCGCCGCCGACGCGGGATCCTACGTCAACGGGCATCTGCTGGCCGTCGATGGCGGCATGATTTCGGTGGTCTGAGCGGCGCAGGCGTTTTGCCGCGGCCGATTTTTCATCTAAGGTCGGAACGAGGGAACGGCGAGCCGCCGATCGGTTCGCCGGCCATCGCTCCCAGGGCAATGGAAACCGGAACGACATGACGACTGCGCCGCCCCCGGTCCTCCAGGTCGAGGACCTCCAGACGCACTTCTTCACGCAAGACGGCCAGACCCGCGCCGTCGACGGTGTGAGCTTTCAGGTCAAGGCCGGCGAGACGCTCGGCATCGTCGGGGAGTCAGGCTGCGGCAAGAGCGTGACCGCCCTGTCGATCCTGCGGCTTCTGCCACCGCGACTCGGTCGTACGATCGGCGGATCTGTCCGCTTCGACGGTCAGGAACTCCTGACCCTCGACGAGAAGGAGATGCGCAAGATCCGCGGCAACCGGATCGCGATGATCTTCCAGGAGCCGATGACCAGCCTCAACCCGGTGTTGACCATCGGCGACCAGATCGCCGAGGCGGTGGTGATCCATCAGGGCAAGAGCCGCACCGAGGCGATGGAGCGCGCGATCGAGATGTTGCGCGTCGTGCGCATTCCCGATCCCGAGCGCCGCGTCCAGGACTACCCGCACCAATTCTCGGGCGGCATGCGCCAGCGCGCGATGATCGCGATGGCCCTGTCCTGCAATCCCAAGCTGCTGATCGCGGACGAGCCGACGACGGCGCTCGATGTCACCATCCAGGCGCAGATCCTGAAGCTGATGGTCGAATTGAAGAGCGAGATCGGCGCCGCGATCATGCTGATCACGCATGATCTCGGCGTCGTCGCGGAGACCTGCCAGCGCGTCATCGTCATGTACGCGGGCAAGGTCGTCGAGGAAGCCGAGATCTGCGAACTCTTCGACCGACCGCTCCATCCCTACACGCGCGGGCTGATGGCCTCCATCCCCCGGCTCAAGAAGGCGGGCGCGCGACGCCTGTCGGAGATCCCGGGCATCGTGCCGAACCTGCGCGAGCCGATCGCCGGCTGCGCCTTCGCGCCGCGCTGCACGCTCGCGACCGACCGCTGCCGCACGCAAGCTCCGACGCTTCAGGCCAAGGGCGCCGACCATCGCGTTGCGTGTTTCGAAGCCGACAGGGTGGCGTCATGAGCGGCAGCTCCGTCCTCGAGGTCCAGGACCTCGTCAAGCACTTCCCCGTCCTGCGCGGCGTGCTGCGCCGGGCCGTCGCCCATGTAAAGGCCGTCGACGGCGTCAGCTTCTCGATCGCGCCCGGCGAGACGCTCTGCCTGGTCGGCGAGTCCGGCTGCGGCAAGTCGACGGTCGCACGCCTGATCCTGCGCCTGCTGCAGCCGACCTCCGGCAGCATCAGCCTGGAAGGCGACGACGTCACGACGCTGAGCGAGAGCGCGATGCGCCCCTACCGGCGCCAGGTGCAGATGGTCTTTCAGGATCCCTACGCCTCGCTCAACCCACGCCTGACGGCAGGCGACATCATCGCCGAACCGCTCGAGAACTACAGCGATCTCGCGACCAGCGACCGTCGCGATCGCGTAGCGAAGCTGCTCGAGCGCGTCGGCCTGCGCGCCGACGCGATGAACCGCTATCCGTTCGAGTTCTCCGGCGGCCAGCGCCAGCGCCTGGGCATCGCGCGCGCGCTTGCGCTGCAGCCGAACCTGATCGTCGCCGACGAACCCGTGTCCGCACTCGACGTCTCGGTCCAGGCGCAGGTGCTCAACTTGCTGATGGACCTGCAGGAGGAGTTCGGCCTCGCCTATCTCTTCGTGTCCCATGACCTCGGCGTCGTCGAACATATCGGCCACCGCATCGCGGTGATGTATCTCGGCAAGATCGTCGAACTCGCGGACAAGGAGACGCTGTTCAAGGCGCCGCAGCACCCCTACGCCCAGGCGCTGATCGCGGCGGCGCCGGTGCCCGATCCGCGCGCGCGGCGCGAGCGTCTGGTCCTCGAGGGCGACGTCCCCTCGCCGGTCAATCCGCCCAGCGGCTGCCGCTTTCACACACGCTGTCCGTTCGCGACCGATCGCTGCCGTATCGAGGAGCCGCAGCTGAAGCCGCTGGCGAACGGGCATCTGGTCGCGTGCCACCTGCGCTGACGCGGGGTCCGGAGATGGCGCCACGCGTCAATCCGCTGCTCGCCGGGCTCGATGCGCCGCCCATCCCCGAAGCGCGCGGCTGGGCACGCGCCTATGACGGGCGGCTGGGCGGGCTCGTCGATCTTTCCCAGGCGGCGCCTGGCACGCCGCCGCCGCCGGAGCTGCGCGAACGTCTTGCCGCCGCGGCCGGCAGTATCGAGGCGGCGCGCTACGGTGACATCCAGGGCGACGCCGGGCTGCGCATGGCGCTTGCCGCACAGACCAACGCCCTCTACGGCGGCCGCATCGACCCGGCGGACATCGCGATCACCGCCGGCTGCAACCAGGCCTTCTTCGTCGCAATGCTCGCGGTCGCCCAGGCCGGCGACGCCGTGCTGCTGCCCACGCCCTGGTATTTCAACCACCAGACGACATGCGAGCTTCTCGGCATCGAGCCGCGCGCCCTGCCCTGCGACGCCGATGCCGGTTTCGTCCCCGATCCCGCGCGGGCCGAGGCGCTGATCGACGGCCGCACGCGCGCGATCGCGCTTGTCACACCGAACAATCCGACAGGCGCGATCTACAAGCCGGAAACCATCGCCGCCTTCGCGGAGCTCTGCCGGCGGCGCGGCCTATGGCTCATCCTTGACGAGACCTACGCGGATTTCCTGCCGCATCGCGACCAGCGGCCGCACGGCCTCTTCGTCGGCGACGCCTGGCGCGACGTCGTCATTCGTCTTTACAGCTTTTCGAAGGCCTATGCGGTTCCCGGCCACCGCGTCGGTGCGATGATCGCTGATCGCGCGGTCACCGGACAGATCGCGAAGATCCTCGACAACATGCAGATCTGCGCGCCGCGCGCGGCCCAGATCGCGCTCGCCTGGGCGATCGGCGCGCTTGCCGCGTGGCGCGAGTTTAATCGTGCCGAGATCGCCGCGCGCGGCGCCGCCTTCGCCGCGATGCTGGGCGCCCGGCCCGGCTGGACGATCGACTCCCAGGGCGCCTATTTCGCCTATGTCCGCCATCCCTTGACCGGCGTTGCCGCCAGCGCGGTGGCGGAACGGCTGGCACGGACGCATGGCGTGCTCTGTCTGCCAGGCAGCTATTTCGGCGCCGGCCAGGACGGCCATCTGCGCATCGCGATCGCGAATGTCGATCGTGACACCATCGCGGCGCTCGGGCCGCGCTTCGCCAGCCTCGTGGAGACAGCATGACCGCGAACGACATCTATGCCGGCCTCGGCGTGAAGCGCCGGATCAACGCCGCGGGAACGCTGACGCGGCTCGGCGGCGCCTTGATGGCGCCGGAGGTCGTGGCCGCCATGGCCGCCGCCGCGCGCGCCTCGGTTGATATCGCGGAGTTGCAGGCCGCCGCCAGCCGCACGATCGCGCGCCTGACTGGCGCCGAGGCCGGGATGGTGACGACCGGCGCGGCCGCGGCACTGACCCTCGCCACAGCCGCCTCCATGACGCGCTGGGATGTCGCGCGGATGGCGGCCCTGCCGCATGCGGCCGACTTTCCCCACGAGGTGATCATCCCGCGCACGCATCGCACCGGCTACTCCCACGCCTTCGCCGCTGCGGGTGCCCGGTTGATCGATATCGGCCACAACGACCGGGGCACGGGCGCCGGCGTGCGCGGCATCGAGGCATGGGAGATCGAGGCCGCGATCGGGCCACGCACGGCGGCCTTCGCGTTCTCCGCCAATATCGACAGCGTCCGCGATCTCCCGCTCGTCGCCGAGGTGTGCCGCGCCCGGGGCATCCCGGTCATCGTCGACGCCGCGGCGCAACTGCCGCCGAAGGCCAATCTGCGCCGCTTCGTCGAACTTGGCGCCGACCTCGTCGCCTTCTCGGGCGGCAAGGCGATCGGCGGACCGCAGGCCTCCGGCATCCTCGCCGGGCGGCGCGACCTCGTCGGTGCCGCGCTCGTCCAGCAGATCGACATGGATGTCTCGCCCGCGACCTGGTCGCCGCCCGACCTCATCGACCGGACCAAGCTGACCGGCGTCCCGCATCACGGGATCGGCCGTGGCTTCAAGGCCGGCAAGGAAGAGATCGTCGGACTGCTGGTGGCGCTCGAACGCTTCGTGACCTCCGACGACGACGCCTTGAACGCGGTACTGCAGCGGCGGCTCGAGGCGATCGCCCGCGCCATCGAGGGTACGCGCGGCCTCTCGACGCGCGTGGTCCCCGCGAGCGTGACCGGACGCATTCCCGTACTCGAACTGGCGGTCGATCCGGCGGGTGCGGGCTGCACGGCCCTCGAACTCAGCGCCCGGCTTCAGCAGGGCGACCCGCCGGTCCATGTCTCGGAGCGGCACAGCGCGCGCGGGGTGCTCACCGTCGACCCACAGGTTCTGCAGGCCGAGGACGACGCGCCCCTCGCCGCCGCCGTGAGGCGGGCGATCGGCAGCTAAGCCTTCGGGCTTACGCGGCACGGAGCAAGCGTCTAACCCCGCCGCGCCTTTGCCGCCGCGCCCGCCGTCACCGACACTTCCCTCCGCACGCGCGATCCAGCGCGGCCCAAGGAGGGATGTCATGCCGAAGCTTCACCGGATCGCGCTGACGATGATCGGCCTGTTCGCAGGGTGCGGACCGGCCGAGCGCGCCATCGCCGGACCCATCGCGATCGATTTCGAGACGCCGACCATCGCAGCCGCGGCGACAGACATGCCCGGCGATCTCTTCGCGGCGCAGGGCGTTACGTTCAGGACCGTGCGCCTGTCGGGTACGGTGGCGACCGGTGCCATCGTCACCCTCGCCCCGATCGCCGACGGGCTACGCCTCTACCGCGACGCAGGCGCGATCTCCGGCCAGCAGAGCGCGGGACCGGCGCTGGGTGGCGGTTACAACGACCTCCTGATGCGCTTCGACCGACCGGTGCGCACAGTCTCGCTGGCCTCCGACGACATGATCGAGACCCCGAACCCGATCCGGCTGATCGCGCTGGCGGCGACCGCCGAGAGCGACCGGTTCCAGGTCGTCGATTACGTCGACGCGACGGATGATGCGGTGACGGCGCCCGCACATCTTCTCGCGCTCGCCCCCGCGGAGAGCTTCTCCTTCGCCCTGTTCGAGGTCCGCGCGCAGCAGGAGGCCTTTGACGATCTCGGCTTCGCCTTCGCATCGGCAACGCCGGCGCCGACCGCCCCCGCCCAGCAGCCGGGAAGCGGCACCACGCCCACCCCGTCGCGACCGGGCGGCACCGACATCCCCTCGCCGTCGAGCCTTGCCATGCTCGCCGGTATGCTCGGTGGCGTCGCGGCGGCGCGACGCGGGGCAGGCGATGCGCCCAAAGCATCGTTGTCCGAAATCATCCGCACGGGCAGCCTGCGATGGCGCGCGGGCGGGCGCCGGGCGCGCCCATCGTCCAGGAGATCACAGACGTGACGCAGGATCCCGAACCTCGCCGCAATGCCCGCCTCGAGGATATCGACCGCCAGCATTTCTTCCATCCGAACACCGACCTGCGCGCTTTCTCGGCAGGCGAGCTCGGCGACGCGACGATCGTCGAGGAGGCCGCGGGCATCGAAGTACGGCTGCGCGACGGCCGCCGTCTGATCGATGCCGGCGCGGGGCTCCTCTGCGTCAATGTCGGCTACGGCCGCACGGAAATCGCGGATGCCATCGCGGCGCAGGCCCGGCGCCTCGCCTTCTACCATGCGCATGCCGGCCATGCGTCGGAGCCGGCGATCCGGCTGACCGAACGCGTGCTGGCCCTCGCGCCGCCGGGCATGCGCAGCGTCTTCTGGGGCCTCCAGGGATCGGATGCCCACGAGACGATGATCAAGATCGTCTGGTACGCGAACAACGCGCTCGGCCGGCCGCGCAAGAAGAAGATCATCGCGCGACACCGCGCCTATCACGGGCTGACGATCATGGCGGGAAGCCTGTCCGGACTGCCGGGGCTGCATCGCGGTTTCGATCTGCCGATCGGGCCGGTGCTGCACACCGAGGCGCCCTACGCCTATCGCCGTCCCGACCCCGACATGAGCGAGGCCGCCTATGCGCGCAGCTGCGCGGACGCGCTGGAGCGGCTGATCCTGGCCGAGGGGGCGGATACGGTCGCGGCCTTCATCGCCGAGCCGGTGATGAGTTCGGGCGGCGTCCTGCCACCGCCGGACGGATATTGGGAGGCGATCCAGACGGTGCTTCGCCGCCACGACGTCATGCTGCTGCTCGACGAAGTGGTCACCGGTTTCGGCCGTCTGGGACGCTGGTTCGGCGCCGATGTCTACGGCCTCGACGCCGACATGATCTCGGTCGCCAAGGGGCTCACCAGCGGCTACCTGCCGTTGGCCGGGACGCTGGTGTCGGAGCGCGTGTGGAGCATGCTGGAGGAAGGTTCTCGGCGCTTCGGCCCCTTCGCCCATGGCTTCACCTTCGTGGCCCATCCCGTCTGCTGCGCGGCGGCGCTCGCCAATCTCGACATCCTCGCGCGCGAGGATCTGCCCGGCAACGCCGCGCGCAGCGGCGCGTGGCTGCTCTCGGCGCTACGGGCACGCTTCGGCGATCATCCGCTGGTGGGCGACATCCGCGGCGTCGGCCTGCTCGCCGCGATCGAATTCGTTGCCGACCGCGCCTCGCGCCGGCGCTTCGATGCGGCCCTCGCACTCGGTCCGCGGATCTCCCGCGCGGCGCGCGATGAGGGACTGATCATCCGCGCCCTGCCGGAGGGCGACATCATCGCCTTCTCCCCGGCCCTGACGATCACGCCGGCACAGATCGACGACATCGTGGCGCGGCTCGCGCGCGCCATCGACCGGTGACGGCCGAGCTGCGCGCGTCGGGCGCGTTCACGCCCGCGGCTTGAGATCGAACAGGCGCAGCGTTCCGGCCTCGGTTCCCGCCGCAAGGCGCCAGCCATCGGGTGACCAGTCGAGCGCCGAGACCGGCGAGCCCGTGGGCTCCGCGAGCGGCGTGACGCGCTTTTTCGCGATGTCGGCGATCTGGACCGCGCCATCGGCGAAGCCGAGCAGCACGAAGGGGGCGGCGGGATGCGCCGCGACGCGGGTGATGACCGCCGGCTCACCCGGTGGGGTGAGTTCGAGGGGCGGCTGCCCCTCCGGCCCCTTGCCCGCGAAACCCCAGCACACACAAAGCTCGACGCCGCCGGACAGCAGCCAGTTCGCGTCCGCGGTCCAGGCCAGCGACTTCACCTTGGTCGCATAACCTTGCATCTGCATGTCCGCGCCCGAGGCGAGACGCCAGACATGCAGCGCGTTTTCCTGGGTGGCGGTCGCGAGAAACTTGGCGTTCGGGCTGTACCGCACCGCGAGATGCGAACCCTTCCAGTTGAGTTGCCGTGGCTTGTCGCCCGGCTTGTCGGTCAAGTGCACGGTGACGCCGCCGTAATGCGCGACGGCAAGGCGCGAGCCATCGGGGCTGAAGGCGATGTCCGCGACCGAGCTCGGATGCGGGCCGAGCTCGCGCGTCCCTGTCGGCGTGACCAGGTGAACGACCTTGCCAGCGCCGGCTGCGATCAGGCGCTTGCCGGGATGGGCCGCGACGCATTCGAACCATTTGCCCCGCACCTGGGCGAGTTCCGTGGTCCCGCCATCCGCCGCGACCGCGATGAGACGCCCATCGTCGCCGCCGGACACGAAGCCCGCCGGATCGATGCCGCGCGCAAAGCTCAGGCTTGCGCCGTCATGGACGGCGACCTCGCGCAGTGGTTCCCCGTCATGCGGATCGGGCGAGAGGAAAGCGACGCGCCCCGCGCCTGTGGAGACCGCGAGTCGCGTGCCGTCAGCGTCATAGGCGAGGCCGACGACATAGGCGCCAATCTCGAGTTCGCGGCGCGGGGGGCCGGACATCGACATCTCGTTCGCCCCGTGCCGTCAGCGCGCCTGCGCGCAGGCCTTGAAGCCGCGGGTCAGGGCATCGGCGTCGAGGTGGCGCCCGATGAACACCATCTTGCTCGCGCGCCCGTCGGCCACGCGCCAGGGCTGGCCCCAGTTCGAGTCCATGATCATGTGGACACCCTGGAACACGAGGCGGCGATCCTCGCCATCGACGGCCAGCACGCCCTTCGACCGCAGGATGTCCTGCCCCTTCTCGCGCAGCACACCCGAGATCCACATCCGGAAGCGGTCGGGATTGACCGGCCCGTCGATCGTCACCGAAACGCTCTTGATCTCCGTGTCATGGACAGGATTGGCGGCATGGTCGTGCCCGTGGTCATGGTGATGGTCATGGTCGTGGTCATGCCCGTGAGCGTGGTCATGCCCGTGAGCGTGGTCATGCCCGTGAGCGTGGTCGTGATGCCCGTGGTCGTGATGCCCGTGGTCGTGACCATGATCGTGGTGGTGGTCGTGACCATGCCCGGCGCCGCGGCGCGGCAGGAACTCGGGCTCGATCTCCAGGATACGCTCGAGGTCGAAGGCGCCGCGGTCGAGGATCTTGTCGAGTTCGATGACGCTCTTCTGGGTGTGGAAGACCTTCGCGTATTTGTTGATCTGGCGGATCGTCGCCTCGACGCTGCGCAGGTGCTCGGGGGTGACGAGATCGGTCTTGTTGAGCAGGATGACGTCGGCGAACGCGACCTGATCCTCGGCCTCGTGGCTGTCCTTCAGGCGATCGAGGAAGAATTTCGCGTCGACCACGGTGACGATCGCGTCGAGCTTCGTGCGCGCGCGCACGTCATCGTCAGAGAAGAAGGTCTGCGCCACAGGCGCCGGAGCGGCGAGGCCGGTGGTCTCGATGATGATCGCGTCGAGATCCTTGGCCCGCTTCATCAGCCCGCCGATGATGCGGATCAGATCCCCGCGCACGGTGCAGCAGATGCACCCGTTGTTCATCTCGAAGATTTCCTCGTCGGCGTCGACCACCAGATCGTTGTCGATGCCGACCGCCCCGAACTCGTTGATGATCACGGCGTATTTCTTGCCGTGCTGCTCGGTGAGGATCCGGTTGAGGAGCGTGGTCTTGCCGGCGCCGAGATAGCCGGTCAGCACGGTCACGGGGATCTGGCTGGGCGCGCCGGTGGTCATGGCTTCGCGGCTCCACATCTAAGGTAAAAAAGGATGCGTCTATATAGGCAGTCCGCAGCGCCCTGACCATCCCGTCGCGGCGTCTCTTCAGCCGTTCGCTCGCCCCTCGCCCCACGCCACACGCCCGTGTGGCACCCGCAGCCGGTTCGGCGCTAGGCTCAAGCCGCAAGACGAGGATTACCGATGGCTTCAGCCGATCTCCGCATCTCCGACGTGATCGCGCATCCGCTGCGTGCGACCCTGCCCGACGCGCAGCGCACCAGCCAGGGCGACTGGCCGTCCCTCGACATCGTCGTGGTCGAGGTCCGGACCGATGCGGGGATCGTCGGCTGGGGCGAGTGCCTCGCACGCACCTCCTCGCCCGCCTATGCGGAAGCCGTGGAGACCATCCTCAAGCCGGTCCTGGTCGGTCGCAACCCGTTCGAGACCGCAAGCCTCTGGCGGGCGATGCGTGGTCGCCTGACGGGCCGCGCCGGCGGGATGCTCGTGGAATCGATCGCCGGCGTCGACATCGCGCTCTGGGACATCATGGGCAAGGTCGCCGCCCTGCCCGTGCATCGTTTGCTCGGCGGCGCCGGCCGTCGGCAGATCCTCGCCTACGCCTCCTCGATCAACTGGGGCGACGACGCCCGGGCCGAAGCGGAGACGAGGGATTGCCTCGCGCGCGGCTTCCGCGCCATCAAGGTCAAGATCGGCCAGACCCCGCGCGCGGCCATCGCGCGCGCCGAACTGATCCGCAAGATCGTCGGTCCGGAGATCCGGCTCAGCGTCGACGCCAACTGGGCCTTCGACCTCGACGAGGCGACCCAGGTCGGCGAAGCGCTCGCGGCGCTCGATTACTGGTGGTTCGAGGAACCGATCGTGCCCGAGGACATCGACGGCTACCGGCGGCTGCGCGAGCGCACGAAGGTCAGGCTGGCGGCGGGCGAAAGCGACTTTGTCGCCACCCAGGCCCGCGACCTGATCGCGACGCGCAGCGTCGGCGTGATCCAGCCCGATGTCGCCCGCGCCGGCGGCATCACCGAGACCCGGCGCATCGCCGACCTCGCCGACGCCTTCCACGTCGCCTATGCCCCGCATGTCGGCTGGTCCGGCGCGATCTGCGCCGCCGCCAGCGTCCAGCTCGCTGCGGCACAGCCGAACTTCCTGGTCTACGAGTGCATGATCTTCGCCAACCCGCTGCGCGAGAACCTGCTCACGCGCCGGGTCGGCAGCTTCCAGGACCTCGTGGACGGCCATGCCGCCGTTCCCGAAGGCCCAGGCCTTGGCATCGACATCGACCGCGACGCCCTGGCGCGCTTCACGATCCGCTGATCCGCGCAACCCGGGTTGCGCGCGTCACGAAATCTCGCGCGTCAGGAACAGACTGTTGGGGTCGGGGCGGTAGCTTCCAAACGGCGGGCATTCGACGAAGCCATGCGCCTTGTAGAGCGACACCGCGGGCGCGAAATAGGCGAAGGATCCTGTCTCGAGGCTGAGCCGCGTGAGGCCACGCACCCGCGAACTGGCGATGATGTGGCGGAGAATGGCGCCGCCGACGCCACGGCCGCGGACCGCTTCCGCCGTGTGCATCGACTTCACTTCGCCGTGTGCGGCATCGATGGGCTTCATGGCGCCGACACCCAGCAGGGCGCCGCCCTCCCACGCCGCCCAGAAATCGATGTCCGGCGTTGCCAGCTTCTCGACACTGAACACATGAGCGCTGCCCGGCGGCGTCACCTCGTGGCATGTGTCGAAGTGATGGCGCAAGAGGGCCATGATGCGCGGGTCGGCAAGGTCGCCACGGACGATTTCCACGCTCGAACTCCCAGGCTCGACATACGATCGCAAATCAGTCGGGGGATAGCGCCCGGATGCCCCCTCGGTACTGGTTCCGAGCCCGGATTGCCTGCCATGCGGGCTAATCCGGGCTCCGTCCCCATTTTCAGAGCAGAGGCTTTACCCGTGCTGCGAGATCGTCCATCGCCTTTTGCGGCGTCTTCATGCCCAGCACCGCGGCCTCGGCCTCTTCCTTGAAGAAATCGGCGGCACGCTGCGCCTGATCGAAGGCGGGCATCGGCGCGCGTGCGACCAGAAGCACCTTCTTTTCTTCCTCCGCGTAGGAGAGCTTCTGCTTCACGCGCGCATCCTCGTAGGCGGAGGCGCGCACGGGGCCGTTGCCGTTGATCGCGGTCATCACCGTCGATTCCTTCGACGACATCGCGCGGATCAGATCCCAGGCCTGCTCCTTGTTGCGGGCGTTCTTCGGAATGCCCATGCCCCAGAACTCGACCTTCGCCGGCGCAACCGCATATTTGCCGAGAAGTTCGCGGCTGACAGGAATCGGCACGGTCTTGAGCTTGCCCGCGAACTGAGACTTGCCGGGATCGTTGTAGATCTGGGTGCGCCCCATCGAGGCATAATTGAGCGCCGCGCGACCATTCTGCATCCAGGTCGCGACCTCCTCGTTCTGGATCGAGGCGAAGTTGCGTGGGAACGCCCCGGCGAGGAAGAGTTCGCGCAGCACGGTCAACGCGCGGACCATGGGCGGCTCGTTGGCGGCGAATTTCATGTCCGGCGTGATGAATTCACCGTCCCAGGCGCGCGCCAGATCGATGACGTTCGGGTAGGTCAGGCCGGGCACGAAGAAGCCCACCACCGGCGTGCCATTGGCACGCGTGTAGGTGCACTTCTTCGCCATCTCGATCAGTTCCTCGACGGTCTTCGGCGGGCCGGAGAAGCCGCGCTCGGCGAGGATCTCCTCGTTGTAGTGCAGTCCCGAGGAGGCATGGCGATAGGCGATCGCGACCAGTTGGCCGCCGACGCGGAAGCCCGACATCAATCCCGGGAAGACATCGGCAGGATCCTCGATCGGCGCCTTGGCCATCCAGGGATCGAGCGGCTCGAACAGCCCGGCCGCGCGCGGCGTGATCTGCGTGTTGAGCAGGAAAGCGATGTCGACCGAGGTCTCGCGCAGGCTGGTCTCGCGCAACACGCGCTCCCATAGCGGCCCGGTGTCGAAGGTCACCCACTCAACCGCGATCTTGGTGCGCTCGGTGAAGCCCTTCGTGATGTCGCCGCCCTGAGCGCCGGTCGCCACGGTCTGGTGTACGCGGTGCCCGAAGACGCTCAGTTTCTGCGGCGCCTGAGCGCCCGCCGGGAACCCCGCGGCGGTCAGCGCGGCGGCGGATCCGAACAAGCCGATCCGAAGCGTGTCGCGGCGTTTCATGGTCATGGCGTGTCCTCCGTGATCGATGCGATGAGTCTACGTGCTCAGATGTCGCTGGCAAGATGCGCGAGGCAGTCGCCCGGCGCGACGAGGCTGGGAACGCGGCGGCAGACGACCATGCCGTCGCCCGCGAAATGCAGCGCGCGTGGCGCACGCTCCGGCTCCTCGGGGAAATGGATCCAGCCGGCCACGTCGCCGGCGCGCACCGTGTCGCCCAGCGCGAAGCCGGGTTCGAACAACCCGCGCACCGGCGCATAGACGTAATGCGGCGGGCCGATCACACGCATGAATCGCGGCGCGGCGGCCGGCGCCGGCACGGGGTCGATCATGCCGAGATGCGCGAGGAAACGACGGATCCCGGCATCGGCCACCGCCTGGGTAGCGGGCCGCGTCGTACCGCCGCCGCCGATCTCCGTGGCGAAGCTGAGATGGCCGGCGGCAAGCGCCGCGGCGGACAGGGAGCGATTGGTCTGCGGCTTTTCCACCATGATCGCGAGGGGCGCGCCGAACGCAGCCAGTGCGGCCCGCTGCGCGGCACGCGCCGACGCCTCCGCCGGCACGCGCGCGAAGGCGCAGGGCAGGTAGTCGAGCGACGAACCACCGGAATGGATGTCGACGCTCGCCTGGGTCAGCGGCAGCAGCACGCGCGTGACGTAGCAGGCGATCTGCTCGGTCGGGGTTCCGTCCGGATCGCCCGGAAAGACGCGATTCAGATTGCCGTCATCGATCGGCGAGGTGCGCCGTCCGGCCGCCGCCGCGGGCAGATTCAGGCGCGGCATGACGATGACGCGACCGTGCAGCGCCGCCGGATCGAGTTCGCGGATCAGCTTGAGCAGCGCGATCTGCCCCTCGTATTCGTCGCCATGATTGCCCGCGGTCAGCAGAACGCTCGGTCCCTCGCCGCCCTTGATCGAGGCGATGGGAACCGGGATCCAGCCATAGGCGCTCTCGTGGGTCGAATGCGGCAGACGGACATGGCCGACATGACGGCCCGGCGCGTCGAGATCGATATCCGCGCGCAGTGGCGATACGCTTGCGGTCATTGTGATCCTCCGAAGGCGTCGAGATTGGCGAACAGGCCGGGCGTACCGCCGGAATGGAGGAACACGATACGCTCGCCGGCATCGAAACGCCCATCGCGCAGACAGGACGCGAGCCCGGCCATCGCCTTGCCCGTGTAGACGGGGTCGAGCACGAGCCCTTCGCATGTGCCGGCGAGCCGCACCGCGGCGACCGCCTCCGGGCTCGGCGCGCCATACGCGGCCCCGACGAAGCCGTCGACGACATCGAAATCCCCGGCCTCGAGCGTCGGGCCATCGGTCAGCAATGGCCGCGCGCGCGCCGCCGCCTCGACGATCCAGGGCACCAGCCGCGATGCGGGCTGCTGGACGCTGATGCCGCTCACGCGGCAGCGGCGGCCCGCACGCTTCAGCCCGAGCGCGAGTCCAGCCAGCGTCAGGCTCGATCCGCAGGCGAGGATGAGCCTGTCCGGATCGATCCCTTGCGCCGTGAATTGCGTATCGAGTTCCGCCGCCCCGTTCACCCAGGCCGCGACGCCGAGCCCCGCGCTCGCACCGGGCAGATGGATCGTGTAGGGCCGATGTCCGGCGGCGGTCAGTTCCGCCGCGAGCGCGTCGAGCGCCGCACGCGCGCGCGGATCCCAGGGGTCCTTGACGTCCAGGAAGCGGATGTCGGCACCGAACAGCCCGTCGAGGAAGAGATTTCCCTCCGCCCGTCCAGGTGCCGCGCCGCGCAGCAGCAACGCGCAGCGCATTCCGAGTTTCGCGGCCGTCCCGGCGAGCGCGCGGCAGAAATTCGACTGCAACCCCGCCGTCGTGAGCACCGCGTCGCAGCCCTGGGCGCGCGCGTCGGCAAGAAGGACCTCGAGCTTGCGGATCTTGTTGCCGCCCAGCGCCGGGCCGGACAGGTCCTCGCGCTTCACATGCAGCGCCGCGACGCCGAGGGCGACCGCCAGGCGCGGCGCGTCGTCGAGCGGCGTCGGAAAAGCGCCGAGGCGCAGCGGCGGCGCCACCGAGGGCTGGAAGGAAAGTTTCTCGTTCATATCGCTATTGTCTGTTTCATGTAGCTTAGCTACAAACCACGCCGGAGGGGAACCTGAATTTCATGACGCCCGCACAACCGTCAGCAGACGACACGCTTTCCGCTCTCGCCCGCGCCAGGCTGCGGCCGGCGGAGCAGCGCGTGGCCGACATCGTCGCCGCACGCCAGCGTGATGTCGCGGGAATGTCGATCGCCCAGCTGGCCGCCAGCGCCGGCGTCAGCGAGCCGACCGTCGTCAGGTTCTGCCGCGCGCTCGGCAGTTCGGGATTCCCCGAATTCAAGATCCGGCTGGCCGAGGGCCTCGCTTCGGGGACGCCCTGGCTGCATCGCGATGTCGCGATCGACGATACGTTCGACGTCGTCGTCGACAAGATCCTGGACTCGACGCAACGCGCATTGGCCGATCTGCGGCGGACGTTCGACCGCAAGGCGCTGGCGCGTGCCGTCGCGATCCTCGCCGCCGCGCCCCGCATCGAATGCCTGGGGAGCGGCTTCGGCAGCGCCATGGCCTATGATGCGCAGATGAAGCTGATGCGGTTGGGCGCGCCTGCGGCCTGGCATCCGGACAGCCACGCGCAGACCATCGCCTGCTCCGGGCTCGGTCCCGGCGATGTCGCGCTGATCTTCGGCATCCAGGGCAACGCCCACGAGTTGCTGCGTGCGGCACGGACCGCGCGCGAGGCCGGCGCCGCCGTGATCGGCATCGCCAGGCTCGGCGCCAGGCTGGCTGCAAGCTGCGACGTCTTCCTCGCGGTCGAGACCGCCGAGGACACAGAGATCTACACGCCGTCCCAGTCGCGCATCGCCGTCCTGACGGTGCTCGACATGCTCGCCACCGCGCTGATGGTCCGCCGCGGGCCGGCCGTGCTCGACCGGCTGCGCCGCGCCAAGCTCAGCGTCCAGGAAACCCCGG
>CAIOSQ010000049.1 GCA_903860935.1 uncultured Rhodospirillales bacterium | reverse complement strand
GTCATCCGGCAATCCGAGGCGGAGGCGCAGCGTGCGCGCGTCGAGTCGCGCCTGCGCGGCATCGTCGATTCGACCGCGGAGGTCATCGTCACCATCGATCGACGCGGCGTGATTCTTTCGGTGAACCCGGCGATCCGAACGATCTTCGGCTACGAACCCGGGGAGTGCATCGGGCGCAACGTGTCGATGCTGATGAACCAGCACGACGGCGAACGGCATGACGGCTATCTCCACCACCATTTCGCGACCGGCGCGGCCAGCATCCTCGGCAAGGGCCGCGAGGTGCTGGGCCGCCGCAAGGACGGTCAGGACGTCAATATCGAACTGATGGTCTGGGCGAGCGACGCGGGTCCCGGCCAGGGCTTCAACGGCATCATGCGCGACGTGACGGCGCGGGTACGGACCGAGCGGCAGCTGCGCGAGTCGGCCGCGCAACTCTCCAGCGCGCTCGCCCTCGCGAAGGCCGGGCATTGGGAGCTCGACCTCGCCGCCAACCTCTTCACCTTCAACGACGGCTTCTACAGGATCCTCGGCGTCACGGCGGAGGAGGTCGGCGGCTACCGCATGTCGCCCCAGGCCTACGCGGCTCGCTTCGTCCACCCCGAGGATGCGGCGATCGTCCGCGACGAGATCGCCCGCGCGCTGACCTCGACCGGCGCCACCTATGTCCGCGATCTCGAGCACCGTTTCCTGGATGCGGTCGGTCAGGTCGGCTATCTCGCGGTTGGCATCCGCGGCACCCGCGAGGCCGATGGAACGCTGCGCATGATCCATGGCGTGGCGCAGGACGTCACCTCGCGCCGCGAGCGCGAGCAGGAGCGTCGGCAGATGCTGGAGCAGTCGCGCGCCGCGCGCGCCCTCGCCGCGCGCGTCGCGGAGCTCGATCGTGCGCGCGCCGCCAGCGGCCTGCTCACGGAATGCGTCACCTTCCTGCAGCGGGCGATCTCCGTGCCCGAAGGCATGGACATCATCGCCCGCCACGTCGCGCGGATGTACGCGGAGGCGAATGTCGCGGTTTACGCCATGGTGCCGGAGACCGACGAGTTCGTTCTGCATACAGGTCTCGTGCGCTTCGGCGGCGTGCGCAGCCCGGAGACGATCGAGCCCGCCGATTGCTGGGCGTTGCGCTCGCGCGGTGTCTACGCGGTCTACGAGGGTGGATCGCATGTCCCCTGCCGGCATTGCGCGCAGGACGGCCACGCCATGTTCCTCTGCGCTCCGATCACCGGCGCGGACCGCACCGTCGGCCTGGTCACCATCGCTCTCGCGCCGGGATATCTCGCCGACGAAACGGGCGAGGGCGATGGCCGGGTGATGCGCGAGCTGTCGCGGTTCGAGACCATGGCGCAGAGCCTGAGCGGTGCGATGGCGACGATCGTCCTGCGCGAATCGCTGCAGCGCCTCGCGCTCGTCGACGAGTTGACGGGGCTGCCGAACCGCCGGGCGTTCATGGCCACCGCCACCCGCATCGCCGGGCGAGCCCGCCGGGCGAAGGACCCCATCGTCGTCGCCATCTTCGACGTCGATCATTTCAAGTCGGTCAACGACAGGTTCGGGCACGACGCGGGCGACCGGGTGCTGCGCCGCCTCGCTGAGATCGCGACGGCCACGTTCCGGCAGGACGATCTGATCGGCCGGCTCGGCGGCGAGGAATTCGGGATCCTTCTTGTCGGGTCCGAGCCCGGCGTGCGCAAGCGGCTCGAGGCTTTCCGCGTCGCGATCTCCGAGGCTGGCCTGCTTGCGGAGCGGCCGGTCACGGTCTCGATCGGCTATGCCGTCGCCGCGCCCGAGGACGCGATCGCGCTCGACGCCCTGCTCAAGGCCGCGGACACCGCGCTCTACGCGGCGAAGACCGGCGGGCGCAATCGCGTGCTGCCCGATCCTGGCGCGTCGGCGCATTCCGCATAGGTCCGCCCGGCGCTCCGGACGACGCGATCACGCTTCGTGGTCGGCAGGCCCGGGCGCGATACCGGCGGCGAAGCCCAGGGCCCGTGCAGGCGCCCATTTCCGGGCGATCGCCAGCGCATAGGCGCCGTGGAACGCTGGCCCCGAATCGGCGACGGGCGCATGGTCGGCGAGCGCCAGCAGGTCGGGATGCCGCGACCGGTCGTCGGCGTCCGCGATCAGCACGCCCGGAACGCCATGCGCCCGCGCCGCGCGCAGCAGGCTGCGCGCGCCGGCGGGCCAACTCGTGTCGACCAGTACCGCATCCATCCGCGCCAGCGCCTCCAGCGGCAGCCAGTCCGGATCGTCGCCGAGACCGGCCCCCGCGAAGGAGGCGACGAGCTGCCTGCCCCCGTCGTCGCGAACCGCCACCGCCGTCGCGGTCTTCGCGTCCGCGACGCGTCGCACCGTCGCGCAGTCGACGCCGGCATCGGTCAGCCGCGCCAGCACCCGCGCCCCGTTCGCGTCGCAGCCGACCCGCCCCCAATACGCGGCCGCATGTCCCAGGGCCGCGATCGTCAACGCGGCGGTCGCGGCATCGCCGCCTTGGCGTTCGCGATGGGATGTCGCCTGAACCTTCGTCGGCCGCGGCGGGATCGCAGCGACGGTGAAGACATGATCGATCGCCGCGGCGCCGAGGCAGACGACGCGCCGCTTGGCTTCCGGATGGAGCGTGTCGGTCTCGCGCGCCATGTCTGTCCTCCCGCGGCCCTACAGGATGGCGCGCGCGAGTGCGACGGTGGCGACGCCGAGGACGGCGGCGAGGGGATCGTTGCGCGTCAGACGCATCGCGATCACCACGGCGGCCAGCCCGATCCATTCGGCGAGTCCGCCGCCATCCGCGAGCGCCGGCGCGGCGATCCCGATCATGACCGCGAGCGGGACGGCGCGCAGCGCCGCCTCCAGCCGCGGGGTCACGGTGACGAACCGCATCGCCACGAAGCCGCCGAGGCGGCAGGCATAGGAGGCCGCCGCCATCGCCGCCAGCGCGGCCAGGAAATCAGCGCTGGTGTCCATGCGCGATCCAGGCGCTCGCGGCGCCGGCGAGGCCCGCGATCAGCGCCACCCAGCCGCCGGGCGCGAGTGCGTGCATGCCGAGCGCGACGGCGAGCGCCACGGCCGCCGGCAGCAGGCTGTCGCGACCACGCCAGAAAGCGGTCGCCATGGCGGCGGCCAGCGACACGATCATGAAATCCATGCCGAAGCGGCGCGGATCGGCGATCGCGCTGCCGGCCGCGTGGCCGATCCATGTGCCGATGGACCAGGGAATGAATTGCGCGAGGCCGGATCCGAGCAGGAACCCCGCGTCGTGCCGACCTTCGCCGTGTTCGCGCATGGCCATCGCCCAGTTGCCGTCGCCGAGCAGGAACAGGCTCGGATAGATGCCGGCCGGCGGCTGGCCCGGATACCAGGGTCGCAGCGCCGCGCCGTAGAGGACGTAGCGCGCGTTGGTGAGCAGGATGGTGGCGACGATGGGCGCCACATAGGGACCGGTCGCCATGCCCTGCAGCGCGGCGATCTGGGCGCTGCCGGAATGGATGAAGGCGCTCATCAGCACCGCCTCGAGCGCGCTGCGGCCAGCCTCGCCGGCGAGGACGCCGAACACGATGCCGTAGACGAGAACGCCCGGCGACAGCGCCGATCCGCGCAGCGCGCCGTGGCGGACCCCGGCGAGGGTGAAGGGAACCGGACGCGACGCGGTCATGGAGAGAACGGCATCGCGGTGCACGCGGGCGCGAGATGACGCGGGACGCGCGGTGCCGCGCGTCCCGCGTGCCGTCGCCTCAGCGCCAGGCGACGACGTTCTGGGTCTGCTCGCCGAGGCCCTCGATGCCGACGCGCATGCGGTCGCCGGCCTTGAGGAAGCGCGGCGGCTTGAAGCCGGCGCCCACGCCCGGCGGCGTGCCCGTGGTGATCAGGTCGCCCGGTTCGAGCACCATGAACTGCGACATGTAGTGGATGACGTGCGCGACGCCGAAGATCATCGTGCTGGTCGAGCCCTTCTGCACGCGCTCGCCATTGACGTCGAGGAACATCGACAGGTTCTGGACGTCCTTGATCTCGTCCGCGGTCACCAGCCAGGGGCCGATCGGGCCGAATGTCTCGCAGCCCTTGCCCTTCATCCACTGGCCGCCGCGCTCCATCTGGTATTCGCGCTCGGACACGTCGTTGCACACGCAATATCCGGCGACGTAGGACAGCGCCTCGGCCTCCGGCACGTAGCGCGCGCGCTTGCCGATGACGACGCAGAGTTCGACCTCCCAGTCGGTCTTCACCGAACCCTTGGGGATCATGACGTCGTCGTTCGGGCCGACGATGCAGGACGTCGCCTTGTTGAAGAGGATCGGCTCCTTCGGGATCGGCGAATTGGTTTCCTTCGCGTGGTCGACGTAGTTGAGGCCCACCGCGTAGAAGTTCCGGGCGCCGCCCACGCACGCGCCCAGGCGTACGCCGGCCGCCGCGGTCGGCAGCGTCGACAGGTCGAGCTTGCGCAGGCGGTCGAGGCTCGCCGCCTCGAGCACCGCGCCGCCGATGTCCGGGACGACGCCCGAGAGGTCGCGGATGGCGCCTTGAGCGTCGATGATGCCGGGCTTCTCGCTGCCGGGCTGGCCGAATCGAACCAGTTTCACGTCGTCTTCTCCTCTGGGATGGTCGAGCGGATGCGGTTCTAGCAGGTGCGGCGGGATCGGACAAAGCGCTGCCGCCGGTCTATCCTGCCCGTCACGATTCGCGAGGGTGGTCGGACAATGGCCTACGACGTTCTTCCTGGTCTCGGGCAACCGCTGCGGCGGCTGGAGGATCCGCGTCTGCTGACCGGCGGTGGCCGTTTCGCCGCCGATCGCGCCGTGCCGGGCGCCTTGCAGGCGGTCTTCCTGCGCTCGCCCCACGCCCATGCGCGCATCCGCGCGATCGCGACCGCGGCGGCGCGCGCGCTGCCCGGGGTCGCCGCCATCTACACCGCCGCCGACACCGTTGCCGCCGGTCTCGGTCACAATCCCTGCCTCGTGGAGATCGCGGGGGTCGACGGCCGGCGTCATGCCGAGCCGCCGCGCCTACCGATCTCGCCCGACCGCGTGCGTCATGTCGGCGAGATCGTCGCCATGGTCGTCGCCGAGACCCTCGACGCCGCGCGCGACGCCGCCGAGGCGATCGAGGTCGACTACGAGGATCTGCCGGCGGTGATCGCGGGCGACGCGGCGCTGGCGCCTGGCGCCCCGCTCCTCCACGACGCCGCGCCCGGCAACCTGGTCTGCGACTGGCGCAAGGGCGACGCGGCGGCGGTCGCGGCGGCCTTCGCGCGGGCGGCGCATGTGTCGCGCGTCTCCTTCCGCGCCGCGCGCATCCTGGCGAGCTATCTCGAGCCGCGCGCGGCGCTCGCCGAGCACGACGCGGCCAGCGGCACGACCACGCTCACCACGCCGTCGCAGGGCGTGCACGTCATCCATCGCCTGCTCTGCGACCATATCCTCAAGATCCCGCGCGAGGCCCTGCGCGTGGTCACCGAGGATGTCGGCGGCGGCTTCGGGCCGAAGCTGCCGCCCTATCCCGAGCAGGCCCTGGTCTGCTTCGCCGCGCGGCGCCTGGCGCGCGCGGTGCGCTGGGTCCAGGAGCGCGGCGAGCATCATCTGGCCGACACCCATGCGCGCGACCTGATCGCGACGGCAGAACTCGCGCTCGACGCCGACGGCCGGTTCCTCGCCATCCGTGTCGACGCGATCGCCAATTATGGCGCCTATGCCTCGGCGGTGACGCCGACCATCACGACCGGCGGCATGGCCAAGGTGCTGGCCTCGCTCTACGACATCCCCGCCGCGCATGTCGCGATGCGCGGCGCCTTCACCAACACCGCGCCGGTCGATGCCTTCCGCGGCGCAGGCAAGCCCGAGACGCTGGTCCTGGTCGAGCGCCTCGTCGATGTCGCGGCGCGCGCGACCGGCCGCGATCCGGTCGCGCTGCGGCGGCTCAATCTGGTGCGGCGTGACGCGTTTCCGTATCGCACCGCGCTTGGCTATCGCTACGACAGCGGCGATTTCGAGCGGCTGCTCGACACGGCGCGCGCGGCCGGCGACGAAGACGGTTTCGCCGCGCGCCTCGCGGCGTCGCGTGCGCGGGGGATGCGCCGCGGCCGCGGCTATTCCTGCCATCTCCACGGCTCCGGCGGCTGGGGCGACGAGACCTCGATCGTGACCATCGCCGCCGACGGCGCCATCGAGGCGCGCACCGGCACGCAGAGCCAGGGCCAGGGCCACGCCACCGCCTTCGCCCAGGTCGTCGCCGCGGTACTCGGCGTCGATGTCGCGCGCGTGCGCATCGTCCAGGGCGACAGCGCGCGCATCCCGCGCGGCGGCGGCACCGGCGGCTCGTCCTCGACCATCGTGTCGAGCACCACGTTGAAGCGTGCCTCGGACGCCGCCATCGCCGTCGCGCGCGACGCGGCCGCCGATCTGCTCGAGGCCGCCGCCGTGGATGTCGAGTTCCGCGACGGAGCCTTCGCGGTTGTCGGCACCGATCGGCGCATCGGCCTTCTGGAGGTCGCGGCGCGCGCCGGCGGGATCGAAGGGCGCGCCGATTTCGCCGACACCGTCGAGACCTGGCCCACGGGCGTGGCGCGCTGCGAGGTCGAGGTCGATCCCGCCACCGGCGTCGTGCGCGTGGAGCGCTTCGATGCCGCGGTCGATGTCGGCGTCGTGGTGAACCCGCTGCTGCTCGACGGTCAGCTGCATGGCGGCTACGCGACCGGCATCGGCCAGGCGCTGCTCGAGGACGCGCGCTACGACGCGTCGGGACAGCTGATCGCCGCGACGCTGATGGATTACGCGCTGCCGCGCGCCGCCGACACGCCCTTCTTCGGCACCGCCCTCGCCTGCACGCCTTCGCCGAACAATACGCTGGGCATCAAGGGCGTGGGCGAGCTGCCCACCAACGGCGCCGCCGCCGCGGTCGCCAACGCCGTGATCGATGCGCTCGCCGGGGACGGCGTCGCGCATATCGAGCTGCCCATGACGCCGCAACGCGTCTGGGACGCGATCCGCAACGCCACGACCCGGAGGCCGACATGACTGAACCTTGCGATCTTTCCGCCGTCGAGGCGCGCCGCCTGATCGGCGCGAGGCGCCTGTCGCCGGTGGAGCTTCTGACGAGCTGCCGCGCGCGCATCGATGCGGTCAATCCGGCGGTGAAGGCGATCACCGACACGATCTGGCCGCGTGCCCTCAAGGAAGCGAAGGCCGCCGAGCGCGCGGTGCTGCGCGGCGATGACCTGCCGGCGCTGCACGGCCTGCCGCTGGGCGTGAAGGATCTCGACGACGCGGCGGGGCTCATCAACAGCTACGGCTCGCCGATCTTCGCGCGCAACCGGGTCAAGCAGGACGATCCCATGGTGGCGCGGTGCCGTTCCGCCGGCGCCATCGTCGTCGGCAAGACGAACGTTCCCGAATTCGGCGCGGGCGCGAATTCGAACAACGCGGTCTACGGGCCCTCCGGAAACCCCTTCGATCCCGCGCGCACGCCCGGCGGATCCTCGGGCGGTTCGGCCGTCGCGCTCGCCACGGGCATGCTGCCGCTCGCCACCGGTTCGGATGGCGGCGGGTCCTTGCGCATTCCCGCCGCGTTCTGCGGCGTGGTCGGGTTCCGGCCTTCGCCCGGGCTGGTGCCTACCGACCGGCGCGGCCAGGGCTGGAACATGATCCCGACGCTCGGTCCGATGGGGCGGACGGTCGCCGATACCTGCCTGCTGCTCTCGGCGCAGGCCGCCTTCGAGGCCAGCGATCCGCTGTCGCGGCCGATCGACGGCGACGTCTTCCGCGATCCCCAGCCGGTCGATCCCGGTAGCCTGCGCGTCGCGTATACGGAGGATTGGGGCACCTGCCCGATCGATCCGGGCATTGCGAAGACCTTCCGCGCGCGCATCCGGGCGTTGAAGAAACTGTTCCGCAGCTGTGACGCCGTCGCGCCGGCGATGGGCCGCGCGCACGAAGCCTTCGGGATCCTGCGCGCGGTCGGCATGCTGCAGTCGCAGCGCGCCAACTACCGCGACCATCGCGCGAAGCTCGGCCCCAACATCGTCGCCAACTACGAAGAAGGGCTGCGCTACAGCGCCGAGGACGTCGCCTGGGCGCAGGCCGAGCAGACGCGCATCTATCGCGCGGTCCAGACGATCTACGCCGAGTACGACCTCATCCTGTCGCCGACCGTTGCCGTGCCGCCCTTCCCCTGGGGTCAGCTGTATCAGAACGAGATCGCGGGCAAGCGGCTGAACACGTACTTCCACTGGTTCTCGCCGACCTACATGATCTCGCTGACCGGCAATCCGAGCCTGTCGCTGCCGATGGGGCTCGAGCCGACGGGCACGCCGTTCGGCATGATGATCACCGGACCGGCGGCGGCCGACCTGTTCACGCTCTCGGCGGCGCACGGCATCGAACTGGCGCTGGCCGGGGATCCCGAACTGCGCCGGCCCGTGCCCGATGTCGCGCG
>CAIOSQ010000048.1 GCA_903860935.1 uncultured Rhodospirillales bacterium | reverse complement strand
GGGAGGACGATCGCGAGGGGGGCGGGATCACAGGGGGCGGCGGGCGCCCGGGCGGAGCATGCGGCGGCGGGCCGGAGCGGCGGCGAAGGCGGCGGGATCGGCGGCGGCGAAGCCGGGCCGCGGAACGAGGCGCTCCGCCTCGGTCGCCGGCACGGGGCGATAGCCAATCGCGACTTCGAGGGCCAGCGCGGCCTCGGCGTCGGGCGCGCGCGACCATTCGCCGTCATGCACGACGGCATAGAGGCGACCCCGGCCCGCGGCCGTCGCGATCACGTCCGCGAGATCATCGCCAGGTCCGGCGACGCCGGCGAGAGCGCGCGGGTGGAGCACCGCGACGCCGCAGGCGGCATGGCTTGCGATCTCACCGCCGACGCGCGGACGCGCCCGGCCGGTCGGATCAAGGAAGATGTCGCCGCGGCCATCATAGCCGATGGCCCGCGCGACCGGATGGACCAGGATCAGCGCGTCCATGCGCCCCTCGTCCCATTTCGCGTCCAGCCGCGCCAGCGCCGGCCGGAAGCCGTCGAACCAGACCTGATCGGCGGCCACGGCGTAGAACGGCGCGTCGCCCAGCCGCGCCGCAGCGGCGGCAAGCGCGGCCGCGCTGCCCAGCGGTTCCGCCTCGGCGAGGATGTCCGCATCGGGCCCGGTCGCGCGACCGGCGAGATAGGCCGCAAGCGCGGCACGGTGATGATGCGCGCAGAGCACGGCGCGGCGCACGCCCTGCGCGGCGAGGCGGTCGAGCGCGTGGCCGAGCAGCGGGATGCCGCCGATGGCGGTCAGCGCGGCCGGTACGTCGCCGGTCAGCGGACGACGCCCCACGGCGGGTCCGAGGCCGTGGATGGCGGCATGGTCGATCATCGCTCCCCCTCCCGCGCGACGCGGCGCAGCTCCGCCGGCGCGTGGCGGTCGAACCAGACGCGCAGCGCGTCGAGCGCCGGATGGCGCAACGCCGCCTCCAGCAACCGCCACGTGCGCGGCAGGAAGGCGAGATAGCCGGGCTTGCCGTCGCGGCGCCAGAGCCGGATCCACAGGCCTGCGATGCGCGCGTGGCGCGCCGCCGCCAATACCGCACAGGCGCGCGCCAGCTCGTCGCCGGGAAGATGCGCCAGGGCGGCGCGGTGCCGGGCGCGCATCGCGGCGACGACCGCCGGGGACACGTCCCGGCGCGCATCCTCCAGCAGCGAGATCAGGTCGTAGGCCGGCGAGCCGATCGCCGCGTCCTGGAAATCCAGAAGACCGCAGCGCGCCGCGCCGCGCCGGCCATCGAGGACCATGAGGTTGTCGACGTGGAAATCGCGCAGCGCCAGGGTCGGCGGCAGGGCGAGCGCCGGTGTCAGCGCGTCGTGCCACAGCGCGAGATACGCGGCGCGCAGGTCCGGCGAGGTCGCGCGACCGGTGACCTCGGGCAAGTACCAGTCGACGAAAAGCGCCGCGCCATCGTCGGCCAGCATCGCCGCGTCCTGCGCCGGAACGTCGATGCGCGTCGCATCGGGATGGGTCTGCAGCGCGATCAGCGCATCGAGGGCGAGATCGTAGAGCGGCGCCTCCGCCCCGCCGGCGGCCAGAACCCGCGTGAAGGTCGCATCGCCGAGATCCTCGAGCAGCAGGAAACCCCGGTCCTCGTCGGCGGCGTGGATCAAGGGCGCTGACAGGCCGAGTGCGCGCAGATGGCGGGCCACGCGCAGGAATGGCCGCACGTCCTCGACCGGCGGCGGCGCGTCCATGACGATGTAGCGCCCCGCGCCGTCGGCGACGCGCAGGTAGCGACGGAAGGACGCGTCGCCGGGGATCGGCGCGCGCACGGCCGCCGCGAGGCCGCAGCGCGCGAGAAAGGCATCGAGCTGTGGGCCACGCTCAGACATGGGCCGGGATCGTCGCGATGCGCCCGCGCCAGGCGGGCGACGGCGCGAGTGTCGCGATGCGGGCCTGCGGCGTCGCACCGGGCGCGAGCTCGACATCGAGCCGCTCGGCCGGCAGGAGCGGACCGAGCCGCTCGGCCCATTCGACGAGCAGGATCGCGTCGCCATAGGCCTCCTCGATGCCGAGCTCCCATACCTCCTCGGGCGCGGCGAGCCGGTACAGGTCGAGATGCCAGATCGCGCCGCCCGGCAAATCGTAGACCTGAACCAGCGTGAAGGTCGGGCTGGGCACCTCCAGCAGCGGATCGCCGGCCCGGGCGCGCAGGAAGGCGCGCGCGAAGCTGGTCTTGCCGCTGCCCAGACCGCCATGCAGGGCCAGCACGTCCCCGGGCCGCGCCAGCATCGCCACATGCCAGGCGAGCCTCACGGTCGCGGTCTCGTCGGCGAGATCGAACCGCCGCGTCGGGTCAGGATCCTCGGTCATCGCAGCCGAGGTTCTATCCGCGCGGAGGCGCCGGCGGCAACCTCGTGCGCGACGCAGTGCGCGATCATCCGTGCAGTCGCCATATACGCGGCACGGCCGGGCGTGCTTTGCTCTCGATCCTCCCGCCAGCCTACCACCGAGGTGTTCCATGGACGTCCCCCGGACCGCGCCGCCCCAGGCGAGCTACCCCGCGGCGTGGCGTGCGCTGCACTGGGCCACGGCGGTTGCAGTGGCGGCGCTGCTGACCGCCGGGCTGTGGATGACGGCGCGCGGCGGCGCCGGGATCTGGGACGGGATCACGAACACCCTCTATGCTTGGCACAAGGCGATCGGGATCTGCGTGCTGCTCCTCACGGCGCTGCGCATCGCGATCCGGCTGCGCCTGGGCGTGCCGCCCTATCCGCAGACCCTGTCGCCGACGCGAAGACGCCTCGCGGTCGCGCTCAACCACGTGTTCTATACGCTGCTCGTCGCCGTGCCGCTGCTCGGCTGGGCGGGCGTCACCGCCTATCCGGCGCTGGTGACGGTCGGCGGCGTCGATCTGCCGGCGATGCCGCTGGTCCCGCAGGACAGCGCGCTGGCCGCGCGGCTGTTCGGCATCCACGGCACGCTCGCCCTGCTCCTCGGCGCGCTCGCGGCCGGGCACGCGGCGATGGCCCTGCATCACCTGTTCGCCGCGCGCGACGGGGTGTTCCAGCGCATGTGGCCGGGCCGCGCGGGCGCGTCCAACGGGCAGGGTTGATCGCCGGGCGGCGAGGCTTCATCTTCCCCGCCCTCACCGTCCCCGGGAGACGACATGACCATCGAGCGCACGGACGTCGCGATCATCGGCGCAGGCCCCGTCGGGCTGTTCGCGGTCTTCGAATGCGGCATGCTGAAGATGCGCTGCCACGTCGTCGACGCGCTCGACGTCATCGGTGGACAATGCGCGGCCCTCTATCCGGAAAAGCCGATCTACGACATTCCCGGTCATCCGAGCATCGACGCGATCGACCTGATCCGCCGGCTGGAAGAGCAGGCCGCGCCCTTCGCGCCGGTCTATCACCTCGGCGCCCGGGTCGAGGAGCTGGCGCGCGACGGCGAGGACTGGATCGTGACCACCTCGCGCGGCGCGCGCATCGCGGCACGCGCCGTGATCGTCGCGGCTGGCGTCGGCGCCTTCGGCCCGAACCGTCCGCCGGTGACGCGGCTGGCGGAGTTCGAGCCGGGCTGCGTGCATTACCTCGTGCGCCAGCGCGAGGCGTTCCGCGGCAAGCGCCTCGTCATCGCGGGCGGCGGCGATTCGGCCCTCGACTGGACGCTCGCCCTCGCCGACATCGCGGCGCATATCGACGTCGTACATCGCCGCGACAAGTTCCGCGCCGCGCCGGAGACGGTCGCGCGGATGAAGGCCCTCGCCGCGGCCGGCCGAATCGACATCGTGACGCCCTATCAGCTCGACGCGCTGGAGGGCGAGGCCGGCGCGCTGGAGGCCGTGGTGATCAAGGATCTCGACGGCGGCACGCGGCGCCTGCCGGCCGACCATCTGCTGGCGTTCTTCGGCCTGTCGCAGAATCTGGGGCCGATCGCCCAATGGGGGCTCGCGCTCGAACGCAATCTGATCACGGTCGATCCCGCGACCTGCGCGACCTCGGCCGCGGGCATCCACGCGATCGGCGACATCGCGACCTATCCCGGAAAGCTCAAGCTGATCTTGACCGGCTTCGCCGAGGCGGCCTCCGCGGCGCATGCGATCCATGGCCGCGTGCATCCGGGCACGGCGCTGCATTTCGAGTATTCGACCAGCAAGGGCGTGGCCGGCTTTGCGGCCTGACCGCCGGCGCGGCGGCGGGCGGCGTCAGACGGCGCCCGCGGAGCCTTGCCCGGCCAGGACCGGCACGAGACAGGCCACCGTCGTACCGACGCCCGGCGTCGAATCGAGGCGCACCTCGCCGCCGTGGAGTTCGACGATGCGCCGCACCAGGCTGAGCCCGAGCCCCGCGCCCTGGCCGGGCTGATCGGCGCGGCGCGTGCGCTCGAAGGCGCGGAAGATCCGCTCGTGATCCTCGGGTCCGATCCCGGGCCCGGTATCCGTCACCGCGAGCGCCACCATGCCGCCGGGATCGCGCACAGCCGACAGCGTGACCGTCCCGCCGGGCGGCGCGAACTTGATCGCGTTCGACACGAGATTGCACAGCGCCTGCTTGAGGCGTCGCTCGTCGGCGTCCAGCGGCGGCAGGTCCGGCACCGGCTCCACGCGCAGCGTCATCCCGGCCTCGCGCGCCAGATCGGCCATCACCTGGGCCGCGCCGTCCAGCACCGCACGCGCATCGACCGGCGCGCGCTCCAGCACCAGCCGCCCGGCTTCGATCGAGGCGAGGTCGAGGATGTCGTTGATGATCGTCAGCAGCCGATGGGAGGCGGTGATGATGTCGCGGCAGTAATCCTGCTGGCGCTCGTTGAGCTCGCCGAAATACTGGTTCGCCAGCACCTCGGTGAAACCGATGATGCCGTTGAGCGGTGTGCGCAACTCGTAGCTGACCGAGGAGATGAACTCAGATTTCAGGCGGTCCGCCGTCTCGAGCGCCGCCGCGCGCGCGCGCAACGCCTCCTCCACCCGGGTCGTGTCGGTGACGTCGACATAGCTGAGCAGGACGCCGCCATCGGGCAGGGGCACCGAGCTGAGTTCCAGCACCATGCCGTCGCCGCGCTCGGCGCGCTCGTGGCGCGGGGTGCGGTCGATCAGCCGCGCGATCAGCCGCTCGCGCGCGGCCTGCGGGTCGGCGGGCGGCGGCTGGAAACGCTGCATCCGGTCGACGAGCTCGCCGACATGCATCTCCGCCGCGAGCTCCTCGTCGGACAGCGTCCAGAGCCGCTGGAAGGCGGGGTTCCAGAGCTTGATGCGCCCGTCCGGTCCGATGACCGCGACGCCCTCCTGGAGGTTGTCGATGGTCTCGCGCTGCACCGCCATCAGCGTGTTGTAGGACCGCTCGAGGACGAGGTTGTCGGTGACGTCCTCGTAGGTCAGCAGCAGCCCGCCGAGCGGATGCGGCAGGATGCGCGCGCGCAGCGTCGTCCCGTCGGGGATGTAGATCAGCTCCTCCAGCGGCTCGATCAGCGAGGTGAACAGCTTGAGCCGCTGGCGCTTGAAGTCGCGGAAATTGGCGTGCTCAGGCAGGCGGCGCTGGGCGCGCAGCTCCTCCATCACGGTGCCGAAATCCGGCTCGCTCCGCAGCCAGCTCTCCTCGAGCTTCCACAGCCGCGCATAGGCGCCGTTGAAAAAGCGCAACCGCTGATCGGCGCCGAAGATGGCGATCGCGGTCTCGAGATTCTCGAGCACGTCGGCATGGGCGGCGACGACGCGGCGCAGCTCGGCCTGCAGCGCCTCGCGCGCGGTGACGTCGACGGCGAAGCCGATCGTGCCGCCCGACTGGAGCGGCGCCTCGGCGAGTTCCAGACGGCGACGCTCGCCGCCGACCACGACATGGAGCTCGGCGCGCGCCGGCGCGCCGCCGGCCATCGCGGCTTCGGCGAGTTCGCGGCTGCGCTGGGCGACCTGCGGTCCGCCGAGCATGCGGCCCTCGGCGACGACCTGCTCGGTGCTGGCCTCGACGGCGGTGGCGAAAGCGGGGTTGCAATCGACAATGCGCAGCTCCGGCGAGCGGCGCCAGACCGGGATCGCGAGGCGGGCGAAGCCATCGGCGAGCTGGGCGCGCGCCGCGTCCAGCGCGGCGCTCCGTGTCTGCGCCTCGGCGCGCAGGGCGGCGAGTTCGTCGTGAAGCCGCGCGGCCCGCGCGGCGGCCTCGTCGCGCGCGGCATCGGTGGCCGCGAGGCGCTGCGCGAGCGCATCGACGGCGGATTCGGCGGACGCGGCGGCGACGGCGGCGCGGCGGCGCTGCCGCACGAGCCCGGCGCCAAGTCCACCGGCGAGCGCCGCAAGACCGAGAAGGATGGGATCCAGCGCGACCATGATGGGCCGATCCTAGAGCATGATCCGCGCGGCCAGAAGCGCGGACGATGCTCCAGATCCCTGTTTCATCGCGTGATTCACGTCCCCGGCGATCACGCTGCGGCCGGTCTCCGGCCCGCGCGGCGCGCGGTTTCGCGCGCCGGCGGCGGAGGACGGCGTCAGTAGCGGTACTGCTCGCCCTTGAACGGGCCGGACTGGGAGACCCCGATATACCCGGCCTGCGCCTGGGTCAGGCGGGTCAGCTTCGCGCCGATCTTCTCCAGATGCAGCGCCGCGACCTTCTCGTCGAGATGCTTGGGCAGCGTGTAGACCTTGCGCGCGTAGGTGCCGCTGTCGCGGTTCGTCCACAGCTCGATCTGCGCGAGGGTCTGGTTGGAGAACGAGCTCGACATCACGAAGCTCGGGTGGCCCGTGGCGTTGCCGAGATTCACGAGGCGCCCCTCGGACAAAAGGATGATGCGCTTGCTGTCCGGGAACTCGACCTCGTCGACCTGCGGCTTGACGTTGTGCCAGCGGAAGTTCTTGAGGCCGGCGACTTGGATCTCGCTGTCGAAGTGGCCGATGTTGCACACGATCGCGCGGTGCTTCATCGCGCGCATGTGGTCGACCGTGATCACGTCGACATTGCCGGTCGCGGTCACGAAGATGTCGGCGCGCGGCGCGGCATCCTCCATCGTCGTCACCTCGTAGCCTTCCATCGCGGCCTGCAGCGCGCAGATCGGATCGACCTCGGAGACCATCACGCGGCAGCCGGCCTGGCGCAGGCTGGCGGCCGAGCCCTTGCCGACATCGCCGAAGCCGGCGACCATCGCGACCTTGCCCGACATCATGACGTCGGTGCCACGGCGGATGCCGTCGACCAGGGATTCGCGGCACCCGTAGAGATTGTCGAATTTCGACTTGGTGACGGAATCGTTGACGTTGATCGCCGGGAAGAGAAGGCGGCCGTCCTTTTCCATCTGGTAGAGGCGGTGGACACCGGTCGTGGTCTCCTCGGTGACGCCGCGGATCGCGGCGCCCAGCTTGGCGTACCAGCCCGGACGCTCCTTGTTCGTCTTCAGGATCGCGGCGTAGAGAATCTCTTCCTCCTCGTTGGTCGGCTTGGCCACCAGCGAGGGATCCTTCTCGGCGCGGATGCCGAGATGAACCAGCAGCGTCGCGTCGCCTCCGTCGTCGAGGATCATGTTCGGCGCACCGCCATCGGCCCACTCGAAGATGCGATGCGTGTAGTCCCAGTAATCCTGGAGCGACTCGCCCTTGATCGCGAAGACCGGCGTGCCCGCGGCGGCGATCGCGGCCGCGGCGTGGTCCTGGGTCGAATAGATGTTGCACGACGCCCAGCGGACATCGGCGCCGAGCGCCTTGAGCGTCTCGATCAGCACCGCGGTCTGGATCGTCATGTGCAGCGAGCCCGCGATGCGCGCGCCCTTGAGCGGCTGGGCCGCGCCGTACTCGGCGCGGATGGCCATGAGACCGGGCATCTCGGTCTCCGCCATCGCGATCTCCTTGCGGCCCCAATCGGCCAGGCTGATGTCGGCGACGCGATACTCGGTGGCGATGGCCATGGGTGAGGCTCCTGGGTCGGACGGATAGAACGGACGCGCGCGTGATATCAGCGCCGGCGAGAACGATCCAGAGGCGTTTTCGCTTCCAGCCCCCCGGGCCCGATCAGGCGAGGGCGTTGAAATCGTCGAGCAGCGCGGCGATCCGGCCGGGGTCGGACTGGCCCATGATCGCCTGCGCGCGCAGGGCGGCCGCGGCGAGGTCGATCCCGCGAACCCGGTTCTTGATGCGCGCGATCTTGATCGGCGCCATCGACAATTCGCGGATCCCCAGCCCCAGGAGCAGCGCCGTGTAGCGTGGATCGCCGGCCATCTCGCCGCACAGGCTGACCGGGATCCGGTTGCGCAGCGCCGCCTCGGTCGTGAACTGGATCAGACGCAGAACGGCGGGGTGGAGGGGGGTGTAGAGATGCGCGACCTGCTCGTCGCCGCGGTCGATCGCCAGCGTATACATGGTCAGGTCGTTGGTGCCGATCGCGAAGAAATCGCAGGCCCGCGCGAGGCTGTCGGCGGCCAGCGCCGCGCCCGGCACCTCGATCATGACGCCGAGCGGCGGGCGCGGCTCGGCGAGCGCGACGCCCCGGCGCAGCAGACGTCGCTCGACCCGCGCGAGGACCGCGCGCACCTGCTGGATCTCATGCAGATGCGAGATCATCGGCAGCAGGATGCGTACCGGGCCGTGGACGGCCGCGCGCAGGATCGCGGCCAGCTGGGTCTCGAGCAGCACCGGCTCGCGCAGCGCCAGCCGGATCGCGCGCAGGCCCAGCGCCGGGTTTGGCCCCGGGGCGACGGTGGCGCGCAGCGCCGCGGGCAGCTTCTCGCCACCAGCATCAAGGGTACGAATGGTGGCCGGACGGCCACCCAGCGCCGTCACCGCCCGGGCAAGCGCGGCGTATTGCTCGTCCTCGCCCGGCAGGTCGTCGCGGTTCATGAACATGAACTCGCTGCGCAGCAGCCCGATGCCCGCCGCGCCGTGCTGCATGGCGAGATCGGCGTCGCGCGGCAATTCCAGATTCGCGTGCAGCGCCACGGGGATGCCGTCGCGGGTCACCGCCGGCAGCCGCGCGAGCCGGCGCAGCTGGCGCTCGGCGCGCAGGAACGCGGCGCGCTTCTCCTCGTAGGCGGCGAGCGTCGCGGGCTCCGGCCGAACAACGACGCGGCCGGCGCTGCCGTCGACCACGACCATGTCGCCGGGCGCCGCCACCTCCATCAGCCCGGCCGCGCCGAGAACCGCCGGCAGGCCCAGCGAGCGCGCCATGATCGCGGTATGCCCCTCCATGCCGCCGGCGACGCAGGCGAAGGCGGCGATGCGCTCCGGATCCATCAGCGCGGTGTCCGCCGGCGTGATGTCCTCGGCGACGACGATCGTGCCCTCGGCGAGGTCGCTGAAGGCGCGGAAGGTCGTGCGCGTGAGGTTGCGCAGCAGCCGACCGCCGACATCGCGCACGTCGGCGACGCGCGCGGCGAGATAGGAATCGTCCATCGCCGCGAAGGCCTTGGCGATGGACGAGGTCTCCTGCTGCACCGCCGCTTCGGCGTTGGTCCGCGCCGTGGCGATCCGCGCCTCGACGCCGCGCACCAGCCGCGACCCGGACAGCATCTGCGCATGAGCGTCGAGCAGGAACCCGATCTCCTCCCCCGCGGCTGCGGGAAGCCGCGCGCCGCGCTGTTTGAGCTTGGCGATCTGGCGCAGCGCGGCATCCACGGCGGCGCGGAACCGCGCCAGTTCGTCGTCGATGCCCGCCGCGGGGACCGCGTGCTCGGGCACCGGGACCTCGCCCGCCTCGTGGCGATGGGCGGGACCGATCGCCACGCCCGGCGAGACGCCGAGCCCGTCGAGGACGACCTCGCCGCCGGGCGGACGGCCGCGGCCGGAAGCGGCGGCGGAGCGCGAGCGGGGCTGGGTCACGGCGAATGGCTCCTGTCGCGCCAATGGCGCGGGTGATGCGGCGTCAATCCTCGTCGAACCGGGCGGCGATCAGGGCCGTGACGGCGTCCAGCGCCGCCACCGCGTCCTCGCCGCTCGCGTGCAGCAGCACGTCGCTGCCGGGTCCGGCGGCGAGCATCATCAATCCCATGATGGATCGCCCGGATACCGACACGCCGTCCTTGGTCACGGTCAACTCGGCGGCGAATTGGGCGACGAGCTTGACGAATTTCGCCGCGGCGCGGGCGTGGAGGCCGCGCTTGTTGAGGATCGTCACGACCCGTTCGATCCCGGGGTCCGATCCAGGAGCGGACGCGGGCAGGATCATCGCGGCGCCCCGGCGAGCAGTTGCGAGGCGACGTTGATGTATTTGCGGCCGGCCTCGCGCGCCTCCAGCACCGCGTCGTCGAGCGGCCTCGCCGCCCGCACGGAGGCGAGCTTGATCAGCATCGGCAGGTTCATGCCGGCCACGACCTCGACCTTGCCCTTGCCCAGGATCGACATGGCGAGATTGGACGGCGTGCCGCCGAACATGTCCGTGAGCACCGCGACGCCGTCGCCCTCGTCGACGCGGGCGACCGCGGCGATGATCTCGGCGCGGCGCATCTCCATGTCGTCCTCGGGGCCGATGCAGACCGCGGCGATGTTGCGCTGCGGCCCGACGACGTGCTCGAGCGCCGAGACGAACTCGGCGGCGAGCCGCCCATGCGTGACCAGGACCATGCCGATCATGGGACCATCCGTATCGTTGCCTCAGCGCGCCGCGTCGCCGCGCCGTTCGATGTCGCGGTGAACCAGATTGACCTCTCGGCCGCGCGCCTCCAGCCAGCGCGCGAGCCGTTCGGCGACGTAGACCGACCGGTGCTTGCCCCCGGTACAGCCGCAGGCGATCGTGAGATAGCTCTTCCCCTCGCGCTCGAAGCGCGGCAACAGCCCGGCGAGCATGCCGGTCAGCCCGTCGAAGAAGGGCGCGAAACCGCCATCGTGCTCGACGAAGGCGCCGACCTCCGGATCGCGACCGGTCAGCGGCTGCAACGCCGGGACATAATGCGGATTGGCGAGGAAGCGGACGTCGAAGACCAGATCGGCCTCGCGCGGCAGCCCCCAGCGATAGGCGAAGGACAGGACCGCGATCACCAGCCCCGCGCGCAGCCCCTCGGCGAGGCTGTCCTGGACCAGGCGGCGCAGCTCGGCGCCGGTCGCGCTGGTCGAATCGAAGGCGAGATCCGCATGGTCGCGCAGCGGCGCCAGCAGCGACCGCTCGGCCAGGATGCCGTCCAGGACCGGGCGGTCGACCGCCAGCGGGTGGCGGCGGCGCGTCTCGGTGAAGCGGCGACGCAGCACCTCGTCGTCGGCGTCGAGGAACAGAAGCCGCGCATCGACATCCGGCCGCGCGCGCAGCTCCGCCAGGGCGTCGAGCACCGGGCGCGGCGCGAAATCCCGTGTACGCGCGTCGATGCCGACCGCCAGCGGTCGACCAGCCGCGGGACCGCCGGATTGCACCAGCGCGCCCAGGAGCGAAAGCGGCAGATTGTCGACCGCCTCGAACCCGGCATCCTCGAGCGCGCGCAGCGCCGTCGACTTGCCCGCCCCGGAGAGGCCGGTGACCAGCACGATCCGCCGCCGGACCGGCGGTATCGCCCCGGGCGGTGGACCGGCGCCGGTCAAGCGGCCGGCTTTCCGCGCAGCGCGTCCGCCGGGCGGCGCAGCGCGTCGGGCGTCGCCAGCACGAAGGCGAGCTTGGCGGGTGTCGCGGCGTCGAAGGGGTCGAGGGCGAGGCGCGGCACGGCCACGCCGAGATAGGCGGCGCTGGCGGGCTCCGGCAGACGCTCCACCGCGACACGCGGCACGAGATCGACGACAAGCGCGACATCGGCCTCGTCCCGGACCGCGGCGATCCGCACGATGCCGATCCCGCGCAGCTCGATCAGCCCGCGCAGCGTCGCGGGGGCCGTCGCGACCAGCCGCGAACCGACGCGCCGCAGGTCGACACGGTCGTCGGCCACGAGATGGAACCCGCGATCGATCAGACGAAAGCCGAGATCGGATTTGCCCGCGCCCGACGCGCCGCGTAGCACCACGGCGCCGTCGCGGCTGGCGACGCAGGTCGCATGGATCTGGAGGGGTTCGAGACGGGTCACGCTGGGCGCGGAGCGTGGACTCGCCCCGCGACCTTGTCAACGAGGCTACCGCACTGCACCAAATGCCCGCCGCGCCGTCCGCCCGTCGCGTCGGGACGCGCAAAACCGGCGCCACGAATTCACCGCCACACGGTCCGGAAAATCGGACACCGGGCCATCACGGGATTCATCAACACATTGAAAAGACGACCAAACCAGGATCGGCACGGCGCTTGCGTAGACGCTCCCGAGCCGCGCCGTCACCCGGCGTCTCCCGGTACGCGGACGGCGCGGCCGGTAATCCACAGGAGGTAGTCATGACACCACGGACCACGATCAGCATGGCGGCGCTCGCCATCGCGGCGGGGCTCTTCGCCACCACCGCCCAGGCCGCGCCGATGTTCCAGATCATGGGCGGCGCCGACGCCGCCGATCCCGGCAACGCCTTCAACTTCATCACCGGCACCTCCGGCGTCGTGCGCGAGAGCCAGACCGGCAACCCGGCTGCGCTGCATGTCACCCAAGCCGCCAACATCCTCATCGAGTACATCGGCAAGGAGGCGATCAACGCCAACACGCTGTTCAACTGGGGCGCGCTCAGCGGCGGCTCGCTGATCTCCAGTTCCGGGCCGGGCTCGCCGACGACCATCGGCGACACGCTCAACATCTGGCCGAATTCGCTCGCGAACCTCGCCGCGCCGGTCACGGTCGCGGCGGCCGCCGGGATGCTGCCCTTCAACTTCTTCGTGTCGGTCGGCGCGAATGTCGTACCGAACGGCCACGCAGGGCCGGGCAACGACGACGTCGCGTTCTTCTTCGCCGACGCGCTCGGCAACCCGCTGCCGCTCGGCGGAACGTCCAGCATCGCCTATCTGCTGCTTGACGATGGCGGTGGCGGCACCGGCGGCGACAACGACCACGACGACATGATCATGCGTCTGACGCTGACGGACGCACCGGAACCGGGCACGCTGGCCGTGCTCGGGGCGACGCTCGCCGGTCTCGGTTTCGCGCGGCGGCGCAGGACCTGACCGGACGGCGGGCGGGCGGCTCCCGGCGGAGGCCGCCCGCCCGGACCGCGCTCGCGCCGGATCCCGGCGCGGGCGCGGTCACTCCGCCGGCAGGCGGATCAGGAAACGCGCCCCGGCGATCGATCCGTCGGCGCGCGTCAGGTTCGATGCCGTGATCGTGCCGCCATGGGCGGCGACGATCTGGCGGGAGATCGACAGGCCGAGCCCGGAATGGGTGCCGAATTTCTCGCCGGCCGGCCGCGCGCTGTAGAAGCGCTCGAAGATCCGCTCCAGCCCATCGGGCGGAATGCCCGGCCCCTCGTCCTCCACCGCGATCTCGACCGCGTCGCGATCGCGCCGCGCGGCGAGCGCGATCCGCCCGCCGCGCGGGCTGAAGGACGAGGCATTGGCGATCAGGTTGCGCAGCACCTGCCCCAGACGATCCTCGACGCCGGTGACGCGCAGCGCCGCGCCCGGCGCCACGCTCAACTAGATGCGCGGGGCCGCCGGCCCGGCGGTCTCGGCATGGATCTCCGCGAGGGTCTCCAGCAGGCGTCCGATATCGACGCTCTCGCCCTGGGCGCGGCTCAACTCGGCGTCTAGCCGCGAGGCGCCGGAGATGTCGCCGAGCAGCCGGTCGATGCGCTGCACGTCCTCGACGATGATCTGCATCAGCTTTTCACGGCGCGCCGGATCGGTGACGCGCGTGGCGGTCTCGACCGCACTCTTCAACGAGGTCAACGGGTTGCGGACCTCGTGCGCGACATCGGCCGCGAAGCGCTCGATCGCGTCGAGCCGCTGCCATAGCGCCGCCGTCATCTCGACCAGCGCGCCGGAGAGGTCGCCGATCTCGTCGTTGCGCGCGCGCAGGTCGGGGATCGCCGGCTTGGCAGCGGCCGCGCCGGACCGCCGGCCGCCGATCGCCTGGCCGCGGCGGACCCGCTCGGTCGCGGCGGCGAGGCGCAGGATCGGCCGCGTGATCGTGCGCGCGATGTAGAGCGAGGCGAGCGCGGTCACCAGCATCGCGCCGAGGCAGAGCTTGACGATGTCGACCCGCAGGCTGCGCACGCTGGCCTCGATCGGCTCGCCGCCGGCGATCAGCATGACGCCGCCCAGCACCTGCTTGAAACGCTGCACCGGCGCGGCCACCGTGATCAGCATGCCGCCGCCGCCGGCATAGCTGCGCAGCGCGCCGGCGGTCTCGCCACCCAGCGCCGCCATGACCTCCGGAAAATCCTCGGCCCGCGGCTCCGGCGCATCGGGCCAGACCGGCAAAGGGGCGCGCGCCGGCAGGACGCCGACGACGCCGTCATAGAGGTCGTTGGCGACGCGCATCGGCCAGGGTGGGACCGCGCGCGGCGGCGGCAGCGGCTCGACCAGGACGCGGCCGCCATAGGGCGAGACGATGCGGCTGTCGGCCAGGATCTGTCCGTCGGGCGCGAAGATCCGCGCATGACCGTCCGCGGGCTGCATCAGCCGGAACAGGACGGGGCGCACGATCTCTGCCGTCAGCCGGTAGTCGAGGCCCGCCTCGCCCTCCTCGTCGAGGCGCGCGGTCTCGGACAGCGCGGTGGCGACGATGCGCGCCTGCATGCGCAGCGCCGCGCGCTGCGCCTCGATCAGCCCGTCGCGATAATCGTCGAGATACAGCAGACCGACGCCGAGCAGGGCCGGCCCGATCAGGTTCAAGAACAGGATGCGGCGCGTCAGCGGCGACAGGATCCGCCGCCGTCGCGCCCGCGCGGGCGCGGTCATTTCTCCTTGTCGCGATAGCGGTAGCCAAGGCCGTAGAGCGTCTCGATCTGCTGGAAGCCGTCGTCGACCTCCTTGAACTTCTTGCGCAGCCGCTTGATGTGGCTGTCGATTGTGCGGTCGTCGACATAGACATGCTCGCCATAGGCGGTGTCCATCAGCTGGTCGCGGGTCTTCACCATTCCCGGACGCTGCGCCAACGCCTTGAGCAGCAGGAACTCCGTCACCGTCAGCGCCACGTCCATCCCCTTCCAGGTGCAGACATGGCGCGCGGTGTCGAGCAGCAATTCGCCGCGCGCCAGCGGCGGCTCGGCCGCGGTCGCGCCGGTGGCGCGGTCGCGTACGATGTCCTGGCGACGCAGGATGGCACGGATGCGCTCGACCAGCAGGCGCTGCGAGAAGGGCTTGGTG
>CAIOSQ010000047.1 GCA_903860935.1 uncultured Rhodospirillales bacterium | reverse complement strand
TGCATCTCCTGCCGACGGTAATGGTCGAGGCCCGCCATGTCCCCATCCGATCTTCTGGGCTTTGCCTTGCCCTTGCTGCCAGCCAGGTCCTGCAGATCGATGTGGGAGATCAGGTACTTTCTGCTTGCGATGAGCTCCTGCTTGCGGCGGAAATTCCACAGATCGAGCACGGTGCCTTGGGCGATCTCGGCGGCACCGAGACCGGCTGCGTCTCGCCAGCACGCGTGGAAACCGCTCTGCTGCACGCCAGTAGGTGCGTCGACACGGAATTCGCATTTTCCACACTGATTGCCCAGGGTGGGGGCGATACGCCGGTCGTCGCGATAATGCGCGGCCCAGATGGCGGCGAGTTCGGCGACGGTGCCGGTCGCGCCGGGCACGTCTTGCGGACTACCGAGGATCTCGGCGACGAGATCGTCGACATTCACGCATGAAAGCACCGGTACGCCGATCGTCCTGTCATCGGTGCCTGGCGCGACATCGACAACTGGGCGCCCGCCCTCGTTGCGGATCCTGAAGCGCTGGTTCAACCCGTCGATGGAGGCGGTGCTGTCCGTGTCGGCGAGCATGAGGAAGCACCGCGCCGTCAGGTTCGGGAACGCGAGGCCCAGAACATGGCGCTGGAAGGCGATATCCTCGAGGTAGGGCCTCATGTCGCTATCGATGCCCCCGCGCGCACCACGGAAGCCGTTGTAGCTGCCTGGATCGTAGGATTTGGCCTTCACCTCGATCAGGTCGATGCGGTTGCCTGTCTTGCGCAGGATATCGACCCTGACGAAAAATTCGCCATGGCGAAGCGCGGCCTCGAACAGGGTCACGTCCGGCTTCTCGAGTTCGCGCGCCGTTTCCTCGACCTGCGCGTCATGGTCGCGGGCCTTGATCTCGATCCCGCCGGGGAACATGACCTTCGCGAGTTCGCCGACCTGAAATCCTCCTTCCGCGAGTGCCTGCAGGAACTCGTCCTCGCGCTTGCGGTCCGGATAGACGTCGGATTTTCCGGTGTAGAAGAGCTTGGTCGGGCACTCCATCGCGAGCTTGAACCGCGATTTCGTGAGGTAGCGCTTCCTGTCGACGGTGCTGGTGGTCATGCGTGTCCTCGCCTTTCATGTCCACGACGCAGACACGGCGATCATTTGCCCGAGGCTGCGACTGCGTCCACTTGGAATACGCAGCCTCAGAGCGGAAGCAGGTCGTCCTCGTCGAGCTCCTGGAACATGCGTTCGAGGTCCTCGTCCTCGCTGTGGGCACACGCGGCATGCACCTCCAGGATCGGCATGAGGGAACAGGCCAGGTTGCTGTCCATGAGCAGAAGGCCGGGCACGTCGTCGAGCAAGCGGCGGATCTCGCCCTGCATGTCAGGATCGACCCGCTTGTTCTTCGGGCCGAGGGCCGAGTCGATCTTCGCCAGGACCGGCCGGGTAAAGGCCGAAAGGAGGCTCAGCGTCACCAGCGCGGGCGCGGCTTCGAGCGCGAAAGGCGACATATGGGGCATGTGGACATCCTTTCTCGACCTGCGTGATCGCACCTGGTTTCGAGGCGCGGGATCGACGCGACGGGCGACGGCGGACATCCTTATCCACCCAGGCGACGTCATTTCCTGATCTGGCGTTTCGACCGCGTGGCACGAAACGTATTTTGGGGTCCGCGCGGCAGGCCCGATCTGCCGGCATGGTCCGTCCGCCGACGCGGTCCGTCTGACGACTGGCGATGGATCCGATCGCTGGTTGGGGCCGTCAGCGCCCCAGCAGCCGCGTCGAGGGCGGACGTCGCGCGCGGTTCAACGGCCGGAGATGTCGAATCCCCGGCCGCCGCCCCGCGCGCGTGTCTTACTGCGCCGTGAAATACGCGTCCGCCCAGTTGCTGCTGACGCCTTCGGCGCCGGCGGCGAAGTTGCGCAGGCGCTTGTTGGCGATGACGACCTCCAGCGGCGACAGCAGATCGACCGAGGGGATGTCCTTGTGGATCAGGTGCTGGAAGTCGCGCCACAGCGCCTTGCGCTTCGCGCCGTCCATTTCCACCGCGGCAGCCTCGAGCAGGCGGTCGGCTTCCGCGCTCTCGTAGCGGGCGGAGTTGGAGAAGGGCAGGCCCGGCTTGAAATTCTTCGACCAGTAGCCGCGCTGGATGCCGACGGTCGGGTCGAAGACGTTGGAGAGGCTCTCGATGATCATGTCGAACTGGCGGTCGCCATAGACCTGCTTCACATAGGCGGCGAACTCGCGCGGCTGGATGACCGCATCGATGCCGACCCGGCGCAGCGACTGCCGCACGAAATCGGCCAGGCGCGCGTCGATGAAGGGGTTGATCAGCAGGCGCAGTTGGACGCGCATGCCGTCGGCCTTTTTGGGCAGGCCTGCTTCGTCGAGCAGCTTTTCGGACCGCGCGGTGTCGAAGGCGCGCGGCTTGATCGCCGGATCGTAGAACGGCGTCAGGGCGACGCTGACCGGAGAGGGCGAGACCTTGGCCGCGCCGTAGAACACGGTGTCGACCATGCGGTTGAGGTCGAGCGCATGAGCGACCGCCTCGCGGACGCGGCGGTCCTTCAGAACCTCGGTTTCCAGGTTGAAGAAGATCTGATGCTGCGCGCCGCTATAGGCGTAGTCCTGGCGGTGTACGGTGAAGCGCGCATCCTTCTCGAAGCGCGGCAGGTCGGCGAGCGGCACCGGCGCGCTGCTGCCCAGGTCGAGATCGCCCGCCTCGAAGGCGGCGGCGCGCGCCGCGGCGTCGGGCATGAAGCGGATCACGACGCGGTCGAGATAGGGCTTGGGCTTGTCCCAGTAGTTCGGGTTGCGCTCCAGCACCACATGGCTGCCGCGATTCCATTCCTTGAGCACGAAGGGACCCGTGCCGATCAGCAGCGGCGGTCCCGGCGGGGCCGCGACATCGACGCCCTCGTAGAGATGCTTCGGCACGATCGGCGATTCCGACGGCCCCAGCGCCACCATCAGGAAGGGCGCGGGCTTCGACAGGATCAGCTCCAGCGTCAGCGGATCGGGGGTGTTCGCCTGCTCGACGTTGGCGAAGGTGGCGCGGCCGCGCGGATGACCGGCCTTGAGGCGCAGGATCGAGAAGGCGGCGTCGGCCGAGGTGAAGGGCTTGCCGTCATGCCAGGTCACGCCCTCGCGCAGCTTGAAGACGTATCTCAGGCCGTCCGGAGACACGGTCCAGGACGTCGCCAGCTGCGCCTTCGGATTGAGGTCGAAATCGTAGGTGACCAGACCGTCGAAGATCTTGCCCGAGGTCAGCGGCGTCGAGGTGTTGTTGATCGACGACAGCGTCGGCGGCTCGTATTTCATGACGAAGCGCAGCGTGCCGCCATGGCGCGGCGCATCGCCCGTCGCCTGTGCGCCGGCCTGCGGGGCCAGTGCGATCATCGCGGCGCCGGCCGCGAGCGAGAGGAGGGTCTGGCGTCTGTTCATGGCGTCACCTTCGGTCAGGATGCGGGTGGAAGCAGGGAAAAATAGATCTCGTCGCGGCCGTCGTCGGCCGCGCCAGCCAGCACGAATCCGGTCAGCGCGGGCGGCCCGGCGAGACCACAGCGCGCCAGTTCCGGTACGTCGCGCCCGGCGAAGCGCGGCAGCGCGGGCAGCGCGAGGGCGCCGGCCTCGCCGCGCACCAGGAACCGGGCGATGCGTCGCGCGCCGTTGGGATGGTCGACCAGCGAGGGATGGAAGACGAACTCCGGCGTCCGGTGTTCCACCACCGCCGAAAGCACGTCCGGAACCACGTCGACGGGCAGGGGAAACCAGACGAAGCGTGCGATCTCGTCGCGCCCCGCGACGCGGATGGCACGCGAGGCGGGGCGCGTCGCCGCGCAATCCGGGCGCGCGGTGGCCATTGCGTCGCGCGCCGCAGCGGCATCGGATGCGGCGAGCACGAGGATGCGGACACCTTCGCCGGCGGCGAGGTAGCGCTCGAGATGATTGCCGCTGCCCGGCACGGGCGAGGACAGCTCGACATAGCCGTTCTCGAACACGACATGGGCGCTGGACTGGCCGAGCGGGACCGGGCGCCCGGCGGTATCGGCGCCCATCAGCGGCACGGGATCGGAAACGCTGAAGCCCAGTTCGCGCCAGGTCCCGATCTCGCGCGCCAGGTCATGCACCACCACGCCGACATGATCGACGGCGAGGCCGGTCTGCGCGTGCGGTCCTGGCGGGATGGGGGCGCGGGCGATCATCGAATGGTGGCCGGTGCGGTGGACAAGCGCATGCAGGAAAGCATGCGCGCGCGGCCCTGTCATCCTGGCCCGCCCCGAGATTTTCCTGGCGTCGCTTCAAGCTGGGCTTGCAGGACGTCCGTCCCCCTGACCCGGCATCAGCGGGGGCCGAAGGAGCAGGCCAGACGTCGGCACAGGGTCCGCAGGCTCTCGAGATAGGCGTCGGCGGCCGGTTCCGTTGGGGGAGAGGCAGCGCCGTCGACGAAGCGCTACGCGCCCGCCACTGTCTCCGCATGGTGGCAGGCCACGTCGTGACCGTCGTCCAGGGTCCGAGGCGGGGGTTCTGTCGTCCGGCAGAGCTCGGTCGCGAAGGGGCAGCGCGGGTGGAAGCGACACCCCGTGGGGACGTCCTGCGGGCTGGGCAGGTCCCCGGCCAGGGGTGCGGCCTGGCGGCGTCGCGCGGGGTCCGGCACCGCGGCGATCAGGGCGCGCGTATAGGGATGCATCGGGCGGCGCCACAGCGTCGCCGCGGGCGCGCTCTCGACGATCCGGCCGAGATACATGACCAGCACGCGGTCTGCGAAATACCGCACCACGCCGAGATCATGGGAGATGAAAAGATAGGCAAGGCCGAGGTCGCGCTTGAGATCGACCAGCAGGTTCAGGATCTGCGCCTGGATCGACAGGTCCAGCGCCGAGACCGGCTCGTCGCAGACGATCAGATCGGGTTCCAGGGCAAGCGCCCGGGCGATGCCGATGCGCTGGCGCTGGCCGCCGGAGAATTCATGCGGATAGCGCGCGACCGCGTCCGGCGGCAGCCCGACCTGCGCGATCAGGGCGGCGACGCGCGCGCGCCGCGCGGCGCGATCCCCCAGACCATGGACCTTGAGCGGCGCGTCGAGGATCGCCCCGATCGTATGACGCGGATTGAGCGACCCGAACGGGTCCTGGAAGATCATCTGCATGCGGCGCCGGAACGGCGCGCGCGCCCGGGCGCCCAGCGCCGTCAGGTCGACGCCATCGAAGCGCACCGCGCCTGCGGTCACCGGTGCGAGGCCGAGCAGCGCCTTGCCGAGGGTCGACTTGCCGCAACCGGACTCGCCCACGAGACCGACGGTCTCGCCGCGCGCGATGTCGAGATCGACACCGTCGACGGCGTGCAGCGTGCCGCGCGCGGTGGCGTAGTGGACGGCGAGGCCACGCAGCTCGAGCAGGCTCATGACGGCGCTCCCGATCCGGCGAGGACGGGGCAGGCGACCATCCGACCGTCGGCGTGCGCGACCAGCGGCGGTGGCGGGGCGGCGCGGCAGGACGCGATCGCATGGCGGCAACGCGGCGCGAAGGCGCAGCCCGCCTCGCCGCGCGCGCTGGAGATCGAGCCGGGGATCTCGGCAAGCCGCGCCTCGCGATAGCCCAGCCCCTCGGCCTTGCGCGGCGAGGCGCCGAGCAGTCCTGCGGTGTAGGGGTGGAGCGGCGCCTCGAGCAACGCGCCGGGCGGGCCTTCCTCGACCTTGCGTCCCGCATACATGACGACGACGCGGTCCGCCCATTGGCCGACGATGCCGAGATCATGCGTGATCAGCAGCAGCCCCATCGACAAGTCGCGGCGCAGCCGGTCGAGCAGGTCGAGGACCTGGGCCTGGATGGTGACGTCGAGCGCGGTCGTCGGCTCGTCGGCGATCAGCAGTTTCGGGCCGCAGGCGACGGCGATGGCGATCATCACGCGCTGGCGCATGCCGCCCGAGAGTTGATGCGGATAGTCGTCGACGCGCCGCGCGGGGTCGGCGATGCGCACGAGGTCGAGCAGTTCGATGGCCCGTTTACGCGCCGCTGCGCGTCCCAGCCCCTCGTGCAACCGCAGCACCTCGGCGACCTGCGCGCCAATGGTGTGGACCGGGTTCAGCGAGGTCATCGGCTCCTGGAAGATCATCGCGATCTCGCGGCCGCGGACGCGCCGCATCGCGCCCTCGTCCAGCGCCATCAGATCGCGGCCCGCGAAACGCGCGGAGCCGCCGGTGATGCGCGCGCTGCGCGGCAGCAGCCGCATCAGGGCCAGCGCGGTCATCGACTTGCCGGACCCGGACTCGCCGACGATGGCGACAGTCTGGCCCGCTTCGACCGCCAGCGACAGGTCGCGCACCGCTGTCTCGCCCGGGAAGGCGACGGTCAGGCCGTCGATGCGCAGCAGAGGCTCGGTGCCCACCATCGTCCGTGCCCCTCAGCGCTCGGCCGCGACGCGCGGGTTCAGCGCATCGTTGAGCGCGTCGCCCAGCAGGTTGAGCGCCAGGACGGTGAGTACGATCGCGAAGCCGGGAATGGCGCTGAGATACCAGGCGGTGCGCAACAATTCGCGCCCCCCGCCGATCATGCTGCCCCAACTGACGAGGTTCGGATCGCCGAGGCCGAGGAAGGACAGCGCCGATTCCATCAGGATCGCGGTCGCCACCAGAACCGATGCGGTGACGATAACCGGCGGCAGGGCATTGGGCAGGATCTCGGACAGGATGATGCGCGCATGGCCATAGCCGAGGCCGCGCGCGGCCATCACGAAATCCTTTTCTCGCAGCGACCGGAACTCGCTGCGCACGATGCGCGCGATCGTGGGCCAGGTGACGAGCGCGATCGCGCCGATGACGGTCGGTATCGCCGGCTGCGCGATCGCCACCAGCACGATCAGCAGCACGAAGCTGGGCGGAGTCTGGAAGATCTCGATCAGCTTGACCAGGGCGGCATCCACACGGCCGCCGAAATATCCCGCGACGGCGCCGATGGCGAGGCCGAGCGTGACGCCGAGGATCATCGCCGAGAAGCCGACGAGCAACGAGACCCGCGTGCCCCAGACGAGGCCGGCGGCGACATCGCGTCCCAGCGAGTCCGTGCCCAGCGGGAAGGCCGGATTCTGTCCCGGCCACAGGAAGGGCCGTGCGACCATCTCCATCGGATCGTCGGGATAGAGATGCGGCGCGCCGAGCGCGAGCGCGGCGACCAGGATCAGGAAGGACAGCGACACCACGCCGGCGGGATTGCGCAGGAAGGCGCGCAGGACGCGCCAGCGCCGTGGCCGGGGAGCAGGGACCGTGGTCATCGCAGGTCGATCCGCGGGTCGAGCCAGGCGTGCAGCAGATCGACCAGGATGTTGACGACGATGACCAGCAGCGACGACAGCAGCAGCACGCCAAGCAGCACGTTGTAGTCCCGGCGCATCACCGCCTCGAAGGCGAGGCGCCCGAGACCGGGCCAGCTGAACACCGTCTCCGCGACCACGGCGCCGCCCAGGATGCCGCCGATATGCATGCCGGCGAGCGTCGTCACCGGAAGCAAGGCGTTGCGCAGCACATGCCGGCGCCCGACCGCGAAGGCGGAGAGGCCCTTGGCACGCGCGGTGCGCACGAAATCCTGCTGTGCCACCTCCATCACCGCCGCGCGCGTGAGCCGCGCATAGACGGCGATGAAGAACAGCGCCAGCGTGGTCCCCGGCAGGATCATGTGGCGCAGCCGGTCGAGCGCGTAGTCGAGCCCGGTCTTGCCCGAGGCGATGGTCTCCGATCCGCCGCTGGGCAGCCAGCCGAGCTTGATCGAGAAGGCGACGATCAGCATCAGCCCGATCCAGAAACCGGGAACGGAATAGAAGATCAGCGTCAGGACCGACAGCGCCCGGTCAGCGATGCGCCCCGCATTGAGCGCCATCACGGTGCCGAAGAACAGCCCCAGCAGGAAGGCGAGGCCCAGCGCGAAGCCCATGAGCATCAGCGTGCCGGGCAGACGCTGCAGGATCAGCTCCGCCACCGGCATGTTGTAGCGCGGCGAGAAGCCGAGGCTGCCCTGCGCGAGATGGCCGAGATAGGCCATCAGCTGGGACAGGAGGGGAAGGTCGAGGCCGAGCTGCGCGCGCAACTGGCGCATCGTCTCCTCGGTCGCGGCGCCGGACTCCGCCGCCATCACGTCGGCGGCGTCGCCTGGTGCGAGCTGAAGCAGGAAGAAATTGAGGATCACGATCCCGAGCGCGGTGGGGATCGCGGCGAGCAGGTTGCGCCGCAGCGCGGCGAGAAGGCGGGCGGCGCGGGTCATTCCGCGAGCGGGTAGAGATCGCCGCGGCGATCCTGCCACGTCCGCACGCTGCCGGCCGCGCGGGCGCGATGCAAGGACCCGAGGTCGAATTCGGCGACGACGATCTGCTCCAGGTTCATCTCGCCCTGGGCCTGGATGCCGCCGGGCGGGAAATGCACGTCGCAGGGCGTGATGGCCGCCGCGTTGCCGACATTCGCGCGCATCCACTCGACCGGCAGATTGCCGACCGTATGGGTGGTGGCGACGAAGACCTGGTCCTCGATCGCACGGGCGTGGCAGCAATGACGCACGCGGTGGAAGCCCTGGCGGTCGTCGGTGCAGGAGGGCACGAACAGGATGTCGGCGCCACGCGCGCGCGCCTGCCGGGCCAGCTCGGGAAACTCGACGTCGTAGCAGATCAGCACCGCCGCGCGGGCGAAGGGCAGGTCGAGGATGCGCAGGGCCTCGCCCGGCGCGATGCCCCAGGGCGCCACCTCCGTCGGCGTGAGATGCAGCTTTTCCTGCGTCTCCAGGCGTCCGTCGGGCAGGAAGACATGCGCGGCGTTGCGCAGCGCGCCGTCGCGGCGATGCACATGCGTGCCGGCGACGATCGTCATGCGGTGCCGCGCGGCGAGATCCGAGAAGAGCGCGCGATAGGCCTCGGTATGGGTGTCGAGATCGCCGATGTCCGCGGGCCGGCCATCGGCGCGCGGGATCGACAGCAGCTGCGTGGTCAGGAATTCGGGAAACAGACAGGCCTCCGCGCTCCACTCCGCCGCCGCGGCGACGTGATGCGCGCATTGCGCCGCGAAGGCCTCGAAGGAGGCGACGGGGCGCATGTCGTATTGCACCCCGGCGACACGGAAACGACCCGTCAATGCACGATCTCCGGCACGCGGTCCGCCGGCGGCGTGTTGCGCGAGCGGCCGATGCGCACGACGCCGTCGATGATCACCATGCCGATCCCCGGCAGGTCGCCCTTGCGCACGCTGTCGAGCAGGTCGGTGCCGCTGGAATGCTGGGCGCGGTCCATCAGCACGAAATCCGCCGCGCGGCCCGGCTCGATCAGTCCGCAATCGAGGTCGCGCAGGCGTGCGGTGTTGCCGGTGGCGAAGCAGAAGGCCTGCTCGGCCGGGGTGTCGCCGAGCGAGGAGAGCAGCGCGATCATGCGCAGGATGCCCAGCGGCTGGACGCCCGAGCCGGCTGGCGAGTCCGTCCCGACGATCACCCGCTCGAGTTGCTTGAGTTCGCGCGCGATGCGCAGCGCGTGCAGTCCGGCGAGTTCGTTGCCGTTATGGACGATCTCGATGGCGCGCTCGCAGCGCTCGCATAGGCAGGTGATCTGCTTGAGCGACAGCGCCGTGTGGCCGCCATTGATGTGGCCGATCACGTCGGCATCGGCCTCCAGCACGACGCTCTCGTCGATATAGCCGGAGCCCGGCACGGACGGGCCGCCGGTATGGATGGTCGAGTTCATGCCGTATTTGCGCGCCCAGGCGACCATCTTCTTCGCCTCGTCGCCGGCCTTGACCGAACCCAGCCCGATCTCGCCGAGCAGCTTCACCCCGGCCTTGGCGAGGTCGGCGAAATCCTCCTCGACCATGCCCTTCTCGATGACCGGCGCGCCGGCATGGACCTTGACCCCGCCCGGGCGGAAGGCGTCGAAGCTTCGCTGGGCGGTGATCGCGAGCGCCTTGAGCCCGACGATGTCCTTGGGCCGCCCGGGCAGATGGACCTCGCCCGCCGATATCATCGTCGTCACGCCGCCGTTCAGGAAGGAATCGATCCAGCCCAGCTGGCTCTGGCGCGGGGTCCAGTCGCCGAACACGGGATGGACATGGCTGTCGATCAGGCCGGGCGACAGCGCGCAGCCCTTGGCGTCGATCGTGACCTTGGCGTTGTCGAGATCGAGGTCGCGGGCCTTGCCGACGGCCACGATGCGGCCCTTGTCGGCGACCACCGCGTCGGCGTCGAGGATCGGGCGGGCGAGGTCGCCCGACAGGAGAAGCCCGATATTCCGGATGACGAGCTTGCCCACCGGTCCCGTCGTGCCGCCGATATCCGCCATGATGTCGCCCTCGCTGCTGCCGTGTCTCGCGCCGGACATTCCGGCAAAGCGCGACGTTTCGCAACCCGCGCGGCGAGGCGCCGGGTCAGCCTGCGCGCAGGACCGCCGCGATCGCCGCGGCCGTCAGCGGCTGCGCGTCGATGCGGATGCCCGTCGGGGCCAGCGCGTCGTTCACCGCATTCGCCAGGGCGCCGATCGCGCCCATCACGCCGCCTTCGGACATGCCCTTGATGCCCGCCTCGGTGAAACGGTTCGGCCGGTCGCAGGCGATCGTCTCGATGGGCGGCAGGTCCGCCGCGCGGGCGAGCGCGTAATCCATCAGCGATCCGGCGCGCGGCTGGCCTTCGGCGTCGTAGATGCAATGCTCGCCCATCGCGCCGCTCAACCCCATGGCGACTGCGCCATGGACCTGGCCGTCGACGATCGCGGGGTTGATCGCCGTGCCGCAATCATGCGCGACCACGTAGCGCTCGATCGTCATCGCGCCCGTCTCGGGATCGAGCGCGACGATGCAGGCATGGGTCGCGTTGGCATAGGTCATCGCCGGCGGATCGTAGGCGACGGTCAGGTGCAGGCCCGGCTCCATGCCAGCCGGAAGGGCGAGCGGATCGAGATGCGCGGTCCGCGCGATATCCGCGAGCGACAGCCCGGCATCGACCCAGGCGCCGCCCATGTCGCGCTGCACGCGACCTTCGACGAGATCGAGCGCATCCGGACCGTTGAGGCCCAGCCGCGCCGCCGCGATAGCCAGGACCTTGTCGCGCAGGCGCCGCGCCGCGCGCAGCAGCGCGCCGCCGCCCGCCGCCGCGCCGCGGCTGCCGCGG
>CAIOSQ010000046.1 GCA_903860935.1 uncultured Rhodospirillales bacterium | reverse complement strand
TCCCCGATCGCGATCAGCGCCTCGCCGCGGCGGAGCTTCGCGTAGGCGGCGAGCCGGCCATCTCCGGCCTTGGTGAACAGCGGCAGCGCCGCATGGGGATTTCCGGCCGCCATCAGGCGATCTCCCTCGCGGAGCAGCGCGAGGTCTCGCGCGAGGTCGGGATCGGGATGTGGCGTGTGCGTGTCCGAGGCGGGGGCCATGGCGGCGACGGGCGAGTCCTGAGGGCGAGGGGGGAGGACGCGGCGGGCGGGCGGGCCTATGATGCTACGATTGGCCATGGACGCAAGACGACGCATACGCAAGGGCGCGGCTCCGGCCCGGGACGGGTTCGATCCCGTGGCTCGGCTCGCCCATGCCCTGCGCACCCCGCTGAACGCGATTCTCGGCTTCTCCGAGTTGACGGCGTTGGCGACCTTCGGGCCGCATGCCAATCCGCGCTACGCCGAGTACGCCGAACTCATCCATCGCAGCGCGCGGGACATGCTGGAGATGATCGACGCGCTTGCCCGTCTGCTCAGGCTGCGCGACGGGACGTGGCCGGTCGAGCGCTGCCCGCAGGACATCTCGGCGCTGGCGCGCGCGGCGCTGCAGGCCGCGGCCCCGCGCGCCGCGGGGCGTGGGCAGCGCCTCGTCTATGACGGACCGCCGCGCATGAGGCGCCGGCTGGTCGATGCGGGCCTGGTGGACGAAGCCATCGGGGCGCTGCTCGCCAATGCCTGCGATTTCTCGCCGGACGGCGCCAAGATCGTCCTGCGCGTGGCCGTGACGCGCGGCGGCGGCGTGGGGCTCGAGGTCCTCGATCGCGGCGTCGGCATCCCCGTGGGCGAGTTCCGGCATGTCCTCGATCCGTTCGTGCAACTCAAGCCCGCCGGGATACCGGCCCGGCCTGGCCACGGCCTCGGCCTCCCGCTCGCTGCCGCGATCGCGGCGCGTGTGGGCGCGCGGCTGACGCTGTCCGCGCGTCAGGGCGGCGGCGTGCGGGCGCGCCTGTCCTGGCCGGCGCCCGCCGCCAGGCTCAGGACCCGACGCGTAGCGGCGACACCAGCCCCCTGAGGCAGGCGATCACGCTCAGCGGCGTGAGTCGTCCGGTGCGGGGGTTTTCGGCGCTCGGGACGCCGGAGATCGTCATCGTGAAGCGCGCGGCCTCGGCCTCGACCTCGATCGTGTGCTGGTTGCGGCCGCTGGTTGGCTCGGCCCAGATCTCGATGCGCGTAAGGTCGGGCCCGATGCCCGCGAGCGAGAGCGCGGCGGCCACGTTCACGTTGGCGGGGAAGCCGCGCGCGGCCTCGCGCGCCGTGCCGGCGAAGACGCGTGTCGATTCGGTGAAGGCCATCACGTCGATGCCGTTCTGGACCAGGTAGGGCGCGCCCGCGAGCCCCTTGGGCGGCTTGCGCGTGATCATCGTCACGCTGTCGACGCGGCTCTCGGCCGCCGCGCGCACGGCATCCAGTCCCAGCAGCGCGCCGGTCGGCACGATAATGCGGCCGCCCCGCGCGCGGGCGCGATCGACGAGGTCCATCCGGTCGAGCAGGACCGCGGCGTTGGCCGTGACCACGATGCGTCCGAGATCGAGCGCCGGCTCCGCGATGTCTCCCAACTGCGGTCCCGGCGCGCAGTCGACGACCACTTCGGCGACCTCGCCGAGCCGCGCGGCTTCCATCGTCGCGGGCGGGCGGGTGAAATCGGCGACCGCAGCCGCCGTCTTGGCGGCATCGCGCCCGGCGACCGCGACGAGGTCGAGCCCCTCGATGCCCTCGTCGAGCCGCCGCGCGACCTTCGCGCCGATGGCGCCGAGACCGGCGATCGCGATCTTGAGTCCCATGTCGTTCCTCCTGGTGAAGACGGCGCGCAGAGTAGTGGCTTCAGCCACGGCGCGCGAGCAGACCGCTCGCCTTCACGGCCTCGAACCACAGCGCGGAGGCGAGGCCCGCCATGGCCGCCAGGGCGAGCGGACCGGCCTCCGGCAGCGCGAAGCCGAACATCGCACGCGCCATCGGCCAGAATAGAAGCACGGTCAGAATGGCCGCGGTCGCGCCGGCGGCGACCGCGAAGGCCGGGTGCGTCAGGACCGCCGGGCTCGCGGCGGAGCGACCCCAGGACAGGTTCGTCAGCGCGAGGCCAAGCGTCCCCGCGACCAGCGCGACGAAGGCGAGGGTTCGCGCGATTTCGGCGCCCTGCCCGGATTGGAGGCTCCACCCGTAGATGCCGGCGACCACCACGAGCAGGGTCGAGCCCTGAAGGACACCCATGGCGACGGTGAGCGGCGAGACCACCGCGTGGCGCGCGCTGCGCGGCGGGCGGCGCATGGCGCCGGGTTCCTCGCGCTGCGATTCGAAGACGATCGCGCAGGTCGGATCGATGAACAACTCGAGGAAGATGACATGGACGGGGTTCAGCATCGGCGGCCAGCCGAACAGGAGGGGCAGCATCGCCAACCCGACCAGCGGGATGTGGACGGCGACGATGAAGACCATCGCCTTGCGCAGATTGTCGGCGATGCGCCGGCCGAGCGCGATCGCGGCGACGATGGAACCGAGATCGTCGTTGAGCACGACGAGCCCCGCCGCCTCGCGCGCGACATCGGTGCCGCGGCTGCCCATCGCGACGCCGACATGGGCGGCCCGCAGCGCGGGCGCGTCGTTGACCCCGTCGCCCGTCATGGCGACGACATGGCCGCGCGCCTGAAGCGCCTCGACGATGCGCAGCTTCTGGCCCGGTTCGGTGCGCGCGAAGACGCGCTTGCCGACGATGGCCGCCTCCAGCGCGTGGCGATCGAGCGCGGCGAGATCGCGCCCGGTGATGGCGTGGCCCGTGCCGTCGATGCCGGCGCGATGGGCGATCGCCGTGGCCGTGGCCGGATGATCGCCGGTGATCATGACCACCTCCATGCCCGCGGCATGGCATTCGGCGACGCTGCCGCGCGCGCTGTCGCGCACCGGGTCTCCGAAGCCGAGCAGACCGAGATAGCCGAAGCCAAGGTCCTCGATATCCTCCGGTGGAGCCGACGCAGGCACGTGCACCGAGGCGACCGCCAGCACGCGCAGCCCCTCCGCGGCGAGCGCGCGCACCTGGTCCTGCATCGCCGCTGTCGCCGCCGGGTCGAGGTTGCAGAGGCGCGCGATGCTCTCGGGCGCGCCCTTTGCCGCGACGAGTATCCCATCGGGAACGCGCCAGGCGAAGGCGACGCGGGGCCGTTCTGGTGTCAGCGGGTATTCGTGGAGCGGTGCCTCGCCGGTCGGCGCCCCGAGCGTCAGGGTCGCGCGGTCCATCGGATCGCCACCCTGCGGATGGGCGGCGCGTGGTGCCGTGGCACAGAGCGTCGCGAAGCGCGGATCGCTGCGCGCCATGTCCGGCGCGGTCATGGCGTCCGGCACGGCGACGCGCTCGAGGCGGATCACGTTCTCGGTGATCGTCCCGGTCTTGTCGACGCAGAGGACCGTGGTCGCGCCGAGGGCGAGGACCGCGCTCGGTTGGCGTGCGAGCACGCCATGGCGCGAGAGCCGCCAGCCGCCGACGGCGAGGAAGATCGCCAGGACCATCGGCAATTCTTCCGGGATGGCGCTCATCGCGAGGGTGATGCCGGCGAGGGCAGCGGCCAGCCAGTCGCCGTAGCGCGCGGCATGCATCAGCGCGAGGACGGCCGACAGGGTCAGGGCGAGCAGCGCCAGCCTGCGGACGAGTCGACCCATCGCGTCCTGCAGCGGCGTGCTGGGCCAGCGCAGCGTGGCGAGCGCCGTGCCGATGGCGCCGATCCGGCTTCGCGGACCGGTCGCCTGGATTTCGGCCAGCCCTTCGCCCGCGAGGATCAGCGTGCCCGAAAAGACCCAGGGCGTGTCGTCGCCGCCAGGCGCCATCGTGGCGGTCGCGGGAGCCGCGTCTCCGGCCAACGCGGCGCGCTTGCGCACGGGGATCGACTCGCCGGTGAGCGCGGACTCGTCGATGATCAGCCCGGCGCCTTGACGGACCAAGCCGTCGGCCGGCACGCGATCACCGGCCGCTAGAACGACGATATCGCCGGGGACGATCTCCATGGTGGGGATGCGGCCGGCCACCCCGGCGCGCACGACACGCGCGCGCGGCGCGGTCACGCCCTTGAGCGCGGTCAGCACACGCTCGCTGCGCCAGGATTGCACCGCGACGAGCGCGACCGACACGCCGGCGCAGCCGGCCAGCAGCAACCCCTCGGCGGTGTCGCCGATCGCGGCATAGAGCGCCGCTGCACCGAGGAGGAGCGCGAAGATCGGCTCCTCGAGAACCTCGAGGACGAACCGGATCAGCCCGCGGCCGCGCGGCGCGGGCAGGGCGTTGGGACCGAACTGCGCGAGGCGGCGCGCGGCCTCGGCGTCGTCGAGGCCGCGCGGCGGTTCCATGTCGGCCGACCGGTCCCGTCGCTCAGGTCAGCGGAATGGACGACACATGCGTCGCGAAGGCGGGACGCGCGGCGATCTCGGCGTACCAGCGCGCGAGATTGGCGTGGGCCGGGTGCTGCGGCACCAGTTGCCAGTAGCGATAGGTCATGATGCCGAGCGGAATGTCGGCCATCGTGAACCCGTCTCCGGCGACATGGCGCGACACGCCGAGCCGCCTGTCGAGCATCGTCATTGCCTCGATGGTCTTCGCCTGTGACGCGGCGATGGCGGCTTGATCGCGCTGTTCGGGCGGGGTGCGGATGAGACCGAGGAAGGCCGGGGTGATCGCCGGTGAGACGACCGTGAGCTGCCAGTCCATCCATTGGCCGCAAGTCGCCGCCGCTTTCGGATCGGCGGGCTGCAACGTCCCGACACCGTAGGCGCCGGCGATGTAGCGCAGTATCGCGTTGGACTCCCACAGCGTCAGGTCGCCGTCCCGGATGGTGGGGATCAGCCCGTTCGGGTTCATCGCGAGATAGGCCGTCTCGCGGTTGCCCCCGAAGGGACCGCCGATGTCGACCCGCTCATGCGCGAGGCCGAGTTCGCCGATCGCCCACATCACCTTCTGCACGTTGGACGAGTTCCTGCGTCCCCACACCTTGATCATGCGCGTCTCCTTCTGGTTCAAGCCTTGCGAAAAGGATGCGTCCGGTGCCAGTGGCGCGCGATGTCGGCGCGGCGACAGACCCAGACCTTGTCGTGTTTCTGCACGTGATCGAGGAAACGCGCCAGTGCGGCGGCGCGTCCGGGGCGTCCCGCCAGTCGGCAATGCAGCCCGATCGACATCATCTTCGGGCTGCCGTCACGTCCCTCGCGATAGAGCATGTCGAACGCGTCGCGCAGATAGACGAAGAAATCCTCGCCGGTGCCGAAACCCGACTGGGTGGCGAATTTCATGTCGTTGTTGTCGAAGGTGTAGGGGATCACGAGGTGGCCCTTGCCGCCCGCCTCGGTCCAGTAGGGCAGGTCGTCAGCGTAGGAGTCCGAATCGTAGAGGAACCCGCCCTCCTCGATCACGAGCCGGCGCGTGCGTGCGCTCAGGCGGCCCGTGTACCAGCCGATCGGGCGCTCGCCGCAGGCCTGGGCGATGGCGTCGATCGCCATCTTCATGTGACGGCGCTCCTCGGCGAGGCTCATGTCCTGGTAGTCGAACCAGCGCCAGCCATGGCTGGCCACCTCGTGTCCGGCCTCGCGCATCGCCGCCGCGGCCTCGGGGTGGCGCGCGACGGCCATGCCGACGGCCCAGCTGGTGAACGGCAGACGGCGCTCGCCGAACAGCCGCATCAGCCGCCAGAACCCGGCGCGGCTGCCATACTCGTAGACCGACTCGACCTGCTCGTCGCGTTTGCCCTTGCGGGGTGTCAGGCCGGGGACTTCGTGGAGATAGACCTCCGAAGTCGCGTCGCCGTGGAGGATCGAGCGCTCGCCGCCTTCCTCGTAATTGACGACGAAGCTGACCGCGACATGGGCGCCTCCTGGCCAGGCGGGGTCGGGCGGCGTGGCGCCATAGCCTGCGAGGTCGCGCGGATAGGCGGGTGGTTTGCGCTTTGCCATTGGTCCTCCGGTGCTCGACGGGCGCATCCTCACGCGGGACGCCGCGCACGACAAGCACGGCGCGAGGAAACCTGTCGCGAGCATTGACGGGGGCGGCGGCGGCCGGCTCAATCTGCGCCGGAAATCCAGCCGCATCACCACTGTCAATCGGAGGTCCCCATGCGTCGTCTCGTCGCCCGTCTCGCCGGCGCGATCGCCCTGTCCCTGGCCGCCATGGCCGGCGCGTCCGCGCAGGGCCAATTGCGGATCTACAACTGGAACGACTACATCGCGCCCGATGCGCTCAAGCGCTTCGAGCAGGAGACGGGCATCAAGGTCACGTACGACACGTACGACGCGAATGAACTGCTCGACGCCAAGCTGCGGGCGGGCCGGAGCGGCTACGACCTCGTTGTCCCCACGGCCTCTCCGTTCCTCGCGTTGCAGGTCAAGGCCGGGCTCTACCGGCCGCTGGACCGTGCCAAGCTGACGAATTACGGGCAGCTCGACCCCGCGGTCATGAAGCGCCTCGAGCAATACGACCCGGGCAATCGTCATGCCGTACCCTGGCTCTGGGGCACGACCGGGATCGGATACAACCGCGAGCGCGTGCTTCGGCTCATGCCCGACGCACCGGTCTACTCGTTGCGCATGATCTTCGATCCGGCGGTCGTCGCGCGCTTCAAGTCATGCGGCGTCATCGTCCTCGATTCGCCGACCGACGTGTTTCCGGCGGCCCTGACCTATCTCGGTCTCGATCCGGATTCGAAGAGCCCGGCGGATCTGGAGAAGGCGGCTGCGGCCGTGGCCGCGATCCGGCCCTTCGTCCGACGCTGGCATTCCTCGGAGTACATCAACGCGCTCGCCAGCGGCGACGCGTGTCTCGCCTTCGGTTTTTCCGGCGACATCAAGCAGGCGGCGACGCGCGCCGCCGAGACTGGCAAGGGCGTGAACGTCGAATATGCGATCCCGAGCGAGGGCGCGCTGACCTGGATCGACACCGCCGCCATCCCCGCCGACGCGGCGAATGCCGACAATGCGCATCGCTTCATCGATTTCATGCTGCGTCCGGAGATCGCCGCCATGAATTCGAGCTTCGTCGGCTATGCGGTGGCCGTGCCGGCGGCGCGCGCGCGTATCGACGAGGCCGTGCGCAACGACCCGGGCGTCTATCCTCCGGACGAGATCAGCCGTCGTTTCTACACGATCACGCCGGCGGATCCCGCCTATGACCGGCTGCGGACCCGCGCCTGGACGCGCGCCAAGACCGGACGTTGACGGAGGCGACGGGCCGGGCCGGGGCCGGGCCATGGCGGCGATCCAGATCGAACGACTGACGCGGCGCCACGGCCCGGTCGCGGCGGTCGACGGCGTCGATCTCGCGATCGGCGAGGGCGAGTTCTTCGCCCTCGTCGGGCCGTCGGGCTGCGGCAAGACCTCGCTGCTGCGTCTGATCGCCGGACTCGATCCGCCGGATGAGGGACGCATCCGCATCGGCGATCTCGATGTCACCGGAGCGCCGCCCTGGGACCGGCCGGTCAACACCGTGTTTCAGTCCTACGCCCTGTTCCCGCATCTGTCGGCGGGCGACAATGTCGCATATGGGCTGGTACGTGCGGGGATGCCGCGGTCGCAGATCGCGCGTCGCGTCGCCGAGATGCTCTCGCTCGTGCAACTCTCGGAGTTCGCGGGCCGAAAGCCGCATCAGCTTTCCGGCGGTCAGCGTCAGCGCGTCGCCCTGGCCCGCGCCCTCGCGCGTCTGCCGCGCGTCCTGCTGCTGGACGAGCCCATGGCCGCGCTGGACCGCGGTCTGCGCGACGACACGCGGCGGCAGCTGCATGCGCTCCAGCGCCGGCTTGGCATCACCTTCGTTCTTGTCACGCATGATCAGGAAGAGGCCTTCGCCGTCGCCGACCGCATGGCGGTGATGCGCGCGGGTCGCATCGTCCAGCTGGGGACGCCGCGCGCGGTCTACGAGGCGCCGGCCGATCGGCATGTCGCCGCGTTCCTGGGGCGTGCCGCGCTGCTCGATGGCGTCGTCCTCGCCGCCGCCGACGACGGGCGCGTCGTGATCGATTGCGGGCCGCTGGGACGCCTCGCCGGGCGCGCTGTCGGAACGCTCGCGCTGGGTCAGACGGCGACCTTGGTGTTGCGGCCGGAGCATCTGCGGCTCGGCGCCGAGGGCGATGACCACGCGGCCTTGCCGGCAACCGCGGGGCATGCGGCGTTCCATGGCGAATCGGTGTCGCTCGGCGCCATCCTCGCGGACGGACGGGAGATCGCGGTCAGCCTCGCGCCGCGTGCGGCATGCCCGGCGCCCGGTGCACCCTTGCGCCTCGCCTGGGATCCGGCGGTGGCACCGGTGGTGCCGGCTTGAGCCCGCTCTGGCCTCCCGGCCTGCGCTTCCTGCTGATCGGACTGCCGCTCGCGTGGCTTGCCGTCTTTTTCGCGCTGCCCTTCGCGATGGCACTGGCGATCAGCTTTGGCGCGCCCTCGGACGGCGCGCCTCCCTTTAGCCTCGATGCGCCCGGTCTCGCGGCGTGGCGTCTTCTGGTCGAGGATCCGATCTACGCCGACGCCCTGCTGTCGTCGCTCGGCATGGCCGGGATGGCGACCGCGATCGCGGCGGTGATCGGCTACCCCATGGCCTATGCCATCGCGCGCGCGCCTGCGCGGTGGCGCGGATTGCTGCTCGTCCTGGTGATGCTGCCGTTCTGGACATCGTTTCTCGTCCGGATCTACGCCTGGACTGCCTTGCTGCGGCCCACCGGGCTGATCAACGGGGCGCTTCAGGCGCTCGGCCTGATCGAGGCGCCGTTGCAGCTGATGGACAACGCCTTCGCGGTGCAGCTCGGCCTCGTCTATGTGTATCTGCCGTTCATGGTCCTGCCGCTTTATGCCAGCCTCGAAAAGCTGGATCCGTCGCTGGAGGAGGCGGCCGCCGATCTCGGCGCGCGGCCGGCGGCGATCTTCGCGACGGTCACGCTGCCGGCGACGCTGCCGGGCCTCGCGGCGGGCGCGCTGCTGATGTTCATTCCCGCCTCGGCGGAATTCATCGTGCCGGAGATGCTGGGCGGTCCCGACGCCAATCTGCTGGGCCGTGCGATCTGGAACGAGTTCTTCGCCAATCGCGACTGGCCCGCCGCCGCGGCGCTCGCGATCGCCATCGTCGTCCTGCTTGCCGGTCCCATCCTGCTGTTCCAGCGTCTCGAGGCGCGGCGATGACCGGTGCGGCGCGCGCGCGCCTCTACGCGATCCTGGGCCTCGGCTACGCGTTCCTCTACCTGCCGATCGCGGTGCTGGTGGTTTTCTCCTTCAACGCGTCGCCGCTGCTGACCGAGTGGAGCGGATTTTCGCTGCGCTGGTACGTGGCGCTGCTCGACAACCGGCGGCTTGTGTCGGCGGCGGCGCTGAGCATTGCGATCGCCGCCGCGAGCGCGAGCGTCGCGACGGTGCTCGGTGCGGCGGCCGGCCTCGCGCTCGCCCGGCTTCGGCGTTTCCGTGGCCGCGGCGCGCTCGGCGGTGCCCTGGCCGCGCTGCTCGTGATGCCGGAGATCCTCACGGGCGTGACGCTGCTACTGCTGTTCGTGGCGGCGGAGCGGGTGGCAGGCTGGCCCGCCGAGCGCGGCGCGCTCACGGTCGCGATCGCCCACGCGACCTTCGCCATGGCCTATGTCGCGACGCTCGTCCAGGCGCGGCTCGCCGATCAGGATCCGGCGCTCGAGGAGGCGGCGGCCGATCTGGGCGCGCGGCCGGCGGACATCCTGCGCAGCGTGACGTTGCCGTTGCTCGCGCCCGCGCTCGCGGCTGGGTGGCTGCTCGCCTTCACCCTCTCGATCGACGATCTGGTGGTCGCCAGCTTCGTGTCTGGGCCCGGGGCCACGACGCTGCCGATGCTCGTCTTCGCAAGCGTCCGCCTGGGCCTGTCGCCGCAGGTCAACGCGCTGGCCACGCTCTGGATCCTGGCCGTCGCCCTGGCCTTGCTGGTGGCGGTGCGCCTGGGTGGCCGGCGGCACGATTGACTGCTGAAGCGGCGGAGCGGCATCGCTATGATCCCGGCGCCATGACGAGTGTTCAAGACGCACCGGCCGCCGCCGGCAGCTTCGACGCCCAGAGCTTCAATGACGGCGTGAAGCTGCACCGGGCGATGCGGCTCGATGAGGCGGAGGCGATCTATCGCCGCGTGCTCGGGGCGCGCCCTGCGCATGCGGGCGCGCTGCATCTGCTCGGCGTCGTCGACATCCAGCGCGGTCGGCCGACCGAAGCGTTGGAGAAGATCCGCCGCGCACTGGAGCTCAACCCGACCGTGGCCGCTTATCACGGCAATCTCGGTACCGCGCTGCAGGCGCTGGGGCGCTTCGACGAGGCTGTCGTCGCCTATCGCGAGGCGGTCCGCATCGACGCGACGTACGCCGACGCCCACAACAATCTCGGGGCGCTGCACGAGAAATGCGGCCGCTATGCCGACGCGATCGCGAGCTATCGCGCCGCGCTCGCCGTGCGCGCGGATTTCGTCGAGGCGTTGAGCAATCTGGGCCAGCTCCTGCGCCGCTCGGGCTCCTACGAGGAAGCGGCCACGCTGTTCAAGCGCGCGATCGAACATGGCGCGCGCGACGGCGCGGTCCATCGCGGCCTCGGCATGGCTCTGGGGCGCCTGAACCGCACCGACGAGGCGATCGTCGCGCTGCGCAAGGCGATCGAAATCAATCCCGCGGACCACGAGGCGCATAACCACCTGGGCAACCGGCTCAAGCAGAAAGGCGCGATGGCGGATGCCGAAGCCTGCTACCGGGAAGCGCTGCGCCTCAAGCCCGACTATGTCGACGCCCACAACAACATCGGCAACAGCCATTTCCGCACCGGTCGGCTCGACGAGGCCGAGGCGTGCTACCGCAAGGCGCTGGCCCTCAAGCCCGATTACGCCGATGGCCACGGCAATCTCGGGATCGTCCATATGGGCATGGGGCGCCACGATGCATCCATCGCCGCCCTGCGCGAAGCGCTGCGCCTGCGCCCCGTCTATCCCGAGGCCAGTTGCAATCTCAGCCAAGCCCTGCTCGTCACCGGCCAGTTCAAGGAAGGGTGGGATCGCTACGAGGCGCGGTGGTCGCTGCCGTCCCTGCCGGCGCGTCCGTTCCGCCAGCCCTGGTGGCGCGGCGAGTCTCTGCTCGGTCGCACGATCCTGCTGCATGCGGAGCAGGGCGCCGGGGACACGTTCCAGTTCGTCCGCTACGCGACACGGGTGCGCGATCTCGGCGCCGAGGTTCTGCTCGAGGTGCCGCGCGAGACAATGTGCGTCCTGGCCCGCCTGGCGCGGCCGGGCATACGAGTGATCCCGCGCGGGTCAAAGCTCCCGCATTTCGACCTTCACTGCCCGCTCCTGAGCATTCCTGGCGCGCTCGGCTGCGATCTCGATACGATCCCGGCCGAGGTTCCCTATCTCGCCGCGGAGCCGCAGCGTGTCGAGGCCTGGCGCGACCGGATCGGCCGTGGCGGTCCGCTCAAGGTCGGGCTGGTCTGGGCCGGGAACCCGCAGCACGCCAACGACCACCACCGCTCCTTCCGTCCCGTGGCCTACAGGCCGCTCTGGGAGATACCGGGGGTCGCGTTCTTTTCCCTGCAAAAGCAGCAGCGCGAGGGCGATGCGGCGGATCTCGCGACGCTCGGTCCGATCACCGATCTCGCGCCGCATCTCGGCGATTTCGCGGATACAGCGGCGGCGCTCTGCGCGCTCGATCTGCTGATCTCCGTCGACACCTCGGTGGTCCATCTCGCCGGCGCGCTCGGGCTGCCAGTCTGGACCATGGTCCCGTTCTCTCCGGATTGGCGCTGGCTCGTCGATCGCGCCGACACGCCCTGGTATCCGACGATGCGGCTGTTCCGTCAGACGAAACGAAACGACTGGAAAGGCACGGTGTCGCGCGTGGCCGACGCCCTCGCGCGACTGCGCGCCTGATCGGGGCTGGTCGGCCCTCGCGGTCGCGAAGGCCGACCGGATCGGAAAGTCCCGCGGATCAGAAGGCGACGCGGTCGCCGCCCTTGAGCCCGAGCATCGCGCGGGCCTCCGCCGGCGTCGCGATCTGGCCACCGAGCGTTTCGATGATCGACCGGATCTTGCGCACCTGATCGGCGTTCGACCTGGCCAGTTCGCCGGGGCCGATCCACAGCGAGTCCTCCAGGCCGACGCGGACATTCGCGCCCATCGTCGCCGCCATCGTCAGGATCGGCATCTGATGCCGTCCTGCGGCGAGGACCGACCAGCGATACTGGTCGCCGAACAACCGGTCGGCCGTGCGCTTCATGTGGCCGACATCCTCGGCGTGCGTGCCGATCCCGCCGAGGATCCCGAAGATGGTCTGGACGAAGAGCGGCGGCTTCACCAGACCGCGCTCGAGGAAATGGGCGAGGGTGTAGAGATGCCCGATGTCGTAGCACTCGAATTCGAAGCGCGTGCCATGCTTCTCGCCGAGTTCATACAAGACCGTCTCGATGTCCTTGAACGTGTTGCGGAAGATGAAGTCGCGGCTGTTCTCGAGATGCTTGCGCTCCCAGTCGTGCTTGAGTTCCGTGTAGCGGTCGAGCATCGGGTAGAGGCCGAAATTCATCGAGCCCATGTTGAGCGACGTCATCTCCGGGCTCGCGCGCAGCGGCGCCGCGAGACGTTCCGCGACGGTCATGCCATGGCCGCCGCCGGTCGTGATGTTCACGACCGCGTCGCAGCCCTGCTTGATCCGCGGCAGGAATTGCATGAACACCTCGGGCGACGGCGTCGGACGGCCGTCCTCGGGATCGCGGGCGTGGAGGTGGATGATCGAGGCGCCGGCCTCCGCGGCCGCGATCGACTCGCGCGCGATCTCGTCCGGCGTGACCGGCAGATGCGGCGACATGCTGGGCGTATGGATCGATCCGGTCACCGCGCAGGTGATGATCGTCTTGTGGCGGGTCTTCGGTTTGCTCTCGGCCATGGCGGTCATTCCCCTTCCTTGGCGTTCATCTGTTTCTTGTGGGCGGCGAGGGCCATCAGGCGGCGGTCCCGCCACGCGCCGCGCGCGGCGAGATCCCCGCCGGGGACGCGGGCGCGACGTTCGGTTTCGATGGTGGCCAACGTCTCCGCGGGCCACTCCGCCGCGACCTTGAGGTCGCGGCCAAGTCCGCGCAACGGCCCGCCATAGCGCGCGGCATAGTCCGCGAAGCCGCCGGGCGCGTTGAGGTCCATGGTCTCGAACGGGCCCATGAAGGACCAGCGCAGGCCGAGCGAGTGGCGGATCACCGCGTCGAGATCGTCGGGCGCGATCACCCCATCGGCAACGAGGCTGATCGCCTCGCAGATGACGCCTGCCTGGAGTCGGTTCATGACGAAGCCCTCGATCTCCTTCTTGAGCAGGACCGGAACTTGGCCGGCCGCGCGCATGAGATCCTGGCAGCGTGCGAGCGCCGCCGGCGCGGTCCGCGGCGTCGGCACCAGTTCGACCACCGGGAGGAGGTGGGGTGGGTTGGCGGGATGCGCGACGAGGCAGCGGTCCTCGCGCGACAGGCCACCGAAGATGCGGCTGCCGGGAAAGGTCGACGTCGAACTGCCGACGACCGTCGTGTCCGCCGTCGCCGCCTCGATGCGGCGATGGAGATCGCGCTTGAGGTCCAGGGCCTCGGGGGCGTTTTCCTGGACGTAGTCGACCTCCGCCACGGCCTGGTCCAGCGTGGCGCATGCGACCACGCGCGTGCGCGCGCCGGCCGCGTCGGCGATCAGGCCGAGCTGTTCCATGGCCGGGAGAGTCTCGTCGAGCCAGCGCAGCGCTGCGCCCGGCGCGCCCGGGTCGCTGTCCCAGAGCCGCACATGCGCGCCCGCCGAGGCGAAACGCGCGGCCCAGCCGCGGCCGATGAAGCCGCTGCCGACGATTGCAATGGTTGCCTTCATTGGAGCACCTGATGGTCGCCGCATACGGAAAGGGCCTGGCCGGTGATGCTCGCCCCGGCGCGCGCGCAGACGAACAGCGCCATCTCGGCGATGTCGTCGGCCGTCACCATGCGGCGGAGCGAGACGGTCTTGAGAAGACGTTCCTTCATCTCGTCGACGTCGATGTCGAAGGCGTCGGCCTTCGCCTGGATGACGCCGTCGATGCGCGGTCCGGCGACGAGGCCCGGCTGGATGCAGTTGACCCGGATGCCGTCGGGGCCAAGCTCCATCGCGAGGCTCTTGGTGAAGCCGACCACCGCCCATTTGGAGGCCGCATAGGGCGTGCGTAGCGGGTAGCCGAGCCGACCCGCGACCGAGGACAGGTTGACGATCGACCCGCCGCCGGCCGCCTTGAGCAGCGGCACGGCCTTGCGCGTGCAATAGAACATGCCGTTGAGGTTGATCGCGACGCAGCGATCCCAGTCCTCGGGCGCGATGTCCTCCACCTTCCGGGTCGGTCCGGCGATGCCGGCGTTGTTGACGAGGATGTCGAGCCCGCCGAACTCCGTCTCGACCGCCGCGAAGAGTCGGTCGACCTGGCCCGGATCGGCGACATCGGCGAGGATCCCGTGGGCGCCGGGCAGCTCCGCGAGAAAGGCTGCGAGAGCCTTGGCGTCGATGTCGCAGACGAAGATCCGGGCGCCGGCCTCGGCGAAGCGTCGCGCGATCGCGCGGCCGATTCCCGAGGCGCCTGCCGTCACCAGTGCGCGCTGGCCGGCGAGTGGACCGCTCATGCTCGTTCTCCCCCCCAATCGGATGGGAGCCATTGAGCCGCACGTGGCGGCGCTTTTGCAAGCATGGCGCGACGTCGTTTCACCGCTTAGGGTCGTTTCATGGATTCCCTGTCGCCATCCGACGGCCCGTATCGTCAACGTGCCCGGGTTCGCACCGCGGGTGGAGCGCAGGTGCGTCTGCGCGACGACGCTGGTACCACGCGGCTCGCCGAACTCTGGCATCACGACCCGATGCGCGTCCTGATGCCGGCGGCGATCGGCGACGCGATACCGCATGTCATCCTGCTCAACACCGCCGGCGGGCTGGTCGGGGGTGACCGGATCGCGGTGCGTGTGGAGGTGACCGGTCCGGCGCGGGCGCTGGTGACCGGACAGGCGGCCGAGAAGGTCTATCGCTCGGATGGTCCGGCGGTGGAGATCGAGAACGCCCTCGTGGTCGGCGATGGCGGCTGGCTCGAATGGATGCCGCAGGAGACGATCCTCTTCGATGGGTGCCGGTTGCGGCGACGCCTCGCCATCGACCTTACTGGAGGCGCGCGCTGTCTCGTGGGCGAGATGGTCGTCTTCGGGCGTCTTGCGCGCGGCGAGCGCGTCGTTCAGGCGAGTTTTTCGGATCGCTGGGATCTCCGTCGCGACGGGCGGCTCGTCTGGACCGACCGGCTCGGCTTCGGGTTCGACGGCGCGGCCGTCCTGCGCGCGCCGTTCGGGTTCGATGGCGCGGCGGCGATGGCAACGCTCGTCCATGCCGGACCCGGCGCGGCTGAACGGCTGGCGGAAATCCGGGCGCTTCTTGGCGAGGAAACGGGCATCGCTGCCACTTGCCTGGGCGATATCCTGCTGGTGCGCGCCTTGATGACGGATCCGGTGCCGCTGCGCCGCCGTCTCGCGGAGATCTGGCGTCACCTGCGCGCGGAGGCTGGGGGCTTGCCCGCGGTGCTGCCGCGGCTATGGCATATTTGATGCTACGCTGGTGCTACTGTGACGTCTGCAGCGGCGCCGTGTGTTGCTGCATCGGAGGGGACCCGCGATGAATCTCACGCCGCGCGAGAAGGACAAGTTGCTGGTTGCGATGGCCGCGATCGTGGCACGCCGGCGCCTCGAGCGCGGGGTCAGGCTCAACCATCCCGAGGCGATCGCGCTGATTACCGACCATGTGGTCGAGGGCGCGCGCGACGGGCGCAGCGTCGCCGATCTGATGAAATCCGGCGCCGAGGTGATCTCGCGCGCCCAGGTCATGGAAGGCGTCGCCGACATGATCCACGAGATCCAGGTCGAAGCGACCTTTCCCGACGGCACGAAGCTCGTGACCGTCCATCAGCCGATCAGGTGAGCGCCATGAAGCCGGGCGAATACATCCTCGCCGCCGGGGATATCGAACTCAATGCGGGGCGGAAGACCGTCCGGCTCGAGATCGCCAATACCGGGGACAGGCCGATCCAGGTCGGCTCCCACTATCATTTCTTCGAGACCAACCCGGCCCTGCGCTTCGACCGCGCGGCGGCACGCGGCATGCGGCTCGACATTCCAGCGGGGACGGCGGTGCGCTTCGAGCCGGGTCAGACGCGCGAGGTGCAACTCGTCGCCTTCGGCGGCGATCGCATCGTGCATGGGTTTCGCGGCGCGCTGAACGGTCCATTGGACCGAAAGCCTGCGCGCAAGGGCGCTTCGCGCCGCAAGGGAGGCTGAGCGATGGCCATCCGGATCAACCGCGCGTCCTATGCGGGGATGTACGGCCCCACCACGGGCGATCGCGTGCGCCTCGCCGACACCGAACTCTTCATCGAGGTCGAGCGCGACCTCACGGTCTACGGCGAAGAGGTGAAATTCGGCGGCGGCAAGGTCATTCGCGACGGAATGGGCCAGTCGCAGCGCGGCCGGGCGCAGGGTGCCGTCGACACCGTCATCACCAACGCGCTGATCGTCGACTCCACCGGCATCTACAAGGCCGATATCGGCCTGCGTGACGGGCTCATACATGCCATCGGCAAGGCCGGAAACCCGGATGTCCAGCCGGGAGTCGACATCGTCGTCGGTCCTGGCACCGAGGTCATCGCGGGCGAGAACCGGATCGTCACCGCCGGTGGAATCGACAGCCATATCCATTTCATCTGCCCCCAGCAGGTCGATGACGCCCTTCATTCCGGCGTCACCACGATGCTGGGCGGCGGCACCGGTCCGGCGGCGGGTACCTCGGCCACGACCTGCACGCCGGGGCCGTGGCACATGGCGCGCATGCTCGAGGCCGCCGAGGGGCTGCCGATCAATCTCGGCTTTTTCGGCAAGGGAAACGCGTCCGCGCCTGGGCCCCTGGTCGAGATGGTCAAGGCCGGTGCGATCGGTCTGAAGCTGCATGAGGATTGGGGCACCACGCCGAATGCGATCGATGTCTGCCTGTCGGTCGCCGAGAAGATGGACGTCCAGGTCGCGATCCATACGGACACGCTGAACGAGTCCGGCTTCGTCGAGGACACGGTTGCGGCGTTCAAGGGGCGCAATATCCACGCCTTCCATACCGAGGGCGCGGGCGGTGGCCATGCGCCCGACATCATCAAGGTCTGCGGTCTCGCGAACGTGCTGCCCTCGTCGACGAATCCGACGCGTCCCTTCACCGTCAACACGGTCGACGAGCATCTCGACATGCTGATGGTCTGTCATCATCTCGATCCGCGGATCCCGGAGGACGTCGCCTTCGCGGAAAGCCGGATCCGCCGCGAGACCATCGCCGCCGAGGACATCCTGCATGACCTCGGCGCCTTTTCGATGATGTCGTCCGACAGCCAGGCGATGGGGCGGGTGGGCGAGGTGATCATCCGGACATGGCAGACCGCGCACAAGATGAAGCTCCAGCGCGGTGCGCTGCCCGGAGAGCGTGGCGACAACGACAATCTGCGCGTCCGCCGCTACATCGCGAAATACACGATCAATCCGGCACTCGCGCACGGGATCGCGCGCCATGTCGGCTCGGTCGAGGTCGGCAAGCTCGCCGATCTCGTGCTCTGGTCGCCGGCCTTCTTCGGGGTCAAGCCGGAGATGGTGCTGAAATGCGGAACGATCGCCGCGGCGCCGATGGGCGACCCCAACGCGTCGATCCCGACGCCGCAGCCCGTCCATTACCGGCCGATGTTCGGCGCCTTCGGCCGCGCGCTCGCCTCGTCCTGCGTGACCTTCGTGTCGAAGGCCGCCCAGCAATCCGATGTCGCGCGCAAGCTTGGCCTGTCGCGACGGATCCTGGTCGCCTCGGGGATCCGCAAGATCACCAAGAAGCACATGGTGCTCAACGACGCGACGCCGCATATCGAGGTCGATCCCGAGACCTACGAGGTGCGCGCCGACGGCGAGGCCCTGGTCTGCGAACCCGCCGCCGTGCTGCCGATGGCGCAGCGCTATTTCCTGTTCTGATCATGCGCCGCGTCATCGAAGCCGTGCCCCACGGCGCCTGGCCCCGCAAGCGCCGGGTCGGCCTCGCCACCCTCGATTTCGATCACCGGCACCGGCGTCGCATCGCTTTGGCGACTGATGACGGGCACGCTTTCCTGCTCGACCTGCCGGAGGCGCGCGTCCTCGGCCCTGGCGATGGCCTCATCCTGGAAACGGGCGACGTCATCGAGGTCGTGGCCGCGAACGAAAAGGTCTGCGACGTGGTTGCGGAGACGCCGACGGCGCTCGCGCGTCTCGCCTGGCATCTCGGCAATCGTCATCTGCCGGTCGAGATCCTTCCGGGCCGTCTGCGCATCCGCGACGATCACGTGATCGTCGCGATGCTCCAGGGGCTCGGCGCCTCGGTTACGATTCTGGAGGCGCCCTTCACGCCCGAGCAGGGCGCCTACGCCCAGGGTGGGGGGCACGGTCATACCCACGACCATGGACATTCCCACGACCATGGTCACGTTCATGACCACGGCCACGGCCATGGGCACGGGCACGGGCACGGGCATGATCACGGGCATCGGCATGGACACGCGCACGGCCATGGACACGGCGATCACAGCCACTGATCCCGCGGCCTGGTCGCGGCTGCTGGCCTGGATGTCGCCGTCCTTTCCGACCGGCGCGTTCAGCTACAGCCACGGTCTCGAGACCGCCGTGGAGGATGGGGCGGTCCATGATGCCGCGACGCTCTGCGCCTATGTCGAGACGGTGCTCGCGCATGGTGCCGGGCGCGCGGATGCCGCGCTTCTCGCGCTCGCCTGGCGCGCGCAGGCGCGCGACGACAACGAGGGACTGGCTGAGATCGCCGAACTCGCCGCGGCGATGCGCGGCTCGGCCGAGTTGGCCCTGGAAAGCCATGCGCAGGGTCGTGCCTTTCTGTCGACGGTGCGTGCCGCCTGGCCGCATGCGCGGCTCGATGCGGCCGCGGAGATGCTGGCGGCGCGCGACATCGCCGTCGCCAGCCCCATCGCGGTCGCGATCGCCGGCGCGGTCTGGGAGATCCCGCTCGACGCGCTGTTGCTGGCCCATCTTCACGCGGTGGCCGCGAATCTGGTGTCGGCCGGGGTTCGTCTCGTGCCGCTTGGCCAGACCGACGGCCAGCGCGTCATCGCCGCCCTCGAGGCGCCTATCCGCATGGCCGCCCGCCATGCGGCCGATGTGACCGACGCCGATACCGTCTACGCCGCGGCGCCGGTGATCGATCTCCTGTCCATTCGTCACGAAACCCAATACACGAGGCTGTTCCGGTCATGAGCACGATGCATTCCACCGGCCCGCTGCGGGTCGGGGTAGGGGGTCCCGTGGGATCCGGCAAGACCGCGCTCGTCGATGCGCTGTGCAAGGCGATGCGCGAGCGGGTCAACCTCGCCGCGATCACCAACGACATCTACACAAAGGAGGACGCCGAGTTCCTGACCCGCTCGGGTGCGCTGGCGCCCGAACGGATCATGGGCGTCGAGACCGGTGGCTGCCCGCACACCGCGATCCGCGAGGACGCGTCGATCAACCTCGCCGCCGTCGAGCAGATGAACCGGCGTTTCCCGGACCTCGAGTTGATGTTCATCGAATCCGGTGGCGACAATCTCGCGGCCACGTTCTCGCCTGAACTGGCAGACATCACGATCTACGTCATCGACGTCGCGGCCGGCGAGAAGATCCCGCGCAAGGGCGGTCCCGGCATCACGCGCTCTGATCTCCTCGTCATCAACAAGATCGATCTCGCGCCGCATGTCGGCGCGTCGCTGGAGGTCATGGACCGCGACGCGCGCCGCATGCGCGGCCAGCGTCCCTTCCTGTTCGCGAATGTCCGCGCGGGCAAGGGGGTGGACGAGGTCGCGAGCTTCATCTGCAAGGCCGGGGGATTGACGCCGCGCCCTGCCGTCGCCTGATCGGACGGCCGGCTACGGCGATCCCGGAGCCGGTCTGCGGCACGTCGGCCTCCGGTCCGAGGGCGGACACGAACAGGCTTGCGCGCCGTCTTGCACAGCCGCATATGGCGTGTCCGTGGCAGAGACGTGGGCATGCTGAACCGAATTCTCGCCGTCGCCGTTTCGTTGGTGTTTCTGGCCCTGCCGGTGCGCGCGCAGGACGGGCCGATCGTGTTCGCCGCGGCCAGCCTGACGGAGGCTCTACGCGCAATCGGCCATGACTGGGCCGGACAAGGGCGCGCGGCGCCGCGCTTCTCGTTCGCCGCATCTTCGACCCTTGCGCGCCAGATCGAGCAGGGAGCGCCGGCCGATCTGTTCATGTCCGCGGACGAGGAGTGGGCCGATTATCTCCAGTCCCGTGGCTTGCTGGTCGCGTCGACCCGGATCAGTCCGCTTGGCAACACGTTGGTGCTGGTCGCGCCGACGGATACGGCGCGGCCGGTCGATATCGCGCGCGGGACCGATCTGCTCGGACT
>CAIOSQ010000045.1 GCA_903860935.1 uncultured Rhodospirillales bacterium | reverse complement strand
GTGGCTCGCCTTGTGCGCGAGCCAGGGCGGGCCGGTCAGGTCACCGATCGCGTAGACGCCAGGTTCGCCCGTCGCGCCATAGCCGTCGGTCACGACATGGGTCTTCTCGACCTTCACCTTCGTGCCTTCGAGCCCGATGCCTTCGACATTGCCCACGATGCCGACCGCGGAAATGATCACCTCGACGGTGATCTCCTGGGTCTTGCCGCCCTGCTCCACGGTCGCGGTGACCGAGCCCTGGCCCTTGCGCACACCCTTCACGCCGGCGCCGGTGAGGATCTTCATGCCCTGCTTCTCGAAGGCCTTGCGCGCGAAAGCGCTGATGTCCTCGTCTTCGACCGGCAGGATCCGGTCCATCATCTCGACCACCGTCACCTCTGCGCCGAGGTTACGATAAAAGGACGCGAACTCGATGCCGATGGCTCCCGAACCGATGACCAGCAACGATTTCGGCATCTTCGCCGGGACCATCGCCTCGCGATAGGTCCAGATGCAGGACGGATCCGGCTCGAGGCCGGGCAGGACGCGGGCGCGCGCGCCGGTCGCGAGGATGACGTTCTTCGCGAGCAGCGACGCGACGGGCTTGCCGTCCTTCGTCACGGAAAGGCGCCGCACCCCGCCGGCACCGACGCCGTCGAGCCGACCGGTGCCGTCGAACACCGTCACCTTGTTCTTCTTCAGGAGATGCTTCACGCCGCCCGACAACTGCGCCGCCACGCCGCGCGAGCGCTTCACGATCTTGGCGATGTCGAAGCTGACATTCTGCGCCGAGAACCCGTAGGCATCGAGATTGTGCAGGAGATGATTGATCTCCGACGAGCGGAGCAGCGCCTTGGTCGGGATGCAGCCCCAGTTGAGGCAGATGCCGCCGAGATGCTCGCGCTCGACGAGCGCGACGTTCATCTTGAGTTGCGCGGCGCGGATGGCGGCGACGTAGCCACCGGGTCCGCCGCCGACCACGATAAGGACGAAATGCTGCACGGCCATGTCGATATCCCCCACCCTCAGAGCAGCATCGCCAGCGGATCTTCGACGATCCGCTTGAAGGCAGCCAGGAACTCGGCGCCGACCGCACCGTCGACCACGCGGTGATCGACCGAGAGCGTGCAGCTCATCACCGTCGCGATGGCCAGCGCACCGTTCCGGACGACCGGCCGCTGCTCTCCGGCGCCGACCGCGAGGATCGCGCCCTGCGGCGGATTGATGACGGCCGCGAACTCCTTGATGCCGAACATGCCGAGGTTGGAGATCGAGAAGCCGCCGCCCTGGAACTCCTCGGGCTTGAGCTTGCCGTCCTTGGCGCGGGCGGCGAGATCCTTCATCTCGTTCGAGATCTGCGCCAGCCCCTTGGCATCGGCATTGCGGACGATCGGGGTGATCAGGCCACCGGGAATGGCGACCGCGACGGAGATGTCGACATTGTCCCACATCAGCAACCCGTCATCCGAATAGGACGCGTTCGCGGCGGGAACCTGGCGCAGCGCGACGGCCACGGCCTTGATGACGAAATCGTTGACCGAAAGCTTGAACGCGCCGGGCCCCTTCTCCGGGCTCTTCGCGTTCAGCGCCGCGCGACCGGCGAGCAGCTTGTCGATCTCGCAATCGACCGTCAGGTAGAAATGCGGAACCTGCTGCTTGCTCTCCGTCAGGCGGCGCGCGATGACGCGGCGCATCGTGGAGAGCGGCACCAGCTTGTGCGGGCCGATCGCCGCGATGGACGCGGCGGAAATCGCAGCGGGCGCACTCACGGCCGCGGCTGGCGTTGCCGGCGCGGCGGCGACCGGCGCAGCGGCGGCCGGCTTGCGCGCGGAACCGCCGGATGCGAGCGCAGCGTCGATATCCGCCTTCACGATCCGACCGTTCGGGCCGCTGCCCTTGATCGCGGACAGGTCGAGACCCGATTGTTCGGCCATGCGCCGCGCGAGCGGCGACACGAAGACGCGACCTGCGTCGCCCGCAGCCGACGACGACGCAGCGACGGCTGCGACCGGAGCGGCAGCAACCGGAGCGGGCGCGACAGCCGCCGCCGGCGAGGCTGGCGCTGCGGTAGCCGCGGGAGCGGCAGCGGACGCGGCGCCGGCGCTCTCGCCCTCTACCAGGATCACGGCGATCGGCGCGTTGACCTTCACGCCCTCCGTGCCGGCCGCGACGAGGATCTTGCCAAGGGTTCCTTCATCGACCGCCTCGACCTCCATGGTCGCCTTGTCGGTCTCGATCTCACACAGGACCTGGCCGGATTTGATCGTGTCGCCTTCCTTCTTCAGCCAGCGTGCAAGCTTGCCCTCGGTCATTGTCGGCGACAGGGCGGGCATCAGGACATTGATCGGCATGGGTGGTTCCTCCCCGGAAGATTCAGGTCCGATACAGGACCGCTTTGGCGGCTGCGGCGATGTCCGGTGCCTGCGGCAGGGACAACTTCTCGAGATTGGCTGCATAGGGCAGCGGGATGTCGAGACCGCACACGCGCTTGACCGGCGCGTCGAGATGATCGAACGCGTGGTCCATCATCTGCGCCGCGAGTTCGGCACCGATCCCCGCGAAGGGCCAGCCCTCCTCGACCGAAACCAGGCGATTTGTCTTGCGCACCGAGGTCGTGATCGTCTCGACGTCGAGGGGACGGATCGTGCGGAGATTGATCACCTCCGCCTCGATGCCTTCCTTGGCGAGTTCGTCGGCCGCCGCCAGCGCCTTTCCGACCATCACGGAAAACGCGGTGATCGTGACGTGCCTGCCAGCGCGCTCGACCTTGGCCTTGCCGATGGGGACCGTGAAATCCGGATCGTCGGGAACCTGGAAGGATTGCCCGTACATGATCTCGTTCTCGAGGAAGATGATCGGGTTCGGATCGCGGATCGCCGACTTCAGAAGCCCCTTCGCATCCGCCGCCGACCAGGGCGACACCACCTTGAGGCCCGGGCAATGCGCATACCAAGATGCGTAGCACTGGGAGTGCTGCGCGCCGACACGGCTGGCGGCGCCGTTCGGTCCACGGAACACGATCGGGCAACCCATCTGACCGCCCGACATGTAGAGGGTCTTGGCCGCGGAGTTGATGATCTGGTCGATCGCCTGCATGGCGAAGTTGAAGGTCATGAACTCCACGATCGGGCGCAGACCCATGAAGCCGGCACCGACCGCCATGCCGGCGAAACCCTGTTCGGTGATCGGCGTGTCGATCACTCGCTTGGCGCCGAATTCCTGCAACAGCCCCTGGCTGACCTTGTAGGCGCCCTGGTACTGCGCGACCTCCTCGCCCATCAGGAAGACATTCGCGTCGCCGCGCATCTCCTCGGCCATCGCATCACGCAGCGCCTCGCGGACGGTCAGCGTGACATGACGGTCGTAGGCTCTTTCCTCGGCCACCGGCGCAGCGACGGGTTGTGTTGCCGGCGCGGCCGCGATGATCGCGGGCGCGGCCATGACGACGGCAGTTGGCGGCGCGGCGGCGGCATCCTCGCCCTCCCCCGCGATCACGGCGATCGGCGCGTTCACCTTCACGCCCTCCGTGCCTGCCGGAACGAGGATCTTCGCAAGGCGCCCCTCGTCGACGGCTTCGACTTCCATCGTCGCCTTGTCGGTCTCGATCTCGCACAGCACTTGGCCGGACTTGACCATTTCGCCCTCGGCCTTGAGCCAGCGCGCGATCTTGCCCTCGGTCATCGTCGGCGACAGCGCCGGCATCAGAATGTTCACGGACATGCCTTCGCCCTCCCCGCTCAGGTCTCGACCAGCACGTCGGTCCACAGTTCGGACGGATCCGGCTCGGGAGATTGCTGCGCGAAATCGGCCGAGGCCGTCACGATCTCCTTCACCTCGCGGTCGATCTGCTTAAGTCGCGCCTCGTCCGCGATCTTCGCGTCGCCGATCATCTTGGCGAGTTGCTCGATCGGATCATGCTGCGAGCGCATCTTTTCGACTTCTTCCTTCGACCGGTACTTCGCGGGGTCGGACATCGAGTGACCGCGGTAGCGGTAGGTCTTCATCTCCAGGATATACGGGCCTTTGCCGGCCTTGGCGTGCGCCACCGCCCGCATACCGGCCTCGCGAACGGTCAGCACGTTCATGCCGTCGACCGCCTCGCCGGGAATGCCCCAGGGCTCGCCACGGCGAAAAAATTCGGTCGAGGCCGAGGCGCGCTCGATCGCCGTGCCCATGCCGTATCGGTTATTCTCGATGATGTAGATGCAGGGCAGCTTCCAGAGCGCCGCCATGTTCAGGCTTTCATAGACCTGCCCCTGGTTCGCGGCGCCGTCGCCGAGATAGGCCAGGCACACATTCGCCTTGCCGCGATACCAGTGCGCGAAAGCGATCCCGGTGCCGAGCGGCACCTGCGCGCCCACGATGCCGTGGCCACCGTAGAAATTCTTCTCGCGGCTGAACATGTGCATCGAGCCGCCCTTGCCCTTCGAATACCCGCCGCGGCGCCCGGTGAGTTCGGCCATCACGCCGTTCGCCTCCATGCCGCAGGCCAGCATGTGGCCATGGTCGCGGTAGCTCGTGATCACCGCGTCGTCGGGCGTGATCGCGGCCTGCATGCCGACGACCACCGCTTCCTGGCCGATGTAGAGATGGCAGAATCCCCCGATCAGGCCCATGCCGTACATCTGCCCCGCCTTCTCCTCGAAGCGGCGGATGAGCAGCATGTCGCGGTAATAGCGGAGCATGTCCTCCGCCGATACGTCCTGATCCTCGGCTTTCGCCTTGCGCTTTGGGGGAGTGGCCATGTCGTCCTCTCAGCAGCGGTCGAAGCTAGTGTCGTCAATAAGGCATGTCGGCAGGAAGCAGCAACATGCGCTTCGCCCAAGCATCTGATCAAAAGAGATAATTTATTATTTAACCGGCATACGGTTAAGAGTCGCAGGCGCACCGGACATCCCCGCAGGGGAAGTCGGCGAAACGCCGCGTGCCAGACCGCTCAGCGTGCGACTGTCGGACGCTCCAGGATCACGATCTCGCCAGGGCGCGCAAAGTTGAGGACGATCCGTGCCTGCTCGTCGAGCAGATCCCGGTCAAGGCTGTCGGGCCGGAGCAGTGACACGCGGCGCTCCAGCGCCACCCGCTCGACCTGCAATCCAGCGAGTTCGCTGCGCGCGATTTCGATATGCTCGTTCAGTCGCATCCAGGCGACCAGGCCGCGATCGCCCTGGATGCTGTGATAGGCGAAGTACGCGACGACGCAGAACCCGATGGCGGGCGCCACGGCGTCGACGGCATGTCGCTTCAATTCGCTGAGCAGAGCCATGTCCGGACTGAAGGAATCACGCGATGGCCATCGCGGTCAACCGATTCCGACACGATCGGCAACGGACTTAGCGCCGCCGCAGCGCCGCCGCCCCGGCATAGGTCGCAACGGGGCCGAGCGCCTCCTCGATCCGCAGCAGTTGGTTGTACTTGGCCAGTCGATCGGAACGGGATAGCGAGCCGGTCTTGATCTGCCCGCAATTGGTCGCGACCGCGAGATCCGCGATCGTCGAATCCTCGGTCTCGCCGGAGCGATGCGACATCACCGCGCGGTAGCCCGCGCGGTGGGCGAGATCGACCGTCTCGAGCGTCTCAGACAACGTGCCGATCTGGTTCACCTTGACCAGCACTGCGTTGCCGACGCCGCGTGCGATGCCGTCCGCGAGGCGCGTGGGATTGGTGACGAAGAGATCATCGCCCACCAACTGAACCTTGGCGCCCAGCGCATCGGTCAAGGCCTTCCAGCCGTCCCAGTCGTCCTCCGCCATCCCGTCCTCGATCGAGACAATCGGGTAACGCGCGCAAAGCTCCTCGTAGAGCCGCACCATGCCCTCGGCATCCAGGGTTCGCCCCTCGCCTTCCATGACGTAACGGCCGTCGCGGAAGAACTCGGTCGACGCAACATCGAGCGCGAGAACAACCTGTTCGCCGAGCCGGTAGCCCGCCGCCTCGACCGAGGCCGCGACGAAGGAAAGCGCGTCGTCGGCGCTCTTGAGATTCGGCGCAAACCCGCCTTCGTCGCCGACATTGGTCGCGTGCCCCGCGGCGGCGAGGCGCTTCTTGAGCGCGTGGAAAATCTCCGCCCCCATGCGCACGGCCTCCGAGAAGCTGGGGGCGCCCACGGGCATGATCATGAATTCCTGGAAGTCGATGGGATTGTCGGCATGCGCGCCGCCATTGACGATGTTCATCATCGGAACCGGCAGGACATGGGCGCGCGCGCCGCCGACATAGCGGTGAAGCGGCTGGCCCCGCGCCGCAGCCGCGGCCTTCGCGACGGCAAGGCTGACGCCGAGCAGGGCGTTGGCGCCGAGCCGCCCCTTGTTCGGGGTTCCGTCCAGGCGGACGAGCAGCCGGTCGACATGGAGTTGGTCCTCCGCGTCGAGGCCGGAGAGGGCGTCGAAGATCTCGCCATTGACCGCGTCGATCGCCTTGCGCACACCCTTGCCGCCGAAGCGCCGCGCATCGGCGTCGCGCAATTCGACCGCCTCGTGGGCGCCCGTCGATGCACCCGACGGCACGGCGGCGCGACCGAGCGTTCCATCGGCCAGCCGCACATCCACTTCGACGGTCGGGTTGCCGCGGCTGTCCAGGATCTCGCGCGCGCGGATGTCGGTGATGGCGGTCATCGGGCTCTCCCTTGGGAAGCCCCGGGTCTAGCAGGAGAGCCTCGCCCGCTCAACCGCGCCGCCAGTCGCCTCTGTCGCGCTCAGACGGCGCCACGCGGCGGATCGAGCGGCAGCGCGCAGGAGAGCAGGCAACCGAATTCGCGCGGGAACTCGCAACTGACGCGCGCATGCACGGCGCCTTGCCGATCGAGGAATACCCCGGACGCACCGCACGGGAACACGCCCTCGTGCCAGATGTCGGGGTGCATGCACAGGCCCTGCGTCCCGTCGAACCAGAAATTCACGAAATGCTCCGGCCGGACATCGTCGCCCGGTAGCGCCATCGGAACGACGAATGGTTCCCTGCGCGTCGGGAAGAACATCTGGCCGCCATCGGGATGGTAGTTCGCATGCCAGAGCAGGACACGGCGCCCCGGGCCACCGCGATCCTCGCCATCCGGGCGGCTGGCGACGCCGATGACATAAGCGCCACCGACGGCGTCGTTCGCGCCATGCAACACGCCGTCGCGCCACTGGCTTGCGAATTCGCCGCGGGTCACGCCGCCTTCGTCGCCGCAATCCGGGTCGACCGGTCGCGAGCCGGTAGCCGGCCAGCGCACGATCTGGATCTCGCAGGTTTCGGGCGACGGGACGAGGCGGCCATAGCCACGCAGGCTCTGCGCCGTGGCGACGACCAGCGGCGCCTCGACCAGCCGCAGCCCCGTGCCGATCGGCGGATCGTCGTAACGCGGAATGTCGGGCCGCCGGACCACATCTTCGTTCGTCAATCCGACCTCCCCGATCATGCGCCCAGCCGGTCGGCCAGTTCGCCGAAATCCGTCGCGACCACGTCCCATCGCCCGCGCGAGCCGTCGTCGGTCCTGCGGCCCGCGCCGAATTCGAGCGGCCGCGCGACGAAGCCCGTCCGCAGCCCGGCCGCCGCGGCGGCGCGCAGGTCGTCCTCATGTGCGGCCGCGAGCATCACCTCGCCGGGAGCCAGCCCGAGCATCGCGCAACAGCGCACATACGACTCAGGCAGCGGCTTGTAGGCGCGACTGGTCTCGGCCCCGAGGATCACATCCCAGGGAATCCCCGCCCGCTTCGCCATGTTCACGAGCAGCGCGACATTGCCATTCGACATCGGCCCGATGACGTAGCGCCGCTTGAGCCGAGCCAGACCGCCGACCGCATCCGGCCACGGATCGAGCCTGTGCCACGCGCGGTTCAGATCATCGCGCGCCGCCTCGTCCAGCGCGCCAAGTCCGAATTTCGGCAGCAGGGCATCCAGGCTCTCCCGGTGCAGCACATCGAGGATGGTCCAGGGACGACGCCCGGAGCGGACCTCCTCCATCGCAGGCTGGTAGCGGCCGCGCCAGGCATCCGCGAAATCCAGGGCATCGACGGCAACGCGCAGACGAGCCGCGGCCAGCGCGACCTCTCGCGCAACGCCGCTGCGCCAGTCGACGCAGGTGCCGAACACATCGAAGACGACGGCCTTGAGGCTATCGGTGAGCTGCATGATCCTCGAACCTGTAGACAAGACGTGGAGCCACGCCATGCTAGGCGAGATGCAAGCCCTGTCCAACGCAGTCGCGGGATTTCCGCCCGGTGCCGGCCGCAAGGCCCTGATCGATCTGGTCGCGCCGCTCGATTTCGCGGGTCAGCTCAACCCCGCCCAGACACGCTTCCTCGCCGAGGCGTCCGGGCTCGCGGACGACGCGCTGCTCGCGGCGCTGATCCCCGTCGCCGCCGCCTATGCGCGCCCGCCTCTGTCGAACGTGTTCGTCGGCGCGGTGGCCCGCGGCGCATCGGGGGCCATCCATTTCGGTGCCAATCTCGAATTTGCCGGCACATCGGTCTGGGCGACGCTGCACGCCGAGCAGTCGGCGGTCGCCCGCGCCTGGGCCGCCGGGGAGCACGGGATCGAGGCGATCGCCATCAGCGCGGCCCCTTGCGGGATCTGCAGGCAATTCCTGATGGAACTCGGCGATCCTGCCGCGCTTTCGATCCTGCTTCCCGGCCAGCCGGCGCGGTCGCTGGCCGAACTCCTGCCCTCCGCCTTCGGTCCGACGGACCTGGGGCATGCCGGCGGCTTGCTCGACCCGCCGCGGCCATCAATCGAACTCGACCACGCGGACCCCGACCCGCTCACGGAGGCCGCGCTCGCTGCCGCGCGGCGCAGCTATGCGCCGTACACGCGAACGGAGGCGGGCATCGCCTTGAAACTACGCTCCGGCACGCTGGTGTCGGGCAGCTACGCAGAAAGCGCCGCCCACAACCCGAGCATCGCACCCCTGGCCATGGCCCTGTCCCAGCGCGTCTTCCTAGGTCTGGAAGGCGACGAGATCGTATCAGCGACGCTGGTGGCGATCGGCCACGCGATGGTCGACCATACCGCCCCCGCGCGGACCTTGCTGACGGCGGTCGCACCGGGCGTGCGACTCCATCTGCGCGCTGCCCATCGCGGCTGACGCCGCGTTGCGGTCAGGCGGATCCCATGGCCGGATGCGCTTTGGCGATCCGGTCGAAGTCGCGCAGCGTCGCGAGAAGCCCGGGCATGTCCCGCAGATGCACCATGTTGGGACCATCGGAGGGCGCCGCATCGGGGTTCTCGTGGGTCTCCATGAACACGGCGGCGACGCCGACCGCAACGGCGGCGCGTGCGATTACCGGAACGAACGCCCGGTGGCCCCCCGACGACGTGCCCTTGCCGCCCGGCTGCTGCACGGCATGGGTCGCGTCGATCACGACGGGATAACCGGTCCGCGCCATGATCGGCAGCGCCCTCATGTCGGTCACCAGCGTGTTGTAGCCGAAGGAGACGCCACGCTCGGTCAGCAGGATGCGGTCATTGCCCGCGTCGGAGATCTTGGCGGCGACGTTGGACATGTCCCAAGGGGCAAGGAACTGCCCCTTCTTGAC
>CAIOSQ010000044.1 GCA_903860935.1 uncultured Rhodospirillales bacterium | reverse complement strand
GATCCCGGGCGGCCCCGCCTTCGACGTCCCCGCGGATCGGACGAACCGCTACGCCCCTGCCATCGGGCGGAAGCTTTTGCTTGGGTTGCGCCCGGAGCACATCACCGAGCCAGGGCCCGCGGGCCACCCCGCGATCCAGGGCTTCGAGGCCCTGCTCGACGTGACCGAACCGATGGGCATGGAAACGCTGGTGTATTTCCCGCTGGGAGGCGCGCAGATCTGCGGCCGTGTCGATCCGGCCGCGGGAGCGATGCCGAACCAACGCATGGCCCTCGCAGCGGATCTGAGGCACATGCACCTCATCGATGATGATACCGGCCTCGTGCTCTGAGCCAAGCGTCGGGAACCGAAGGAGACAGCGACATGGCCGGCGGAAAGACAATCTGGATCACGGGCGCCGGCACAGGGATCGGGCGCGCCTGCGCCATCGCGCTCGCCAGGGAGGGCCACGCGGTGACGCTCAGCGGACGACGCGTCGCGCCGCTCGAGGAAACAGCCGCCCTGGCACGGGACGCACGCGCCGATTCGGTCGTCGACGTGATGCCGGGCGATCTGTCGGATCGCGCCGAGGCCGAACGCATAGCGGCCGCCATCCAGGCCCGTCATGGGCGCCTCGATTGCGTCGTCGGTGCCGCCGGGGTCAACGTCAAGGCACGGATGTGGTCCGAATTGTCGGCAGGCGACATGGACGCCCTGCTCGACGGCAATCTGCGCAACCAGATGTACACGGTCGCCGCCGCCCTTCCCCTGATGCGGGCGCGCCGCGACGGCCTGTTCATCATCGTCTCGTCCATCGCAGGCCGCACGGTCGCTGCCCTCAGCGGCCCGATGTATACGACGACCAAGCATGGCCTGACCGCCCTCGCCCACAGCATCAATGTCGAGGAATGCGTGAACGGGATCCGCGCCTGCGCCCTTCATCCGGGAGAGGTCGACACGCCGCTGCTCGCCCAGCGTCCCAAGCAACTCTCCCCGGCCGAGCTCGCGACCGTCCTGCGACCCGAGGATGTCGCCGCCGTCGTTGCCTTCGTCGTCGGGACCCCCGCACATGTCTGCCTCAACGAGATCTGGGTGACGCCTACCCATAATCGCGGCTACGTCGCCCAGTTGGGGCGTGGATCCTGACACCCGGGCGCCTCGCGCGCCGACGCGCCGAACATTGACGCCCGCCCCCCGCTCTTCCATCTTCCGGCACCGGTCTGGCGAGATGACGAGGGTGGCGTGGCAGCAAAGCGTTTAGCGATCGACATCGGCGGTACATTCACCGACCTCGTCCTCGAGGACGGAGAGCGTATCTCGACGAAGAAAGTCCTGACGACGCCGCGCGCGCCAGAGCAAGGCGTGATGACCGGTCTGCGCGAAATCCTTGCCGAGGCCGGATTGCGCGCCTCGGACCTCGATGTGCTGCTCCACGGAACGACCCTCGCCACCAACGCGATCCTCGAGCGCAAGGGCGCGAAGACCGCGCTGATCGCCACCGAGGGTTTCCGCGACGTCGTCGAGATCGCCTACGAGAGCCGCTACGACCAGTACGATATCTCCATCGAGAAGCCCCGGCCCCTGGTGCCGCGCCACCTGCGGTTCACGGTGCCCGAGCGCATCGATGCGGGCGGCGGAATCAGGCTGCCGCTCGACGAGGCGGCCGTGCGGGCACTCGTTCCGGCCTTGCGACGCGAAGGCATCGGCGCCGTGGCCATCGCCTTCCTGCACTCCTACGCCCATCCGGCCCATGAGGCGCGGGTCCGGGAGATCCTCGCATCGGAGTTGCCCGATATCGGGATCTCCCTCTCGAGCGAAGTCTGCCCCGAAATCAGGGAATACGACCGCACATCGACGACGATCGCGAACGCCTACGTGCAACCGCTGATGGCACGTTATCTTCATCGCCTTGGAGAGATGCTGAAGCAGGACGGGTTCTGCGGACCGGTCTATCTGATGACATCCGGCGGCGGCCTGACGACGCTGGATGCAGCGGCGCGGTTCCCGATCCGGCTCGTGGAGAGCGGTCCCGCGGGCGGCGCGATCCTGGCGTCCTGGCTGGCCCTGCAGGCCGGCGAGACCCGTGTCGTCTCCTTCGACATGGGTGGCACCACGGCGAAGATCTGCCTGATCGAGGATGGACAGCCTCAAAGTTCGCGCAGTTTCGAGGTCGACCGTGCGGCGCGCTTCCTCAAGGGCTCAGGCCTGCCACTCCGCATACCTGTGATCGAG
>CAIOSQ010000043.1 GCA_903860935.1 uncultured Rhodospirillales bacterium | reverse complement strand
GCGGTTGGAGCAGATCAGCGGGATCTTGAGGCCCTGCGGATAGCCGGCCTCGGCGAGCAGCTTGCGCGCGGCCGCCGGATCGTATTTGGGCGCCGGCGCGTCGAGGAGATAGCGGTAGCCCGGCGAGACGCAATTGTCGGCGGCTGGGCGGCCCAGGCCGTCGAGCACCAGATCGACCAGCATCTCGCGATCGACCGCCATGGCGAGCGCCTGGCGCACGCGCACATCGTCGAAGGGCTTCGAGTCTTGGCGCATCACGATGTTGACGAAGCGGCCGGAGGGCACGCGCTGGCCCTGCACGCCCGGCGCCGCGGCGATGCGCTTGAAGTCCGCCTGCTGCACGTCGAGCATGACGTCGACCGCGCCCGAGAGGAAATTCGCCGCCTCGGCCGCGAGATCCGGGAACAGATAGAGCTCGACCGCGTCGAGATGGGGCTTGCCCGGCATGTAGTAGTCCGGGTTCTTCACCAGCCGCATGAAGCGCGCGCTGTCGTAGGTCTCCTGCTTGAACGGGCCGGTGCCGATGGCCTTGGCGTTCATCGCCTGGAGCGGCCCCTTGACCACCGCGGCCGGCACGATGCGGGCATTCGCGTGGGCGAGGGAGACCGGCAGGTCGGCGAACGAGCTCTTGAGCTCGAAGCGCACGGTCAGCGGATCGACCGCCACGACCTTGTCGATCATGTTGAGCACGGCGCGCGCCGGCGAGGCGGTCTTCGGATCGAGGATCGCCTCCATCGTCGCGACGACGTCGGCCGCGGTGAAGGGCGTGCCGTCGTGGAACTTCACGTTCGGGCGCAGCTTGAAGGTGAACGCGCGCGCCGCGTTCTCGCCGGTCCATTCGAGGGCCAGATCGGGCTGCGGCGCCATGTTGCGGTCGAGCCGGGTGAGCCCGGCATAGATCATGTCGAGCGCGAGATACTCGGCCGGACCGGAATTCTGCAGGACGTTCAGCGTCAGGATGCTGGTCGAGTGGCTGACCTTCAGCGTGCCGCCACGGCGCGGCGCACCCTGGGCGGACGCGCCCTCGGCGAGCAGCGGAATGGTGGCGAACCCGCCGACGACGCCGCGCCTGGTGATGTCGAAATTCGTCATGGCCCTCTCCTTCTTCTTGATGTCGTTCAGGTGACGACGGTGAGATCGTCGGGAAGCCCGGTCAGGATCTCGGGCGCGCCTTCGGTGACGAGAAGCGTATGCCCGACCCCCATCGCGTAGCCCGAATCGCTGTCGCCGATCATCACATGATAGAACAGCGTCATGCCCGGTTCGCAGCGCGTCGGGTTGCCCGAATAGATCATCGGCGGAACGTCCATCGAGGTCGGCGCGTAGGTGCAGCCGACCGAATAGCCGGTGGCGCCGTAGCGATGGGACCGGAAGCCCGCGCGGTCGAGGCCATCGGCATGGACGTCGAAGATCTCGCCCAGCGTCGTGCCAGGGCGCGCGATCTCGGTCATGCGCGCAAGCGTCGTGCGCGCGGCGTCGTACATGTGGCGCTGCCGGTCGGTCGCCTGGCCGAGCAGGATCGTCCACTCGGTCTTGACGTTGTAGCGGCGCACGGCAACCGGATATTCGACCAGGATCTGATCGACGGGCTCGAGCCGGCGTGGCGTGGAGACGCCGCGGCCATAGACCGCACGCGGCCCCGAATTGAACAAGGGCGCGTTGGGCGGCATGTCGCCGCCGCCCTCGAGCACGACCTTGAGATACGCGGCCGTCAGCGAGGAATCCATCACCCCCGGCCGCGCCATGCCGATCACCGTCTCCAGCGAGCGGTCGAGCAGCGCGCCGGCCTTGCGCATGTACTCGATCTCCGCCGGCGACTTCACCAGCCGCAGACGGCGGATCATGTGGTCGTCGTTGTCGAGCGTGCAGAAGCCGTCGAGCGTCTTCTGCAGGCGCCAGAGATTCCAGCCGGTGAGGCCGTGGGTGTTCAACTCGACCGCGATGCGTCCGCCCGCGAGCCCGAGCTCCTCGAGGATCGCCTTGAGGTCGCGCGCCGGATTCGCGTCCTCGGCGTCCCACCAGATCCGGATGTCCTCGATCGTCGAGGTCTGGCGTGCCTGCAGCAGGTCAGGGCGTCGTGTCAGCAGCACGATCGGCCGCTCGTCGGCGGTCACGATTGCGCACTGGAAGAAGACGAAACCGCCGGTGTCGTAGCCGGTCAGCCAGAAATGGCTTTCCTGTGCGAAGACCAGCATCGCGTCGAAGCCGCGCTCCTTGAGGGTGCGCCGCAACCGCCCCTGGCGATCGAGGTGCTCCGCGCGGGAGAACGGAAGGGTCGGTGTGCCGGTGAACAGGCTCGATGAGGTCATATGTCGCTCGCTCGGGCCATCCAACAGCCCCTTGATGCGACGCTACGCATTGGTATACCAAACGTCAACCATCGGCATTCCGGATTTTCCCGGGCGTGCCGGGAACAGCCCGGACCCGCACGTGCACGGCGCCGGGGTTGAGGACGACGCCGCATGACGATGCCGCTGATGGCGCCCGATCGCAGGCTCGCGGCGCAGGCCTACGAGCAGCTGCTGGACCTGATCATGTCCGGCGCGTTGAAGCCGGGCACGATGATCCATGAACGGCGTCTGGCCGAGCATCTCAACATGTCGCGCACGCCGCTACGCGACGCGCTGCTGATGCTGGAACGCGATGGCCTGGTCAGCCGGCACGGCCGCAGCGGCCTGCAGATCCGCCACCTCGACCTGGCTGCCTTCATGGACAACCTCGCCATCCGTCGCCTGCTCGAGTCGGAGGCCGCGCGCATCGCCGCCGGTCGTGTCGCGCCGGATCTGCTCGACGACATTCGCGCGCGCCTCGCGGCCATGCTTGCGTGCGCCGCGGCCGCCACCCCGCCGGATCGTGCCGAGGTCCGCGCCATCGACGAGGATCTGCACGCCGCCATCACGCGTGCCGCCGGAAACGCGCAGATGGAGGAGATCATCCGCACGCTGCGGCGTCAGACGCTGATCTTCGATCTGCGCAGCGTTCCGGAGCGCCTGGAGGATACGTGCCGCGAACATCTCGCGGTCGTCGATGCCCTCGCCGCGGGCTTTGGCGAGGCGGCGGCCGACGCGATGCGCACCCATCTCGACGGCGTGCGCCAGTCGATCGTGGCGCGCCTCGCCGGCGGCTGAGCGCGCGCGATCATGGACGTCGCGCTGCCGACCGATTGTCTCGTCGTGCAGCCGATTGCCGCGATCGGCATCGCGCATCTGCGCCAGGCGGGACTGTCCGTTCATGTCGCGGAGCGGCCCGATCTCGAGGCCTTGCGGCCGCACCTTGCCACCGTGCGTGCGGTGATCACGCGCAATGCGGGGTTTCCGGCCGCTTGGATCGCCGCCGCGCCGCGTCTCCAGGTGATCGGGAGCCACGGGACCGGGCTCGATGCGATCGACCTGCCGGCCGCTCGGGCGCGTGGCATCGCCGTCGTCAACACACCGGGAGCCAACGCTCAATCCGTCGCGGAACTCGCCTTTGCGCTGATGCTCGCCTGCACGACCCGGCTCGTGGAAGCCGACAGGGCCGTGCGCGCACATGATTTCGGATGGCGTCTGGGCGCCCGCACGGTGGAACTGTCCGGCCGGCGGCTCGGACTGCTCGGCTTCGGCGCGATCGCGCGACGCGTGGCGCGGATCGGTCTTGCCTTCGGCATGGAGGTCGCGGCCCTGTCGCGGCACGCCGGCCAGGCCGAGCTTGCGGCGTCCGGTGTCGTGGCCGCGCCCGACCTTCCGGCGCTGCTTGCCGAAAGCGATGTGCTGTCGCTGCATGCGGTGCCATCGGGTCCGCCGCCGATCGACGGGGCGGCGCTGGCCCGCATGAAGCCCGGCGCGATCCTGATCAATACCGCGCGTGGCGCGCTGGTCGACGAGGCGGCGCTGGCGGTCGCGTTGACGGAGGGCCGTCTCGCGGCAGCCGGACTCGACGTCTTCGCGCCCGAGCCGCCGCGCCCCGGCAATCCGCTCTTCGCCGCGCCCAATCTCGTGCTGTCGCCGCATATCGGCGGCGCGGCGCGCGAGGCGATGGACCGCACCGCGCTCGCGGTCGCCGAGGTCGTACTCGCGGCGCTCGCGCAGGCCGGGAGCGGCGCGGCGTCCCCGCCCGCGGGTTGACCGGCGCGCGCGGCTCAGGGCCGCATCAGCGCGGCGACGTCGTGATCCGCCGGATCGGCGCTTTCGTTCAGCCCCGCGATC
>CAIOSQ010000042.1 GCA_903860935.1 uncultured Rhodospirillales bacterium | reverse complement strand
CTGATCATGACGCAGTCCAATGCCGCGCTCGGACTGCGGCAGCAAGCCGAGCGTCAGAACCAGGCCCTGCGCGCCGAGGTTCAGAAGCAGGAGCAGGAGTTCAAGAACGCGCAGGCGGAGTTGCAGCGTCAGCAGCGCGGTCAGGTGCCTCAGGACCAGCTCGAAAAGCGCGTCCGCGACCTCCAGAAGCGGATGTCCGATGCGCAGACCAGTCTGCAGGAGCGCACTAGGACGCTCGATCGTGCCTTTGCCGAGGCCGAACAGAAGATCTATCAGGCCATGCTGCAGGCGACGGTCGAATTGGCTCAGGAGCGGAATTACCAGGTGATTCTCGACAAGGCGCAGGTCGTCGTCGTCCAGAGCCAGTACGAGATCACCGGGGAGATTCTAAACCGCGTCAATCAGCGCGTCGCCAGCGTACCGCTTCAAGTCCCCGGAAAGTGACGCCGGCAGGGCGTTTGGTATGGCCGATCCCCGTTTCTTCGCCTATGCGGGTCCACTGAGCCTCGGTCGGCTCGCAGAGTCCGCGACGCTCGACCTCGCCCCCGGAGTGAACCCGCACCGCCTCATGAATGGTGTGGCGACGCTTGCCGACGCCGGTCCTGAAGACGTCACGTTCCTCGATAACCGACGCTATCTGGGAGATCTGCGTGTGACCCGCGCGGGCGCCTGCATTCTGCACCCCAGTGTCATGGATCGCGCGCCGCCGGGTATCGACCTCCTGCTCAGCCCGGAGCCTTACAGAGCGTTCGCCCGTGTGGCAGCGCTGTTCCATCCCGAACCCGCCGCGCTTGGCACCGTGGACGCACGTGCCACCATCGCGCCGGGCGCGCGGCTCGGAGCCGGCGTGGAGGTCGGACCTGGGGCCGTCATCGGTGCCAATGCCGCGATCGGGGACGGGACGTCGATCGGCGCGAACAGTGTCGTCGGTCCGGGTGTGGAGATCGGCCGACTCTGCAGGGTCGGCCCCAATGTCACGATCAGCCATGCGCTCATCGGCGACGGGGTGCGCATCTTGCCTGGCGTGCGGATCGGGCAGGACGGATTTGGCTATGCCATGGGGCCAGCCGGGCATTTGAAGGTGCCCCAGCTGGGGCGCGTGCGCATCGGCGACGGGGTCGAGATCGGCGCGAACACGACGATCGACCGGGGAACTCTGGGGGATACGATCATCGGTCCCGGCTGCGTGATAGACAATCTGGTGCAGATCGCCCACAACGTGCGCCTCGGGCGTGGCTGCGTGATCGTGGGACAGGCCGGGATCTCGGGCTCCACGCATCTGGGCGATTTCGTCGTGGTCGCGGGACAGGCGGGGCTGGCGGGGCATCTGCGTATCGGCAGTGGCGCGCAGGTTGCGGCGAAGAGCGGCGTGCACCGCAATATTCCTGCCGGGGAGAGCGTGGGCGGTTTTCCCGCCGTGCCGATCCGGGAATTCCGGCGCATGGCAGGTACCTTGCGCCGCCTCGCGCGCTCCAGTTCCGGAGCCGCGGACGAAGAGCGAGAGTGAGGTACACGGGTGATGGATAATCAGGCTCAGCCTCAGGCGACGGACGGCGGCGTCACGGTCAAGTCCATCGATATTGCGCGGATCATGCGGATGATCCCGCATCGCTATCCGTTCTTGATGATCGACCGCGTGGTCGATCTCGTCTCGGGCGAG
>CAIOSQ010000041.1 GCA_903860935.1 uncultured Rhodospirillales bacterium | reverse complement strand
GCTCGAGGTCGGCGGTGCAGGCACGATCTGCGGCCTGGGCAATGTCGTCCCGTCGATCATGGCGCGGCTGCGCGACGGCGGCACGGGTGCGAAGGACGCCCAGCGCGAGATCGAGGCGTTCTGCCGTTTCTTCATCGGCCGGCCCTTCCTGCAATCGACGCGCGCGATGCTGGCGCAGCTTTCGGGCGAGCCGGCCTGGCTGCGTACGCGCGCGCCGCTGGTCGCGTTCGATACGGCCCAGTCCGCCGCGATCGCCGCCGCGCTGCGCGACTATCCCGCGATGGGCTGAGCGCGACGGGACGCAAGGCGCGTCGCGTGCCCGAGGGCCACACGATCCATCGCGCCGCCCGTGACCAGCGACCGATGCTGGTTGGCCGGACCATCGCGGTCGCCTCGCCCCAGGGACGCTTCGCCGCCGGCGCGGCGTCACTCGACGGGCGGGTCTGCACGGCCATCGAGGCGTACGGCAAGCATCTGCTCTACGATTTCGAGGGCGAGGGCAGCCTGCATGTCCATCTCGGGCTGTTCGGATCGTTCCGCAGCACGGCGCAGCCCGCGCCCGCGCCGCGCGGCGCGGTACGCGCCCGGCTGACGAGTTCGACGCACGTGGTCGACATCGTCGGGCCCAATCGCTGCGAGGTTCTGGATCCGGCCGGCAAGGCGGCGCTGCTCGCGCGCATCGGCCCCGACGTCCTGCGCCCGGATGCCGATCGCACGCGCGCCATGGATCGCATTCGCGCCAGCCGGACCGCGGTCGGCCTGCTGCTCATGGATCAGTCGGTGATCGCCGGGATCGGCAACATCTATCGCACCGAACTGCTGTGGCGCGCCGGCATCCATCCCTCGTCGCCCGGAACCCGTCTGTCGCCGGCGCAGGTCGAGCATCTCTGGAGCGATGCGTGCGATCTTCTGGCGCGCGGCGTGGAGCTGGGCGCGATCGTCACGATCGACGATGCCACGCCCGGCGAGGGCCGCTATCGCGAACGGGTCAACATCTTCGACCAGCCCGCATGTCCGCGCTGCACCCGTCGCATCCGCATGCTCGTGATCGGCGGTCGCAAGGCCTATGCGTGCGAGACCTGCCAGAAGCGGCCGCGCCGCGTCACACGGACAGCCTGACGAACAATCCCAGCGTCATCGCCATCTGCGCCAGGATCAGCGGCACGATCCAGCGGAGCAGATCGACCTTCACCGCGGCGAGGCCAGCCGCAAGTTCGCCACGCAGCTTCGCCAGCTCCGTGCGCATCTCCAGACGCAGCGCACCGATCTCGGCGTGCATCTCTTGACGCAGCTTTCCGATCTCGGCGTGCATCTCCCGGCGAAGCTTGTCGATCTCGGCATGCATCTCCTGGCGAAGCTTGTCGATCTCGAAGCGCGTCTCCTGCCGAGCGAGGCGGAATTCCGCCTCGAGGCTCTGGATGTCGCTGCGCGATGCGGGATTGACGACCATGGTTTCCGCCAGGGCCTCCGCCACCGATGTGGCTTGGGGGACGCTCATCCCCGCCGCCTCGAGGCGACGGGTCAGCTTCAATGTATCGAATGCGGTCGCGGTCATCGAGAGACATCCTGGACCCGCCACGCCCGGATCGGCAAGCATGCGCCAGGGCTACCTCGCGCGGCGTAGACGCGGGCGCTATGCGGCTGGACAGGTGCTCCCGCCATGGCGCACCGCGATCAACTGATCGACCGGAAAGCCCAGCGCGCGGGCGCGCGCGACGAGGTCGATGCGCATGGCCTCCGGCACCTCCGGGCTCCGGGCGAGGATCCACAGGTAATCCCGGCTCGGACCGGAGACCAGCGCCCAGCCATAGTCGCGCTCGTCCAGCGCGAAGACATGGTAGCCACCCGCGAAAGGCCAGAAAAAGGTGACAGCGAGGCTGGCGCGATCCCGCGCCCCCAGGAAGACGGCGCGGCCACGCGCCTCCTTCCACCGGCACTGGCCGCGCTCGAGCCCGCGATTGACCACCGCGATCGACCCATCCGGGTTCGGCGCGTACGTGGCCGAGACATCGTCGAGGCCGCGCTCGAATCGATGATCCAGCCGCGCGATCTCGTACCAGGTGCCGAGATAGCGCGCGGCATCGAAACCGCGCACCGGCTCGATCCCGTCCGGCACGCCGGTACAGCCAGCAAGCAGGACCAGCGTCGCCAGACCCCTAAACAGCATGCGGGTCACGGCGTACCGCCGCGCGCGGCATCGATCAGCCAGTCCCAGAGATAGGCGGCAACCGGGCGATCGGCGAAAATGGAAAAGCTGGGTGCCGCGTCGCGACAGACCAGCAGGACCGAGAGCAGCGCAAATCGCGTCAGCGCGGCGACGCCCGGTCCAAAGACCCGCGCGTCGAGATCGACGCCCGTGCCCTTGGCAAGCAGACCGCGCGATGCCACGCCGGTGACGTCGACGCGGACCCGCGCATCGCCGATCGCATGGCAGGCGGCATGATGACCAACCAGACCCGCACGCAGACGATCGACGAGATCGGCAGCGGCCACGGCAGAGCCGGCATCGGCGAGCACCGCATCGGGGGCGGTCCAGAACAGATCCTGCGGC
>CAIOSQ010000040.1 GCA_903860935.1 uncultured Rhodospirillales bacterium | reverse complement strand
GCGGGATGGCGTGACCTGCGCATTCGGAGCGACGACATCATGACCGACACCGACGCGGTCTGCGCCGCCAACCGCGCCGTCCTCGCCGCACCTCTCCCCGTCGCGCCTTCGCGTGTTGCCCGGTGCCGGCACGCGTGGGCGCGACACGGGAGACCGACGGGATCAGCCGCCCGCCGCCTTCCGCGCGAAGCGGTCGACGAAGGTCCGGGGCAGGTCCTCGTCCTTGACGTCCTTCAATTCGGCATCGAACTCCTTGAGCATGCCGAGCGCGCTCTTCATGCCCTCGAGCTGGATGATGCCCGTGCGCGAATAGGTCTCGAGCGAGGCCTTGACCGCGCGGACATAGAGGTCACGGTCACCGAGGTAATAGGTCTCGGGCACCGCCTTCGCGATTTCCTCCGGGCTGGCGGCGGCGATCCATGTCAGCGCCTTGTGGAAGGCGGTGACGATCGCCTGGGTCGTGTTGGGGTTCTTCTCGATGAACTCATTCTTGAGATAGACGACCGCCGCCGGGTTGGATCCGCCGAAGATCGCCCGCGTCCCGGCCTCGGTCCGGGTGTCGGCCATGATCACGACGTCGCCATCGGTCTCCAGCTTGGAGACCACGGGGTCGAGATTCGCGATCGCATCGATCTCGCCTCTCTTGATGGCGGCGACGGCGCTCAGCCCCGTCCCGACCCCGATGAAGGCCGCGTCCTTGGGATTGACGCCCGCCTTGGCCATCAGGAAGTTCACGAAGAAATTGGTCGACGAACCCGGCGCCGTGACGCCGATCTTCATGCCCTTGAGATCGGCGGGCGTGCGGATCTGGGCCGCCTTGTCCTTCTTGACCGCCAGCACGATGCCCGGGAAGCGTCCGAGTTCGAGCACGGCGCGGACATCCTGCCCCTTGGTCTGCATGCGGATCGTATGCTCGTAGGCGCCGGTCACGACATCGACCGAACCGCCGAGCAGCGCCTGAAGCGCGCGCGAGCCACCGCCGAAATCGTTGGTCTCGACCTGAAGACCGGCCTCCTTGAAGAACCCGCGGGACTCCGCGATCGTCAGCGGCAGGTAGTAGAGCAGCGGCTTGCCGCCCACCCCGATCGTCAGCTTCGGCTTCTCGAGCGTCTGCGCGCCGGCCTGCGCCGCCACCAGCCCCACGGCCGCGAGCGCGGCCAACGCGAAATTCCTGAACGCCATGTCGTTTCCTCCCTGGAAGTCTCAGCCTTGTGTCGTCGTGGATTGCGTGCCTGGCCGCCAGACCAGCAGCCGCTTCTCGATCGCCGTGACGACGGCGTCGATGACGATCACGAAGACGGCGAGGATCATCATGCCGGCGAAGACGCCGGTTACGTCGAAGACGCTCTCCGCCTCGTGGATCTTGTAGCCGAGCCCGGCCGCCGAGCCGAGATACTCGCCCACCACCGCGCCGACCAGCGCGAAACCGACCGCCGTGTGCAGCGAGGAGAACATCCAGGTGAGCGCCGCCGGCCAATAGACATGGCGCAGCAACTGACGCTCGTTCATGCCGAGCATGCGCGCATTGGCAAGGATGGTCGGGCTGACTTCGCGCACGCCCTGGTAGACGTTGAAGAAGACGATGAAGAACACGAGGGTGAAGCCGAGCGCCACCTTCGACCAGATGCCGAGCCCGAACCACAGCGCGAAGATAGGCGCCAGGACGACGCGTGGCAGCGCGTTCGCCGCCTTGATGTACGGGTCGAACACGGCGGCGATCAACTCGCCCCGCGCGAAGACGAAGCCGAAGACGATGCCGCCCACGGAGCCGAACACGAAGGCCAGCACGGTCTCCAGCAGCGTGATCCCCAGATGGCGCCAGATCGTGCCGGCGTAGAAATCCTTCCAGACCCGCGCCAGCACGTCGAGCGGCGTGGAGAAGAAGAACGGGTCGAGCAGCTTGCGCCCGCCGATCGGAACCGTGGTCAGGACATGCCAGACCAGCAGCATGACGAGGCCCACCGCGAGTTGCAGCGCCAGGAGCGTCGGGCGTTTCATGCAGTCCTCCCCTCGCCGCGCGCATAGGCCCGCTGGACCTCGCCGCGCAGCGTCGCCCAGATCGCCTTGTGGATCGCATGGAAATCGGGCTCGGTGCGAATCTCCGCGATGTCGCGCGGCCGTCCGAGCCCGACCGGGAAATCGCCGACGATCGTGGCGACGGGCCCGGCCGACATCACCACGACGCGATCGGCGAGGGCGATCGCCTCCTCGAGATCATGCGTCACGAACATCACCGCCTTGCGGTCGCGCGACCAGAGGTCGAGCAGCAGATTGCCCATGATCTGGCGCGTCTGGGCGTCGAGCGGACCGAAGGGTTCGTCCATGAGCAGGATCTCGGGATCGCGGATCAGCGTCTGGGCCAGCGCGACACGCTTGCGCTGCCCGCCCGAGAGCATGTGCGGATACCGGTCGACGAAGGCCGACAGGCCGACGCGCGCGAGCCATTCCCGCGCACGCGCCAGCGCCGCTGCGCGCGACACGCCACGCGGCTCCAGAGCGACCGCCACGTTGTCGAGCGCGGTCTTCCAGGGCATCAGCGCGTCCTGCTGGAAGAGATAGCCGGCCTTGGCGTTGAGGCCCGCGAGCCGCACGCCGAAGATGTCGGCCTGCCCGGTCGAGGGCGCGAGCAGCCCGGCGGCGACATTGAGCAGGGTCGACTTGCCGCATCCGGTCGGCCCGACGATGGCGACGAATTCGCCCGGCGCGACGGCGAGGTCGCTGCGCGCCACGGCGTCATAGGCGCCGCCCTCGGCAAGGCGAAAGGAGATCGACACGCCACGCAGGGCGATCGCGGGGGGTGCCGCCAAGGCCTTTTCCATGATGGGTTTGATATCACCGCGACGCACGGGACGGGAGGGGTCGTGACATGGGGCACTGTTCGCCAAGCCGCCGCCCTCGCGGCCCATCAGGGCGGCTGCTACGGTGTGCGTGAACCATACCCCTGGTATCGGCCATGGCACACCGCGACGCGATACGCTTCCCCTGCACCGCCCCCCGCCTCCATCCCGCGCGCCGCCACTTCGCCTGGTGGATGGTCGCGGGCCTCGCGCTGTCCGCCACGGGCGGCGCTGCGGCAGCGATCGTCGAGGAAGCCGTGATGCTGCCCGTCACGATCCAGCACCAGGAGCGGGGCGAGGTGCGACACGACCTGCCGGTCATGGTGTTCCGCGACGACACGCGCACCCGCGCGCCCTTCGTCGTGCTCGGCCATGGCCGCGCCACCACGCCGGCCGCCAATGCGGCACTCGGCCAGGCCCGCTATACGGCGAATAGCCGGTATCTGGTCGCGCTCGGCTTTACCGTCTTCGTTCCGACGCGGATCGGTTATGGCGTCGCCGGCGGCCCGGACCTCGAATTCAGCGGGGATTGCCAGGCCAAGCGCTACTCCGTCGGCTACGACGCCGCAGCGCAGCAGACCCGTGCCGTCGTCGCCTATGCCCGCGGCCGTCGCGACATCGATGCAGCGATGGGACTTGTCATGGGCCAGTCCTATGGCGGTACGACCGCGATCGCCATCGCCGCCGATCCACCCGACGGCGTGCGCGCAGCCGTCAATTTCGCCGGTGGCGGCGGCGGGCGGCCCACGACACATCCCGGCCAGCCATGCTCGCCCATGGCCCTGACGCATCTCTTCGCGGGCTATGGAGCCACCGCGCGGATCCCGACCTTGTGGCTTTATGCCCCGAACGACCGCTATATGGGCGAACGCCTGCCGCGCGACTGGTTCGACGCGTTCCTGCGCGCCGGCGGCGCCGGCCGCTTCGTGGCGTTGCCCGCGCATGGCGAGGACGGGCATGCCAGTTTCACCCGCAATACCGACGCCTGGCGCCCGGCCTTCGAGACATTCCTGCGCGCGTCCGGGTTCCAGCTCGCGCGATAGCGAGGCCGTCGGAAGCGCGCCTTGCACCGCGGGCACGGCGGCACCTAGAGTGCGCCCGTCGAAGCGAGCGGCGGTGGCGATGGCGGGCTATTCGGGACTACGGGTCTTCTCCGAGGGATTGCGCGGCAATTCGGGCTGGCGTCCGGCATGGCGCAAGCCGGAGCCGAAGCCGTCCTACGACGTGATCGTGGTCGGCGGCGGCGGTCATGGCCTTGCCACGGCGTTCTACCTCGCCGAGATCCATGGCATCACGAACGTGGCGGTGATCGAGAAAGGTCCGATCGGGCTCGGCAACACGGGCCGCAATACGACCATCGTGCGCTCGAACTACCTGCTGCCCGACAACAACAATTTCTACGAGCACTCGCTCAAGCTCTGGGAAGGGCTGGAGCAGTCGCTGAACTACAACGTGATGATGAGCCAGCGCGGCGTGCTCAACCTCTTCCACAACGACGCGCAGCGCAACGCCGCCATCCGGCGCGGCAATTCGATGCGCCTGAACGGCGTCGATTCGGATCTGCTCGACCGCGACGGCGTCAAGGCGATGTGCCCGCTGGTCGACGTCGACAACGGTCGTTTCCCGGTGATGGGCGGGTTGCTGCAACGCCGCGGCGGCACCGCGCGCCACGACGCGGTCGCCTGGGGCTTCGCCCATGCCGCCGACGCGCGCGGCGTCGACATCATCGAGCAGTGCGAGGTCACGGGCATGATCGTGGAGGGCGGCGCGATCCAGGGCGTGCGCACCACGCGCGGCGAGATCCGGGCCCCCAAGGTCGGGCTCGCCGTCGCCGGCAGCACCAGCCTGCTGACCGAGATGGCGGGATTCCGGGTGCCGATCGAATCGCATCTGCTCCAGGCCTTCGTCAGCGAGGGGCTGAAGCCGCTGATCGACTGCGTCGTCACCTTCGGCGCCGGCCATTTCTACATCTCACAATCCGACAAGGGCGGCCTGGTCTTCGGCGGCGGTCTCGACGGCTATCCGAACTATGGTCAGCGCGGCACGCTGCGCGAGGCAGAGCATGTCTACGCCGCGGGCGTCAGCATGATCCCCGCCCTCGGCCGGCTGCGCGGTCTGCGCTCCTGGGCGGGCATCATGGACATGTCGCCCGACGGCTCGCCTTTCATCTGCAGGACGCCCGTGCGCGGGCTCTACATGACCGCGGGCTGGTGCTATGGCGGCTTCAAGGCGACCCCGGGATCGGGCTGGTGCCATGCGTGGACGATCGCCAAGGACGAGCCGCATCGGCTCAACGCCGCCTTCACGCTCGATCGCTTCCGCGACGGCCGGTTGATCGACGAGCGGGGCAACGGCCCTTTCCACTGGATGCATTGAGATGTTGATCCCCTGCCCCCATTGCGGCCCGCGCGACGAGGTCGAATTCACCTATCGCGGCGACGCGACCGTCATGCGCCCCGGCCCGGAGGACGGGATCGAGGCGTGGGACGATTACCTCCATGTCCGTCGCAATCCGCGTGGCTGGACAGTCGAATGGTGGCTGCATTCCGCGGGCTGCCGCGCGGTGCTCAAGGTCCGCCGCCATACCGTGAGCAATGCGATCGACGGGGTCGCGCTTGCCGGTCAGCCTCTCGAGGCCGACCCAGTATGACCCAGCGCCATCGCCTCGCCACCGGCGGCCATGTCGACCGCGCGCGCCGCCTCGCCTTCCGCTTCGACGGCAAATCCTTCGAGGGTCATCCCGGCGACACGCTGGCCTCGGCGCTGCTCGCCAATGGTGTGCGCCTGGTCGGCCGCTCGTTCAAGTATCACCGACCGCGCGGCATCTTCTCCGCCGGGATCGAGGAACCGAACGCGCTCGTGGAACTGCGAGAAGGTGCGCGACGCGAGCCGAACACGCGCGCGACCGTCGCCGAACTCTTCGACGGCCTGTCCGCCACCAGCCAGCACCGCATCGGGTCGCTGACCTTCGACTGGATGTCGGTCAACGGTCTGCTCGCGCCATGGATCGGCGCGGGCTTCTATTACAAGACCTTCATGTGGCCGGCCGCGTTCTGGGAACGCGTCTACGAACCGCTGATCCGCCGCGCCGCCGGCCTGGGCCGCGCATCGGGCGAACCCGACCCCGATCATTACGGCACGATGCACGCGCATTGCGACGTGCTGGTCGTCGGTTCGGGCGCTGCCGGTCTCGCCGCCGCGCGCGCCGCGGGCACATCGGGGGCGCGCGTCATCCTGGCCGAACAGGATTTCCTCCTGGGCGGCGACCTGCTCGCCGAACCCGGGCAAGAAGCCTGGCGTGCCGGCATGATCGCAGCCCTCGCCGCGATGCCCGATCTCCGTGTCTTGCCGCGTACCACGGTCTTCGGCTTCTACGATCACGGCGTCCTTGGCGCGGCCGAGCGCATCGCCGACCATCTGCCCGAGCCGCCGCCGCACACGCCGCGCCAGCGCTTCTGGACCATTCGCGCGAAGGAGGTCGTGCTGGCGACCGGCGCGCATGAGCGGTTGATCGCCTTCCCCGGCAACGACCGGCCGGGCGTGATGCTGGCGGGCGCGGCCCGGACCTATGCGCGGCGCCATGGCGTGCGCGCCGGCGAGACCGCGGCGCTCTTCGCGACGCATGACGGCGCCTATGACAGCGTCTTCGCGCTCGCGGAGGCCGGGATACGCATCTCCGCCATCGTCGATCCCCGCACCGACAGCCCGGCCATGCAGAAGGCGCGCGCCGCCGGCTTCGACGTGCGCGCGGGCAGCGTCGTGTCCGGCACCGCGGGCCGCAACGCGCTGCATACGATCGAGATCCGCGCCGCCGATGGACGCGGCCGCGGCAGTCCCTGCCCCGCCGATCTTCTGATGATCTCCGGCGGCTGGAACCCAGCGGTCCATCTCGCCTCGATGTCCGGCGCGAAACTCGCCTGGGACGAGGGGCTCCAGGCCTTCCTGCCGGGCGAGTCGGCGCAGCGCGAGCGCAGCGCCGGCGCTTGCCGCGGCGTCCACGGCATCGGCCCCGCCGCCGCCGACGGTGCCGCGGCGGGCCGCGCGGCCGCCAAGGCCGCGGGCTTCGCGCCGGCTGCCGAATTCGCGCTGCCCGATGCGCAAGCCGCCGATCACCGGCCGCTGCCGCTCTACGAGGTCAAGGGCAGCAAGGCCTTCGTCGACATCCAGGACGACGTCACCGCCGACGACATCCGACTCGCGCATCGCGAGGGCTTCACGCATGTCGAGCACGCCAAGCGCTACACGACCCATTCGATGGGGACCGACCAGGGCAAGACCGGCGGTATCGTCGGCGCCGCCGTGCTGGCGGAAGCGCGCGGCGAACGGCTCGAACAGGTCGGCCTGCCGCGCTTTCGTCCCTACGCCGCGCCGCTGACCTGGGGAACCATGGCCGGCGACGCGGTCGGCGCGCATTTCCAGCCGACACGGCGGACTGCGCTGCATGCCGTGCACGAGGCGGCGGGTGCCGTCTGGATGGATGCCGGGATCTGGAAACGCCCCGGCTGGTATCCCAAGGACGGCGATGCCGATCTCTGGGCGAGCATCAAGCGCGAGGCGCGCGCAGTGCGCGAGCGCGTGGGCATCTGCGATGTCTCGACGCTCGGCAAGATCACGGTCGAGGGGCCCGACGCGGCGACCTTCCTCGACCGCGTCTACGCGAACACTTTCTCCACCCTGCCGATCGGGCGCGCGCGTTATGGCCTGATGCTGCGCGAGGACGGCTTGGTCTTCGACGACGGCACCACCAGCCGCGTCGGACCGGACCGGTTCTTCGTCACGACGACCACCGCGCAGGCGGGGCCGGTGATGCAGCACCTGGAGTTCCACCTCGCCACGGCCTGGCGCGAACTGGACGTCAGCCTCGCCAGCGTCACCGACCAATGGGCGGCGGTCGCGATCGCGGGTCCCCGGGCACGCGATGTCGTCGGCGCGATCGTCGAGGATCTCGACGTCTCGAACGAGGCCTTCCCCTTCATGGCAGTCGGGGAGTGCCGGGTCGCCGGCATACCGGCGCGGCTCTTCCGCATTTCGTTCTCCGGCGAACTTGCCTACGAGATCGCGATGCCCGCGGGTTACGCCGCGCGTGTCTGGCAGGCGGCGATGGCCGCAGGCGCGCCGCATGGCATCGAGCCCTATGGCCTCGAGGCGCTCGGCCTGCTGCGCATCGAGAAGGGCCATGTCGCGGGTCCCGAACTGAACGGCCAGACCACCGCCCAGGATCTCGGCCTCGGCCGCATGATGAAGAAGAAAGGCGCGTTCATCGGCCGGGCGATGGCCCAGCGCCCGGGCCTCGTCGACCCGGCACGGCCGCGGCTGGTCGGGCTGCGCAGCGTCGATCCGGCGCGGCAGTTCCGCCCGGGCGCTCATCTGATCGCGCGCGACCGCGCATCCGGAAGCGATGGCCGGCTCAGCCAGGGCTGGGTCACCAGCGTCACGCAATCCGTCGTCCAGCCCACGGGCTGGATCGGGCTTGCGATGCTGCGCGAGGGCGAGGCGCGGATCGGCACGACGATGCTGGCGGCCAATCCGCTGATGGGCGAGGAGACCGAGGTCAGGATCGTCAGCCCGCATATGTACGACCCGGAGAATCTGCGTGTCCGCTCCTGAGCCCCTCCACCCGCTCGCCAGCGTCGCACGCCCGGGGCGCCATGGCCCCGCGGGCAGCCTGACGCCCCTGCACATCGAACTGCCCGCGCGCGAGATCGTCCAGGTCCTGGTGCGGCGCGACCGGTCCGAGGATCTTGCCGCCGCGCTGCGCCGGGATTTTGCGCTGGCGCTGCCCGGCCCCGGTCGTGCCGCGACCGGCGGCGACGGGGTCACCGCGATCTGGATCCAGGAGGGCGGCTGGTATCTCCATGCGTCGCGCACCGGCGAAGCCGCGCTCGCGGCGCGTGTCGCCGCATCCTGCGCCGGCCTCGCCACCATCGACGACCAGTCGCATGGCCGCACGATGCTGCGCGTGTCCGGTCCGCGCGCGCGGGAGATCCTGTCGCGCGGCTGCCGCCTCGACCTCCACCCCCGGGCCTTCGGACCCGGTCGCGCCACCACGACGATGCTCGGCCACATCGCCTGCCTCGTGCACCAGACCGACGAGACCCCGGCCTACGAACTCACGGTCTACGCGACCCTCGCCGCGACCTTCCTCGACTGGCTGATCGAGACCGCGGCGGAGGATGGGGTGGAGATCGGCTAGGCAGTCGCTGGCAAACGAGGCCAGTGGCCGGCCGACCGATGCTCCACATCGCACGCGGCGCCCTGGCGTGGTCCAGCGTCGCATCATTCGGGGTGCGGTCGGAGCTGGGCTTGCGGAACGAACCGGTAGCGGCGGTCGGGGGAGAGCACACGCCATGAAGATCACCGCGATCAAGCCCTTCATCGCCTGGGTCGGGATCCGCAACCAGCTGCTGGTGAAGGTCGAGACCGACGCGGGGATTTTCGGCTGGGGCGAGAGCGGGCTCTCCGGCCGCGAGAAGGCGGTGGTGGGCGCGCTCGAGCACTACGCCGGCTTCCTCGTCGGCCGCGATCCGATGCGCATCGGCGCGATCTGGCAGGAATGCTATCGCAGCCAGTATTTCGAGGGCGGGCGCGTGCTGGTCGCGGCGCAATCGGCGATCGACATCGCGCTGCACGACATCAAGGGCAAGGCGCTCGGCGTGCCCGTCTACGAATTGCTGGGGGGACGGCAACGCGATCGGATCCCGGCTTTCGCGACCACCTCCGCGCCGCCCGGCGAGGCGATGATCGATCAGGCGCGGATGCTCGTCGAGGCGGGCTGGACCTGCATGCGCTTGTCCCCGCATCGCCAGGAGGCGCGGGACGTCTACGAGCCGCGCGAGTCGATCGGCGTCACGGCGAAATGGATGACCAGGGCACGCGATGCGCTGGGCGAGGATGTCGTGCTCGGCATCGACTATCACCACAGGCTCACGGTCGCCGAGGCGGCATCGTTCTGCCAGAAGATGCCGCGCGGCACGCTCGATTTCATCGAGGAGCCGATCCGCGCCGAGACGCCCGACGCCTATGCGGCGCTGCGCCGGATGACCGACATCCCGTTCGCGATCGGCGAGGAATTCGCCTCGAAATGGGTGTTCCGCCCCTTCATCGAGCAGGGATTGATCCAGTTCAACCGCCTGGACATCTGCAATGTCGGCGGGTTCACCGAGGCGATGAAGATCGCGGGCTGGAGCGAGGCGCATTACGTCGACCTGATGCCGCATAATCCGCTCGGCCCGATCTGCACCGCGGCATCGGTGCATCTGGCCGCCGCCGTGCCGAATTTCGCGTGGCTGGAATGCCGCGCCTCGCCAGCGGAACAGCTGGGGTTCGACGACCGGGACATCTTCCCGGTGCAGACACGGCTCGACGGCGCGGCCTATGTCGTCGGCGATGCGCCCGGGCTGGGAATCGAGGTCGACGAGGCGCAACTCGCCCGCGGCGAATACAGGCATTGGGAAGCCCCGCATCTGCACCGCCGCGATGGGTCCTTCACGAACTGGTGAGGCGTCCTGCGCGGCGGAGCGATGCTGCAGAGACAGGCACCGCGACCGGCGCGACGCCGATAGCCGTCGCGATCAACCCGATCGTGGTCCGATCCACTCCAGGGTTTCCATGAGACGCGGAAGGCGCAGAGGCTTCGTCAGGTACTCGACGAACCCGGCCTTCAGCGCGTGATCGATGTCGGTCTTGAGCGCGCCGGCGGACAGGGCGACCACCGGGATCGTGGCGGTGCGCGGATTGAACCGCCCCGCGGATTGAACCGCCCCGGGTTTGCCGGAGGCTGTTTGTTTTGAGTCAGGCGGCCCTGGCCATGACCTCGGCCCATGCAAAGTAGCGCGCCTCGGCTTCGGCGGGCGGGATGTTTCCGATCGGCTCGAGCAGGCGCCGGTCGTTGAACCAGTCGACCCATTCCAAGGTCGCGAACTCCACGTCCTCCGGGTTGCGCCAAGGCCCTCGTTGCCGGATGACCTCGGTCTTGTAGAGGGCGTTGATCGTCTCGGCCAAGGCGTTGTCGTAGCTGTCGCCGACGCTGTCGATCGACCGCTCGATGCCGGCCTCGGCGGGGCGCTCGGTGTACTTGAATCCGCCTTGCACACCGCGGTCGCCGTGATGAACGAGGCCGTCGCCCTCGATCGGCCGGCGATCGTGAAGCGCCTGCTCCAGGGCATCGAGTACGAAGCCGGCATGGGCCGTGCGCGAGACCCGCCAGCCGACGATGCGCCCGGCGAAGGCATCGATCACGAAGGCAACGTAGACGAAGCCCTGCCAGGTCGCGACGTAGGCGAAGTCGGACAGCCACAACGCGTTGGGTCGTGGCGCCTGGAACTGGCGGTTCACCCGGTCGGCTGGGCAAGCTGCGCCACGTTAG
>CAIOSQ010000039.1 GCA_903860935.1 uncultured Rhodospirillales bacterium | reverse complement strand
GCGGTCTCCTCGATCGACCGGCGCGAGGTCTCGAGGACCGGCCAGCCACGGTCGGTGAACAACCGGCGCGCCGATTGGACCTCCGCGCGTACCAATTCAGGATCGGTGTAATCCGTCTCCCGCGTCTCGTTCAGGAGCCGCAGACGGTTGCGCCGCACCGCAACGAGCGCCGAGGGGTCATTGGTCAGCCCCACGACAAGCGGACCGCCTGCGGCGAATGGCGCAAGGGCATCGAGCGCTGCCGGCAAACCGATCCCCGGTACCAGCGGCACGTTGGCGGCCTTGAGCCCACGATTGGCAAGATAGATGCAGGTCGGCGTCTTCGAGGATCGCGACACGCCCACCAGCACCACATCGGCGGCGCCGAGATCGTCCATCGCCTGCCCGTCGTCGTGGATCATCGCAAAATCCATCGCGGCGATGCGCGCGAAATAATCCGCGTCAAGACGGTGCTGACGGCCAGGCCGGTGACCCGCCTTCGCATCGAGAAACTCGCCAAACGCTTCGAGCACCGGATCGAGCACCGCGATGCAGGGAACACCAAGCCTGCTACATGCCTCGATCAGGGCGGATCTGATCTTCTCGTCGACCATCGTGAACAGCACGACCCCCGGGTTGGCCTCGATACCAGCCGCGACCTTCTGCACCTGCCGATCGGTGCGGATCATCGCCCAGACATGTTCGGTCGGTTCACAGTGCTCGAACTGCACAAGACAGGCACGTGCGACCGAGACGATTGTCTCGCCGGTGGAGTCGGACACGAGGTGGACGTGAAACTTCCTGGTCATGCGGAACCCGGGATGAATATCTCAAAACGGGGACAAGTCGCATCTTATCCCCAAGCCCGGACGAAACATCCCCGTGCCGACGATATACCCCACCAAGTCATCGCCAGGCGGATGACCTTGCGCCCCGGTCCGGAAACCCGGGACAACTCGCGATACGCGAACATATCCCCGTCTTCCACAGACGCATGCAACCGTGGCGAGCCGACGGGATGATCGCCTTTCGGAGCTGTTTTCGCAGGGTTGTCCCGGATCCACCCACATCGCAAGCCCTGTCCGTCCGTGACTGTGGATGTTCCGCGCATGACGGTGATCCCCGCCATCAACAGCCCCCCTCTTCAACTTCTACCTCTCTTTTTAAGACTCTTATTGAGTGGTAAGACACGCGACCTTTCCGCCGAGACGAGCGTGACCGAAGCAGATCCCCCCCTTCTTGTGCGCGCCCTGCGGGGCGAGCGCACGGCACGCGCCCCCTTCTGGTTCATGCGCCAGGCCGGTCGCTACCTCCCGGAATACCGCGCGCTCCGCCAGCAAAGCCCGGATTTCGTCCGCTTCTGCCTGAACCCGCCGCATGCAGCCGAGGTGACGCTGCAACCGCTGCGCCGCTTCGGCATGGACGCCGCGATCCTGTTCGCCGACATCCTGCTGATCCCGCATGCCCTCGATGTCGACCTTGTCTTCAAGGAAGGAGAGGGGCCTGTCCTGTCGCCTGTACGTGACGCCGCTGCGGTCGACCGACTGGAGAAGGCCGCTCCAGCGGTCGCCGGCCGGCTTGCCGCGGTCTATGAGACGGTATCGCGCGTACGTGGCGCCCTTGATCCGGACAAGGCCCTGATCGGCTTCGCCGGCAGCCCGTGGACTGTGGCCACCTACATGGTCGAGGGCGGCGGTGGCCATGATTTCAGGACAGTGCGCCGGTTCGCGCTGACCGAGCCGGATCTCTTCCAGCGGCTCGTCGATGTCCTCGTCGACACGACGATCGCCTATCTCGACCGGCAGATCCAGGCAGGCGCCGACGCGGTCCAACTCTTCGATACCTGGGCAAGCGCCCTGCCAGCGGCAGAATTCGAACGCTGGTGCGTGGCGCCAACCGCCGCCATCGTCACGGCGCTTCGTGCCCGGCACCCACATGTCCCGATCATCGGCTTTGCGCGCGGTGCCGGCACCGGTCTCGTGCGTTACGCCACGGCGACCAGGATCGACGCGATCGGTCTCGACGCTGGCGTGGCTCCAGCTTGGGCGGCCGACCAGCTGCCACAGTCGCTGTGTCTGCAAGGCAATCTCGATCCGTTGCTGATCGCGATCGGCGGTACGGCTATGGATGCGGCGGCGCACGCGATCCTGTCGGCGTGGCGTCAGCGCGCCTTCGTCTTCAATCTTGGTCACGGAATCACGCCGGACGTGCCGATCGCCAACGTGGACCGCCTCAGCGCGATCCTCCACGCATGGCGCAGGGAGCAGACCTCATGAAGACCGCCATCGTCTTGTTCAATCTCGGCGGACCCGATGGCCCCGACGCCGTCGAGCCGTTCCTCTACAACCTGTTCAATGATCCTGCGATCTTGCGCGTCCCCGGGTTCTTGCGTCGCTTTCTCGCACGCACGATCTCGCGCCGCCGGGCGCCTAAGGCGCGCGGGATCTATGATCGGATCGGCGGCGGGTCTCCGCTTCTGCCCAACACCCTCGCCCAGGCGCGCGCACTGGAGGCGGAGCTTTCGGATCTCGGCGAAGTCCGCGCCTTTCCCGCGATGCGGTACTGGCATCCCATGACCGAGGCAACCGTGGGTGAAGTGGCACGCTATGCGCCCGACCGGCTGCTGTTGCTGCCGCTCTATCCGCAATTCTCGACGACGACGACAGCCTCGAGTTTCGCGGCGTGGCAGGCCGAGGCCTCCCGCCAGGGGCTTTCGGTGCCGGCGCGCAGCGTGTGCTGCTATCCGGTCGAGTCCGGTTTCGTTTCAGCCCTCGCCGACCTCACGCGCCAGGCGCTCGCGACCGCGGCCACGCATGGACGGCCGCGCATCCTGTTTTCCGCGCATGGCCTGCCCGAGAAGGTCGTCAAGTCGGGCGATCCCTATCAATGGCAGGTCGAGAGGACGGCCGCCGCGGCGATGGCGGCGCTC
>CAIOSQ010000038.1 GCA_903860935.1 uncultured Rhodospirillales bacterium | reverse complement strand
GGCGAGTTCGCGGCGCAGGCGCTCGTGGCAGAGCTGGGGCGGCAGGTACTCGATGAAGGCGCAGTGATCGGTGACGAAGGCGAGGTGCGCGGTGGCGGAGATGGAGATTCCCGTCTTCCAGCAGTGGGGAACGATGGTGAGCCCCCGTTCCCGCGCCATGTCGCAGACGATCCGGGCCTCCCCGATGCCGCCGACGCGCCCGACATCGGGTTGCGCGACCTGGACGTGACCGATGTCCATCAGATCCTCGAATTCCCAGCGGGTCGCCAGCCACTCGCCGAAGGCGATCGGCATGGGCGCGCGCTCGGCGAGCTTCGCGATCTCGTGCAGGCTGTCGGACCAGAGCGGGGTTTCGAGAAAGAAGCAATCGAACTCTGCCCAGTCCTCGATCACCGAAAGGCAGGTGTCCGCGTCCTTCCACAGGTATTGCACGTCGACCATCAACGTCACGTCCGGGCCGATGGTGCGGCGCACGGCGGCGAGCACGTCGGTGTGGCGGTCCCAGGGCTGCTGCATGCCGTCGTGGGCATAGGGGCCGTTCATGGTCACTTCGGTCTTGATCGCGCGGAAGCCGAGGGAGATCGCGCGTTCGGCGGAGGCGCAAAGGGCGTCGCGATAGGCCTCGAATCCGCCGCCAGCCGGTTGCAGCGAGGCGTAGGGCGTGATGGCGTCGCGGGTCGCGCCGCCGAGGAGGGCGTGAACGGGCAACCCGACCGCCTTCCCGCAGAGATCCCAGAGCGCCATCTCCACCGCGGAGAGGGCATGAATGACCATCCCGCGGCGGCCGTTCATGGCCGAGCCGATGTAGGCGCGTTTCCAGAGGTCCCCGATCTCGAACGGATCCTGCCCGATGAGCATGTCGCGGATGGAAAGCCCCATCGTGTGGGTGCCGGGGGCCTCGATGCACGCCTTCGCCATCCACGGATTGGCGTCCGCTTCGCCGACGCCGAACAGCCCCTCGTCGGTGCGGACGACGACGACGAAACTGTCCTGGGCGGAGGAGGTGAAGCCGGGGTCGAAGTCGGGCGCCAGCAGCGCATGACACTCGATGTCGGTGATGCGCAGGCTGGGCCGGTGGTCCGGCAGCATCGGCGAGATCGTGGGAAACGGCATGGCGGGGCAGGTTCCTGATCGGGATCGCGCGCGGCCGGCTCGTCCCGGCCGCGCAGGCGGACGCCGTATGGTCAGCTGGCCTTGACCTCGTTCCAGATCTGGACGCGCTTGTCGAAATTCTCCGGCGTCTGCAGCCAGGCTAGGCGGTCGCCGTAGGTCATGCCGATCGTTTCGTTGGCGGCCTCATCGGTGGTGTTGCCGTAACTCTTCTCGGTCGAGAGCAGCGTGCCGACCTTCGTGTCGAGGGTGGCGTCGATCCACTGGTAGGCGAGATCGACATCCTTCGCGCCGCTGGAGACGACCCAGCAGTCGAGCCAGCCGATCGCCTTCTCCTTCGGGATGGTCAGCGCGGCGTTGACGCCCTTCTCCTTGAGCGCGGCGACCTGCGGCTCGCCCATGGAGAACATCAGCGCGATGTCGTTTTCGTCGAAAATCTGGACGCCCTCGTCGAACCCGGCGTAGTAGGTGAGCAGGAGCTTCTTCTGCTCGATCAGCTTCTGCTTGACCTGCTCGAACTGCTCGTCGGTGAGGTCGTAGGGCTTCTCGAAGCCGAGCACGAGCGCGGCGAGCACGATCGAGTTG
>CAIOSQ010000037.1 GCA_903860935.1 uncultured Rhodospirillales bacterium | reverse complement strand
GGCGACCAGCGACGAGGCGCTGCTCGATCACATCGCGAAGCTGGGCGCGACCTCCTATCATCCGATCGGCACCTGCCGCATGGGCAGCGATCCGATGGCTGTGGTCGACGCCGAATTGCGCGTGCACGGCATGGACGGGTTGCGGATCGCGGACGCGTCGATCATGCCGACGATGGTATCGTCCAACACCAACGCGCCGTCCTTCATGATCGGTGAGCGTTGCGCGCAGTTCCTGCGAGACGACGCGCGCAGCAACGCGCGTCCGGAAGACCTGCGCTAGTTCCGCGCGTCGCCGCGCGCCACCGGAGTGTACCGATGAAAGCCGTCTTCGTCCTTTTCGATTCGCTGAACCGTCATCTTCTCGGCGCCTATGGCGGGACGCGCATCGCGACGCCGAATTTCGACCGCCTCGCGCGGCGCACGACGACCTTCGAGCGCCATTACACCGGCAGCCTGCCGTGCATGCCCGCACGGCGCGACATGCAGACGGGGCGGCTCTCCTTCCTGCATCGCAGCTGGGGCCCGTTGGAGCCCTTCGACAATTCCTTCCCGGAGATGCTGTTCAAGGCTGGCATCTACAGCCACCTGGTCACCGACCATTTCCATTATTGGGAAGATGGCGGGATGACCTATCACAACCGCTACGATTCCTATGAATTCGTCCGCGGCCAGGAAGGCGATCCGTGGAAGGCGATGGTGCAGCCGCCCTGGGAGCGCCTGCGCGAGATGTATCACGCGCGGCAATTCGCGACCGGCCAGCGCGAGTATTTCCGCCACAATATCGTCAACCGCGAGTTCATCCGCGAGGAGGCGGACTTCCCCGCCGTCCAGTGCTTCGCGCATGGCCACGACTTCCTGGCGCGCAACCGCGACGCAGACAACTGGCTGCTGCAGATCGAGACCTTCGACCCGCACGAGCCCTTCCACGCGCCGCCGCGATTCCGCAACCAGTTCCGCACCGGTTGGAACGGACCGGTACGCGACTGGCCGCGCTATGGCCGCGTCGACGAACTGCCCGAGGAATGCGAGGAACTGCGCGCGAATTACTACGCGCTGGTCGCGATGTGCGATTCGCTTCTCGGCGAACTTCTCGACCGCTTCGATGCCGAGGATCTCTGGAAGGACACGGCGCTCGTGGTCACGACCGATCACGGCTTCCTGCTCGGCGAGCACGATTTCTGGGCCAAGAACCGGATGAACATGTACGAGGAGATCGTGCATATCCCGCTCTTCGTCCACGATCCCCGACATCCGGAGGCGCAGGGAACAAGGTGCGGCGCGCTCACGCAGACGATGGACATCGCTGCGACGATGCTCGACCTCTTCGGTGTCGCGCCGCCGCCGGAGAACGAGGGGATTTCGCTGCTGCCGCTGCTCGCAGGCGCGCCGTCGCCGCGCAAGGCCGCGATCTTCGGCTATTTCGGCGGCGCGGTGAACGTGACCGACGGGCGCTACACCTATCACCGCTACCCCTTCGATCTCCTCGAACAGGAGATCTACCAGTACACGGTGATGCCCACCCATATGCGCGAGATGTTCACGACCGAGGAACTGGCGGGCGCGACGCTGCATCCGCCGATGCCCTTCAGCAAGGGTGTGCCGCTCATGCGCATTCCCGTACATCGGCGCTCGCCGCTGCAGCGCTATTACGGTCCGGGCACGATGATCGAGAGCGAGACGCGGCTCTACGACCTGGAGACCGATCCAGGGCAGCTCCACCCGCTGAGCGATCCAGCGGTCGAGGCGCGGATGATCGGGTTGTTGCGCGAGCTCATGGCCGCCAACCACGCGCCGGCCGAAGCCTACGAACGGCTGCGCATCGATCCGCCGCGCGACCGCGGCTGAGCGGTCAGGCGCGCAACGTCCGTCGGAACATCGCGAATAGCCGCGCCCAGACCCGTTCGGCCGCTTCCTTGTGGTAGCAGTACCGCTCCGGGAAGGTGAAGCCGTGCAGCGCGCCGTCGTGGAACTCGACGCGGTACGGCAGGGCGCGCAGGGCGAGGGCGTTCTCGACGACACGTTGGTGTTCGGGCGGCGCGACCTCGTCCTTGTCGGCCCAGCCGAAATAGGCCTCGGCCTTCATGCCCGCGATCAACCGATGCGGCGAGTCGGGCGCATCGGTGACCAGTCGTCCACCGTGCAAGGATGCCATCGCCTTGACCTGCCCGGAATAGGCGGCGGCGCTGGCGATCGCGTGGCGTCCGCCCATGCAATAGCCGACCGTCGCGCAGCGCACGGCATCGGCCGCGCCGTCGCCCGCTGCGAAGGCGAGGAGGTCCGCGGTGTCGCGCACGGTCATGTCCGTGCTCAGCGCGCCGTTCAGTTCGATCATGCGCGGATCGAGCTTTCCCTCGGCGAGGGGCGCGGTGTCGAAGCTCGGACCACCCCAGCGATAATAGAGATTCGAGAGCAGAACGTAGTACCCCGCGCTCGCGAAGCGCCGCGCCATGTCGCGCAGCTCCTCGCGGATGCCCAATGCGTCCATGTAGAAGAGGACGACCGGCAGCGGCATGCCCTCGTCGGGGTGGACGACGAAGCAGGGCATGACGCCTTCCGCGGTCCGGATATCGACGTCGCGTTCGATCATGGCTCAGGGTCCTTCCGCGCTCAGGCCATACCAACGGGGGCCGGCGGCGGCGTGCGGACATCGTCCGGCCGGCTGCGGATCATGTCGGTCAACTCGCGCTGGACCGCCGCCATCGCCGGATCGCCGAAGCGATTGTCCATCTCGGCCGGATCGCCGGCGAGATCATAGAGTTCGCCCGCACCCGAAACGACTTCGAGGGTCAGCTTGTGGGTGCGCGTGCGCACGGTGCGCAGCTGCAGCTCGACGCCGCAGCGCGACGCGTTGAGATCCCATTCGTTGTAGGCGAAGTCGCGGGACGCGTCGCCCTCGATCAGCGGGCGCAGGCTGCGCGAATGCAGCGCGCGCGACGGCGCGACGCCCGCGTAGTCGTGGAAGGTCGCAGCGAAATCGAGGGTCGATACGGGATGCGGCACGACCTTGCCCTTCGGTACACCCGGGCCGCTCACGATGCAGCCGACGCGCAGCAAGCCGTCGTAATGCATCGGGCCCTTGAGGATCAGACCGTGATCGCCTAGCCAGTCGCCGTGATCGGTCGAGTAGACGACCAGCGTGTCGCGGTCGATGCCGAGACGCGCGAGCTCGATCATGATCCGACCGACATTGTGGTCGATCAGGGAAATCATGCCGTAGTAGTTGGCGATCAGGTGACGCAGCTGCTCGTCGGTCTGGGTCGGCGTACGCGAATGCTTGGTGCGGAAGGCGCGCAGCTTCGGATCGGCGAGCTTCGGCTCGCCTTCCAGGCTGGCGCGGTGCCACCAGGGCCGACGATCGAGATCGAGCGTACGATGCGTCGGCAGATCCACGTCGTCGGGATGGTGCATGTAGCACCACGGCGCCGGCGCATCGAAGGGGTGATGCGGATCGGGAAAGGACGCCCAGGCGACCCAGGGCCTGTCCTTGTTCGCGCGCACGAAATCGATCGTACGGTCGCCGACCCAGGTCGAATTGTGGAAGGCCGGCGGCAGGGCCGAGTTCCAGGTCTGCGCCGCGCCGACATCGCGTGGCAGCCGGGTCAAGAACAGCTTGTCGAGGGCCTCGCCGCGGCCGTCCTTGTGGTACCAGGCCTCGTAGGCAAGACCCTCGGGCGGCTTCTGCGGCAGGAACATGTTGTGTCCTGCGATCATCATCTCGGCGTGCTGGAAGCCCATGTACGGCCCGTGCCAGTCGGACGCGTAGTCCTGCGAACTCGACCGGCACTCCGGACGTCCCGACGGCGCGAAGGTATGGAACGTCGAGAAATGAGCCTTCCCGATGAAGCCGCTGCGATAACCCGCGCCCGCCAGCGTCCCCGCCCATCCGGCTTCGCCGAGATCGCTGTCCAGGTCGATGCCGTTGTCGCGCACCCCATGGGTCCGGGGCAGGAGCCCGGTCAGGATCGAGGCGCGCGATGGCTGGCAGACGACGTTGGGCGTGATGCAGGCGGAAAAGCGCGTGCCTCCGGCGGCGAGCATGTCGAGATGCGGCGTGCTGACCTTCCGCCCCTCGAAGCCGTAGCAATCGCCGCGTTGCTGGTCGGAGGTGATCAGCAGGATGTTTGGCTGGCGGGCCATGCGCGTCACGCCTCGAGCGTCGTGGCGAAGACCGGCTTCTGGCCGGGGGCGGGCGAATAGCCGAAATCGCCCCGCTTGATCAGCGCCTCGACGCCGCCATTGCGCGCGATCTTCGCCTCCTGGTCGGCGAAGGCGCGCGCATTCACGGCCTCGGGATCGATGATCTTGCGCAACTCGGCCTCCATCATCGCGACCGTCGCCGCATGCGCGGGATCGGTGCCGAGGTCGCGCGTCTCGCCGGGATCGGTCTCCAGGTCGAACAGCTCGGGCTGGAAGCCGACATGGTGGATGTATTTCCAGCGCCCCTTGCGAACCAGGTACATGGCGGTGATCGAGGCTGCGGCATGATACTCGCCGAAAGCCACGCGCTCGGGATCGCAGGGCGCGTTGGCGATCTCGACCAGCGACTGTCCGGGCAGCGCCTTGTCCTGTGCATCCGGTTCGATGCCGACGCTGCGCACGATCGTGGGATAGATGTCGACCAGCGTGACCGGCGTCTTGCAGGTCTTGCCCGCCGGGATGCCGGGACCGGCCACGATCATCGGAATCGCGGCAGCCTCCTCGTAATGGACCGACTTCCCCCACATATGGCGGTTGCCCAGGTTGTCGCCATGGTCGGTCGAATAGACGATGCGCGTGGTATCGGCGAGGCCAGCGGCTTCGAGCGCGCGCAGGATCTGGCCGATATTGTCGTCGAGGAACGACACCATGCCGTAATAGGCGGCGAGCGCGATGCGGACCTTCTCGGGAGAGAAGAAGTCGTCGTAGCTCATGCACGCGCGCAGCGCCTTGACCGACGGGTGGGTCGGATAGGCGTCAGGCCCGTAGAGCCGGGGCATGGGCATGCTCTCCGGAGGATACATCGCGAAGAATTCCGGCGGCGCGACCAGCGGGAAGTGCGGCTTCACCATCGACACGAACAGCGCCCAGGGCTTGTCCAGCTTGCTTGCCCGCGTGGTCAACCACTCGATCGCGCCATCCCGGATGTTGCGGTCGTAGTTCGCGTAGGTCGATTCGCCCGGACCTGCCGCTTTCGCGAGGTCGGGCATGCCGCCGCGGGCGGCCGGCTCAGGGCGCCTGATCAGGCCGAGCAGATCGCCTTGGCCGTCGACGACATGCAGGGGGATGATCTCCTCGATGAAGCCGTTGTCGTCCTTGTCGGAGCGGAAATGCAGCTTGCCGATGGACATCGTGTGATGGCCCTGCTCGCGCAGCCGGTGGCCCCAGCCGCGGATCGAGCCGTCATACGGGTGCGCATTGTCCCAGCACGCGTTCTCCGCGACATAGGTCCCGGTCTGCAGGCTGGCGCGCGCGGGGACGCAGATCGGGCAGTTCGTGTAGGCGGCGGTGAACTTCGTCCCGCGCGCGGCGAGCGCGTCGATATTCGGTGTCTTGACGATCTTGTCGCCGTAGCAGCCCGCGACGTCGCGGGTATGTTCGTCGGACAGGATGAAAAGGACGTTGGTGGGCTTCTGGCTCATCGGATCCTCGGCATGGAAGGGATGAAGGGACCGCCTTGCGGCTGCTCGGTACGGTGGGGAAATTCGTCCGCGGCCTGCGGGTGTATCGCGGCGACCCGGGCGTCGAAGGCGGCGATCGCCGCGGCGCCATCCAGCGCCGCGAGGCGCGTGTCGTAGACGCGGCTCTCGCCGTGTTCGAGCCAGATGATCTCGCCGCTACGCTCGGCGACCGCGCGATCGCCCCAGCGCGTCGTCACCGGTTCGATGCCGAAGCCGTACACGCCGTCGCCCAGCGCCTGCCATTGCTGCAGGCACGGGAAGCGCGCGCCATCGAACTCGACCGCGAAGCCGAGACCGAGCGCGTCGTTGATCAGCGCGGTCGGCACGCGGCCGGCGGCGTCGGCGGCGACCTCGTGGTCGAAGACCTGCTGCACGAAGCGCGGTTGCGGACCCTGCTGCGTCCGGTAGCCGGCCTGCTGGCTCTCGCGCGGCATGTTCGCGGCACGGGTGCGCAGGATCGGCGCGGCGAAGCGCGCGCCCGCGTCGAGCAGCGGCCAGCCCGCGTTGATGTGATAGAGCAGCATATGCGGCGTGCGCGAAAAGCCGCGGTTCTCGATCGTATCGACGATGCGCAGCCAGTTTTCGCCGATCCGCGCCTCGATGCGGCGGCGCATCGTCAGGTGTTCGCCCATCACCGCCGCCTGGACGACCGTTCCCTCGCACCAGAGCGTGCAGCTATCGCCGTCCCAGGTCTCGCCATAGCCCTCGAGGCGCGCCGGCTGGAAGGCGCCGTGCCCGTGCATCGGATACGCCATCTCGCGGCGCAGCGGCATGTCGAAATGATCGGCCGGACCGCGGTCAGGCTGGCGCACGTGATCGAAGCCGCAGGTGCAGAACAGGCCCGAGAAGCCCCGCATGAAACCCGTGCCGCCATCGGCGTTGGCCGAGAGATAGGCGGGGCTGCGGAAGCCGGTGGCGGATTGCCAGGCGAACGGCGTGCCGCGCAGGTCAAAACGCCCGATATCCATGCTGCGGTCGACGAGCACCGAGAATTCGAGCCCGCCGCCGGTCCGGAATTGCAGGGCGCGCACGCCCTGCTCGGCGCCGTCCGCGAAGGCGACGAGGTCGATCCCCGCCACCTGACGCGTCGCGCCGACATGGCGTTCGAAGTCGCGGCGGGTGAGGTCCTGTCCGAACAACCTTGGCATCGTTACTTCACAGCTCCCGTGGTCAGACCCTTGACGATGTAGCGCTGCCCGAAGAGCAGGAAGAGCAGCGCCGGCACCAGGGACAGGGCCGCGGTCGCCGCCATCTCCCCGTACTTGATCTCGTAGCCCTGGGCGAATTTCGCGATCGCCACGGGGATGGTCGCGGTCTGCTTGGCCGTGAGGTTGAGCGCCACCGCGAATTCGTTCCAGCTGAAGATGAACATCAGGATCGCGGTCGCGGCGAGGCCGGGCGCGAGCAGCGGCACGATGATGCGCCAGATCAGCCAGGGCGTGCTGCACCCGTCGATGCGCGCCGCTTCCTCGAGTTCGACCGGCACGTCGCGCACGAAATTCGCCATCAGCCAGAGCGCCATCGGCAGGTGGACCGCGACATGGCCAAGGATCAGCCCGGCATAGGTGTTGTCGAGGCCAAGCTCGCGATAGAGCGGGAACCATGCCGCGACCAGCGTGATCGGCGGCACCATGTGGAACACCACCGCCCAGCCGAGCAGCGCATGGACGAGCCAGCGCGGCGTGCCCATGCGCTCGATCGCATAGCCGCCAAGCGTCGCCGCGACGAGGATCACCAGCGTGCTGCCGGCGGCGACGATCAGGCTGTTGAGCGTGTTGTCGAGGAACTCGGTGGTCTTGGAGAACAGCACCTCGCGGAAGCTCGCGAGGGTGGGCGTGAAGAAGATCTCGCCCTGGAGGAGCGAGATCTGGGTCTTGAAGCCCGCCGCGACGATCCAGAAGAACGGCACCAGCACGAAGGCGGCGACGACGATCAGGAAGAAATGGGACAGCGCGATCCCGCCGCGTGCGGCCGGGCTCACGGGCGCGCTCCATGACGGCGCGATGCGCCCAGGGTCAGCGCGATGGCGAGGGTGATCCCGAACAGCACGGCGATCGACATCGCCGATCCATAGCCCATGCGGTCCTGGGTGAAGAAGGTCCGGTAGATCGTGTAGCTCACGACCTCGGTCGCCGAGCCTGGCCCGCCGCCGGTGAGCAGATAGATCTCGTCGAAGACCTTCAGCGACGACACGAAGCGGAAGAGGAAGGTGACGACGATCACCGGCATCATCATCGGGACGAGGACATGGCGCAGTTCGCCCCATATCCCGGCGCCATCGACCCGTGCCGCCTCGAGCACGTCCTGGGGCATGGATTCGAAGCCGGCGAGCAGCAGCAGGAAGCAGAACGGCGTCCAATGCCAGATGTCGACGAGGATCACCGACGGCAGCGCCAGCGCGCGCGTGCCGAGCCAGTCGCGCGGCTCGGCGCCGAAGACCTCGAGGATCGCGTTCGCGAGGCCGAAATCGAAATTGAGCATCAGCTTCCAGATCGCCCCGATCAGGATCCCGGGGACCAGGATCGGCAGGATGAAGATCGTCCGGTAGAGCACGCGGCCGCGGTCGATGCGGCTGACCGCCCAGGCGAGGAAGAAGCCGAGCACGATCTGGATGGCGACCGCGACCACCGAGAAGACGAGGGTGTTCCAGATGCCCGCGTGGAGGAGCGTATCCTCGGCGAGACGCTGGTAATGCACGGCTCCGGCCGAGGTCCAGACCGAGCGTCCGCCGCTCCAGCCGATGTCGTGCACGCTCATCGCCATCAGATTGAGGACGGGGAGCACCGACATGGCGAGGAAGATCGCGGTGACGGGCGTCAGCGCGATGACGCGCCAGCGCCCGTCATGCATCGTCGCGGCGGCGGTCATGCCGTGCCGCCCGCACCCTGGGCCGCCGGGGCGCGCAAGGCGCCACGGCGGAGGGAGCGACGCGGGATGCCGAACGCGGTCACAGCGGTGCGATGCGGCCGGTCTTGTAGCCGGCGCGCTGCATGATCGTGTGGGTCTCGTCGGCGATCATGTTCAACGCCTTGTCGGAGGTCAGCTCTCCGATGACGGCCTGGTTGAGACGCAGTTCGAGGATGTCGCCGATCTGGGCGCCTTCGGGGACGCTCCACATCAGGCGGACATATTGCGAGCTTTCCGCCATCGCCGGCATCCAGCGGTTCTTGGGATCCTTCCACAATTCCTGGTCGGACAGCACGTCCTGTCGAACCGGCGGCGATCCGGCCTTGAGGTAGTTCATCTGCGCGTTGCGGCTCTGGAACCAGGCGAGGAAGGTGAGGGCGGCTTCCTGGCGCGGCTTCGGCACGTTCTTCGGGATGCCGCCGAGCCAATGGCCGAGGACCGGCGCAGGCTTGCCGGTGGCGCTGCCCGGCACGCAGGCCGCGTTGACCTTGCCGACGACAGCGGACTTGGTCGGATCGTCCATCTGCGACCACGCCGCGATCACGAGCAGCGCGTGCGCCGCGCGGCCGGTGACCATGTTCTGGATGATCTGCGCCTGGGCGAGGCCGCCGGTCTGCGGGTGCCCCGCCTCCTTGGCCATGCGGATGTAGAAATCGAGCGCCGCCTTGGCTTCCTTGCTGTTGATGGTGACGGTGAAGTCACCCTTGGCCTCGTCGCGGAACAGGCTGCCGTTGAAGCTGTAGAGATACGGCCACCAGTCGTAGGAGACGTCGTTCGGTGCGCCACGCGCGCCGCGCTGGACGATGCCGTACATGCGCGGCGGGTTGTGCAGCTTCTTCGCGTTGGCGAGCAACTCGTCCCAGGTCTTCGGCACCTGCAACTTGTTCTGCTCGTAGAGATCCGCGCGGTACAGCAGCAGCGGGATGTTCCCGTTCACGGGCACCGACATCAGCTTGCCCTTGGGATCGTGCGTCTTCGTCGCCTCGTCCCAGAACACCGTGTTGTCGTAGGCGATCATCTGCGGATCGAGGCGGAACTTCGGATCGATGTCGTTGATCGGGGTGAGGAAGCCGCCATGATACATTTCCTGGTAGTACAGGCCGTTCATGATCAGCAGGTCGAACATCCCGTCCTTGGCGCGGACCGAGGCGCGCTGCTTCTCGAGGCTGCCGCCGAAGGGATTGACGTCGAGATTGACCTTGTTGCCGGTCTCCTTCTCGTAATCCTCCACCGTCTTGCGGAAGCCATCGAACCAGGGCGAGTTGTTGATGACGATCGTGAAGGGGGCCGCCTTCGGGGTCTGCGCCCCGGCGCGCGGGGTCCAGGCCATGCCGGCCACGGCGCCCGCCATCGCGCCTCCGGCGAGGAGATCGCGGCGCTTGGTATCGATGTTCATCGGAACCTCCGTTGCGTGTGTGCGCGGAATCAGCCCGCGGTGACGTTGTTGCGCGCCGCCAGTGCCTTCATGTTCTCGTACTGGCGGGTGATTTCGGCTTCGAGTTCGGCCCCCTTCAGGAAGGCGGGGACCATGTTGAACTCGGCGAACTTGGCGACGATCTCCGGTTCCTGGCTACCGGTGCGCAGCGCCTCGGCGAAGCGGTCGACCCGGTCGCGCGGTGTCGCCTTGGGCATCCACCACCAGTAACTGAGGTTGAGCAGAAGATCGGTCCCCTGTTCGCGCGCGGTCGGGAGATTCGGCCACGCGGGCAGGCGCGACGGCGCGAAGAGCGCGACGATGGCGAGATCCCCGGAATCGACGAGCGGCTTCGCCTCGTTGACCGTCAGGAAGGCCACGTCGACATGGCCACCGGCGAGCGCCGTGCGCGTCGGTCCGCCGCCGCCGGTGTTCACGTAGCGGAACTTCGTACCGGTGGCATCGCTCAGCGACAGGAACAGGAAATGGTTGATCGCGCCGATCTGGACGCCGGCTTTCAGGTCGCCGGCCTTGGCCGCGGCGATCACCGCGGGAAGCGTCTGATAGGCGGCCTTGCGGTTGACGACGACCGCCGTGTACTCGGTCGCGACCTGAGCCACCGGGGCGAAGGCTTCCGGACCGAAATCCATGACCTTCAGGGTGGCCGCCGTCAGCAGGGCCTGATGGATCGCGAGGACGGTATGGCCGTCGGGCGCGGCGTCGCGCACCTGACGATTGCCGATCGACGTGCCGCCGCCCACCACGTTGGCGATCGCGACACCCTGCCCAAGGATCCGTTGCAGCGGCGTCTGGAAGAACCGGGCGACATAGTCGGCGCTGCCGCCGGTCGGGTTCGGAACGACGATCCGGATGGGTTTTTCGGGATAGGTCTGGGCGCTGGCCGTATGGGCCGCGAGGCCGGCGGCGCCGGTCGCTGCGAGGAAATGTCTCCGCTTCATGATGGTCTCCCGGTGGTTTGTGTTCCAAGCCGCGCGCGCGCGTCGGCGCTGCGTCGCCAATCCCGCCAGAGCGGCCACGCGAACATCGCCGCCGACACCGCGAGGAGGCTGCATGCTACGGGGCGCTGGAGGATCGGCCAGAGCGACCCGTCTGTCGCCATGAGCCCCGCGCGCAGCTGGATCTCGGCCAGCGGCGCGAGCAGCAGCCCGATCACGAAGGGGCCGAGCGGTACCGCACAGAGTTCGAGCAGGAACCCGACGGCCCCGAAGGCGATCATGGTCCAGAGGTCGAACATCCGGCCGTTTTCCGCCAGCGCACCGATGGCGCAGAGCACGATCACGATCGGCAGCACATAGGCGCGCGGGATGTACATCAGGCGCGCGATCAGGACACAGCCGGCGATCATGATCGCGAACATGGCGACATGCGCGACGAGATGCGTCGCCATCAGCGCGCCGACGACCTGGGGCGCGTTGGTGAACAGGGTTGGCCCGGGCTGGATGTTGTGCATCAGCAGCGCGGCGAGAAGGATCGAGGCCGAGGGACTGCCGGGGATGCCGAGGGTGATCATCGGGATGAGCGCGCCGCCGGTATTGGCGTTGTTGGCGGTCTCCGCGGCGACGATGCCGTCGTCGAAGCCGGTGCCGAATTTCTCCGGTGTCTTCGACATGTTGCGCGCCGTCGAATAGGCGACGATCGAACTGATGCTCGCTCCGACGCCCGGCAGGATCCCGATGATGACCCCGATCGCCGACGAGCGCAGGATGTTCCAGGACTGGCGGAGATAGTCGCGCGGCGACAGGAATATGCCGCGCAGGCTGGGATCGAGGCTCTCGAAGCGCTGCCGGGCATGCATCGCATCGGCGAAGACCTGGCTGATCGCGAAGGCGCCGAGGATGATGGCCAGCGTGCTGAACCCGCCGGCCATCTCGTCGAAGCCGAAATTGAGACGGCGCTGCCCCGAGGTCTCGTCGATGCCGGGATAGGAGACGAGCATGCCGAACAGGCCCGCGAGCAGACCCTTGATCACCGAACCCTGGCTCAACGTCGCGATCAGCACGAGCGCCATCAGCACCAGGGCGAAGTTCTCGAACGGTCCGAAGACAAGCGCCAGTCGCGCCATCGACGGCGACAGCAGGACCAGTACGAGCCAGGACAGCGCGCCGCCGATCAGCGAGGCGGAGATGCCGAGGCCCAGCGCGCGGCCAGGCCGTCCGCCGCGCGCCATCGGAAAGCCGTCGAGCGTCGTCACGACCGCCGAGGGCTCGCCCGGAATGCGCATCAGCGTCGCGGTGATCAGGCCGCCGGAGATCCCGCCGACATACATCGACGTCATCAAGATCACGCCATCGACGCTGGTCATCCGGTAGGTGAAGGGCAGCGACAGGGCAAGCAGCGCGCCGCCCGTCAGCCCCGGCAGCGCGCCGACGACGATGCCGAGCAGCGTACCCACCAGCAGCAGGACCAGCGGGCCGGGCGCGAGCAGGTCGAGGAAAGCCTGTCCGAGATCCATGCGCCGGGCCTCAGGGCAGGTCGATCATGAGCGCGCGGAACCCGGCATCGAGCCCCGCGCCGCCGAGGATCGCGACCGCGACGACGATCGCGACCGCCCGTGGCGTGCGATCGCTGAGCAGCCAGCCGAGGACGAGCATGAACCCGATCGATGCGAGGCGGAACCCCGCGAAGGGGAGGGCCGCGGCAAAGGCGGCGGTGCAGAGGGCGGCGGCGAGCGAGTAGCGCGGCTCGACTGTGTAGCCGTCGTCGATCGCGTCGGCGGAGGTGAAAAGAGAGACCGCGCCGCCGCGCGTGGCATGGCCGAGGATGATCCGCGCCAGGAGGATGGACGCGAGCGCGATCACGGCGATCGCGGTCCAGAAGGGGATCGCGGCGGCACCCACGGGGTCGAATGGCGCGCGCGGTTGGTTACGCACGCCCCAGATCGTCAGCGCCCCGGCGGCGATCATGGCGATCGCGAAGGTCGCATCGCGCCTGGCAGTCCTGTCGCTCGTCATTCCTCCCCCTCGGCGGACGCCGTCGAACGGCTCCTCCGACGCGTGAAGTCTGGCACGCGGCCGCATCGGCCACAACTACCGCAGGGTCTTCGAGCTATAACTTCCAGTCATAGTTCCGGGAGGCAGGTCCATGCAGACGCAGCAGATGCGCCATGTCGCGGCGCTGATCGAACACAAAAGTCTGGCGCGTGCCGCGCGCGTGCTCGGCATCTCGCAGCCGGCGTTGAGCAAGAGCCTGCGGCGGCTCGAGGCGCATCTCGGGGTCCAGCTTTTCGAACGCACGGCGCGCGGCGTCGTTGCGACAGAGTTTGGCAGGGAGCTGGCACAGCATGCGCGCGCCATCGCGATCGAGATGACCGAGGCGGAACGCGCGGTGCGCGCGATCCGCGACGGGCGCGAGGGCCGGATCGCGATCGGCTCGGCGCCCAGCGTCATCGCCAGCGTGCTTCCGATCGCGACCGCCCGCCTGCTTGCCGGGAACGACGATCTCAAGGTGACGGTGGTCGGCGGCCTGCATGACCGGCTCTTCGAATGGCTGCGCGCGGGCGAGATCGACGCGGTGCTGTCGAATCTGGTCGACCAGCCGGGCAATTCGGACCTCGTCGAGGAGCGGCTCTTCGTCGATCGCGTAGTCGTCGCCTGCCTTCCCGGTCATCCGCTGCGCCAGCGCCGCGCGCCGCCGCCCGCCGAGCTCGCGCGCTATCGCTGGGTCCTGCCCGCGACATCGATCGTCACGCGCCAGCATCTCGAGCAATGCGTGGTGGCGGCCGGGCTCGAGCCGCCACGGATCGCGATCGAGACCAATGCGCTGGCCTTCATGCGCGCGATGCTGCTGGAGACCGACTGCCTCGGCTATCTGCCCTCGGTCACGCTGGAGCCGGGGCGCGAATGCGCCGGGGTCGTGCCCGCGGGAATTTCCTGGCTCGACTGGAATCGGCCGGTCGGGCTCACGCTGCGGCGCCGCAGCGTGCTGTCGCCCGCGTGTCGGCGTCTGATCGACGAGTTGCGCAAGGTCTGCGCGGCGCTTCCCGTCCCGTCGCGGGCGCCGACACCGCTGCGCGGCGGCCGCGCGCCGGTGCCGCGCCGGTCCGCCGATCGGGACGGGCTGGTCTGAGCCGCGCGACCGCCGTCACGGCATCGACGCAGCCACCGCGATCGCGCCGGAGCCGGCCACGCAGCCCAGGAAGACGTTGCGACGCAAAAGCAGAAAGGCGACCGCGGCGAGGACGGCGGCGCCGATGCGGGCAGTGGCGGGCAGTTCCGCGAGGCTGCCGGCCGGAAAGGCGATGAGCCGCAGGATGAGCGCCGCGAGTACCGCGTAGGCGACGCAGCTCAGCCACGCGAAGAATCGGCCCTGCGGGTCGATGCGCGATCCGACGGCGACGCCGAAGCCGCGCCAGAGATAGGTCGCGAGCGCGCCGATCAGCGCGGCCATGTAGGCTTCGGACGGGCTCCACGTCATCGCAGCCACCGTGCGAGCAGGAACCCGGCCGTGCCGCCGCCGAGCCCGGCGAGCAGAAGGCTCCAGCCCGGGAGCACCGGATGCAGGAGCGCGCAGATCCCGCCGCCCATCACGACCGAGAGCAGACGCTGGCGGTCGCGCAGATCCTGGAGACAGAGCAGCATGAAATAGACGGGGTTCAGGAAGACGAGCGCGAGCGAGAGCGGCCGGGGGAAGATGCCGGCCGCGAGATGGCCGAGGATGCAGCCGATCAACGAGCCGGCCCACAGGGTCAGCACGCAGCCCATGAACCAGGCGAGCCTTTCGGCGCGTGGCCGCCCCGGCCCATGCAGCATCGTCAGCGCCCATCCCGTGACCGCCACCCAATGCGCGGCCAGGTAGAGGCGCCAGGCGGGCCGGCCCTCGAGCGCGATGACCGGCATGATCACGGTCGACATCGGCGCGAGACGGAGATTGGCGAGCGCCACCGCCAGGGCGATCGCGACGAGCGGCGCGCCGGCAGCGTAGAGTTCGATCATCACGATCTGTCCCGGAAGGGCCCAGGCCGTCAGGGTCGAGAACAGGACCAGATCGAGCCCCAACCCGTTGTCGCGCGCGAACCCCCCGAACCCGACATAGGACGCCGCCAGCACCAGCGCCGGCGTCCCCACCGCGACCCGCGCGCCGGCGACGAACCCGATGCGGGCGGGAGAGGGGGCGGTGTTCGCGTCGGTCTGCACTCGGCTTCCGGTCGAAGATGCGGATCATCGCGTCGCCCGATGGGATACGCGGATGACCGAGAGCATATCGTCGTACTGTCTGCGTCGAGAGCGTAAAGTATCGCCGATAATGGGTGTCGACCGGAGGGCGTCATGAAGATCGGGATCATCGGTGCGAGCTTCGCGAAGGCGGCGTTTCTGCCCGCGCTGCGTCATGTCGACGGCGTGGAGGTCGTGGCGATCGCGAGTGCGCGCGAAACGAGCGCGGCCGAGGCGGCGCGTCAATTCGGTGTTCCCGCCGCCTATGGCGACTGGCGGCGCATGCTCGACGCGCACCGCTTCGATCTGGTCTGCATCGCCACGCCGACGCGTCAGCACGCGCCGATGACATTGGCGGCGCTGGAGGCCGGCGCGCATGTCCTGTGCGAGAAG
>CAIOSQ010000036.1 GCA_903860935.1 uncultured Rhodospirillales bacterium | reverse complement strand
GTCGGCGTCGAGGGTGTCGGAGACAGCCTGCACGATGGCCGAACCGACGACCACGGCATCCGCGTCACGCGCGATGGCGGCGGCGGATTCCGGCGTCTTGATCCCGAAGCCGACGGCGACGGGCATGGTCGTGTGCCGACGCAGACGGCCGATCGCCTCGCGAACCGCGGCGTCGTCGACGCTGCGCGTCCCCGTGATCCCGAGGATCGAGACGTAGTAGAGGAAGCCGCTCGCGCCGGCGAGGATATGCGGCAGGCGCTTGTCGTCGCTCGTAGGGGTGGCGAGGCGGATGAAGTCGAGCCCCTCCGCCGTGGCATGCGGCGCGGCCTCGGCCGATTCCTCGGGGGGCAGGTCAACGACGATGACGCCGTCGGCGCCGGCCTCGCGCGCGTCGCGCATGAAGCGCGCGACCCCGTAGGCGAAGAGGACGTTGAAGTAGCCCATCAGGACGACCGGGGTCTGCGTGTCGCCCTTTCGGAACCCACGTACGAGGTCGAGCGTCGATTTCATCGTCATGCCAGCGGCGAGCGCCCGCAGGCCGGCTGCCTGGATCGCCGGACCATCGGCCATGGGATCGGAGAAGGGCATGCCGAGTTCGATGATGTCCGCGCCCGCGGCCGGCAATCCGGCAAGGATTCGCGCTGTGGTCGCCGCATCCGGATCGCCGGCCATCACGTAGGTGACGAGGCCGGCGCGGCCCTCGCGGCGCAGCGCCTCGAAGCGCGGCGCGATCCGGCTCACAGCGTCACCCCGAAACGTTCGGCGATCGCGAAGACGTCCTTGTCGCCGCGGCCGCACATGTTCATGACGATGGTCTGATCCTTGCCCATCCGTGGCGCGCGCTTGATCACCTCGGCGAGGGCGTGCGCGGGCTCAAGGGCAGGCAGGATGCCCTCGAGCCGGGCGCAGAGCTTGAACGCTTCCAGCGCCTCTTCATCGGTCGCGGAGACATAGGTCACCCGCCCGGTATCATGCAGCCACGCATGTTCCGGGCCGATGCCGGGATAGTCGAGACCGGCCGAAATCGAATGAGCCTCGGTGATCTGGCCGTCGGCGTCCTGGAGCAGGTAGGTCTTGTTGCCGTGCAGGACGCCCGGCCTGCCTCCCGTGAGGGATGCGGCATGCTTGCCGGTTTCGATGCCGTGGCCACCCGCCTCGACGGCGACGATCTCGACGCCGCCGTCGTCCAGGAACGGATGAAAAAGTCCCATGGCGTTGGAGCCACCGCCGATGCAGGCCACGAGCATGTCTGGCAAGCGGCCTTCCTGGCGGCGCATCTGTTCCTTCGTCTCGCGCCCGATCACCGACTGGAAGTCGCGGACCATCGCCGGGTAGGGGTGTGGTCCGGCGACCGTGCCGATGATGTAGAAGGTCGATTCGACGTTGGCGACCCAGTCGCGCAGCGCATCGTTGAGCGCGTCCTTGAGCGTGCCGGCGCCCGATGTCACGGGTCGCACTTCGGCGCCCAGCAGCTTCATGCGGAAGACGTTCGGGGCCTGCCGTTCGATATCCGTCGCGCCCATGTAGACGACGCAGGGAAGGTCGAACAGCGCCGAGACGGTTGCGCTCGCCACGCCGTGCTGGCCGGCGCCGGTCTCGGCGATGATCCGCTTCTTGCCCATGCGGCGCGCGAGCAGGATCTGGCCCATGCAGTTGTTGATCTTGTGCGAGCCGGTGTGATTGAGCTCGTCGCGCTTGAAATAGATCTTCGCGCCGCCGAGATGCCGCGTCAGCCGCTCGGCGAAGAAGAGCGGGCTCGGGCGTCCCACATAGTGCTCGAGATAGTAGTCGAGTTCCTTCTGGAACGCGGGATCGGCCTTGGCCGCCGTGTAGGCGGCTTCGAGCTCGAGGATCAGCGGCATGAGCGTTTCGGCGACATAACGGCCGCCATAGGCGCCGAAATGTCCGTGCTCGTCCGGCTGGTTGCGGAGGGAGTTCAATGCGGTGGCCATGGCTGGTCGTTCTAGGGCAGGCCAAGGGACCGGCCAAGCCCGATTTTCGTTCCGCTCAACCGCGGGCTGCGCGCAGGAAGGCTGCGATCCGCGCCGGATCCTTGCGCCCTGGCGACACCTCGACGCCGGAGGAGACATCCACCGCCCGCGCGCCGCTCTGCGCGATGGCGGCGCGCACATTGTCGGCGTCGAGCCCGCCCGAGAGGAACCAGGGGCGCGGCATGGTGCGGCCGACGAGCATGCGCCAGTCGAAGCTGGCGGCGTTGCCGCCGGGCAGCGCGCCAGCCCGCGCGGGGGGCTTGGCGTCGAAGAGGAGCCAGTCGACCGAATCGGCATAGGCCCGGGCCGCCTCCAGGTCGGCTGGCTCGGCGATCGCGAGCGCCTTGATCGTCCCGATGCCGAAGCGCGCGGTCAGATCGCATGCCCGTTGCGGCGGCTCCTGGCCGTGGAGTTGGATAAGATCCGGCCTGAGTTCCGCGACGATCGCGCCGATCAACGCGTCATCGGCATCGACGGTGACGGCGACCCGGCGGACGGTCGCGGGCAATGCCGCGGCAATCGCGCCGGCCTGCTCCGGGGAGACATGCCGTGGAGAGCGCGGGAAGAAGACGAAGCCTGCGAAGTCGCTCGTCGCGGCCGCGGCTGCGGCCTCGGGCGTGTTGATGCCGCAGATCTTCACCGCGGCGGTCATGCCAAGGCGTCGATCTCGGCGCAGATCCGCGCCAGCGCCGCGGCGGGATCGGTGGCTTGGGTGATCGGACGGCCGATCACCAGATGATCGGCCCCGGCCGCGATCGCCTCTGCGGGCGTCATGATGCGCTTCTGGTCGCCGCTCGCGGCCCAGGCGGGGCGGATCCCGGGCGTCACCAGCACGAAATCCGGACCGCATTGGCGGCGCAGCGTCGCGACCTCCTGCGGCGAGCACACGATGCCCGCGACGCCGGCGCGCTGTGCGAGATCGGCGAGCCGGCGCGCCTGATCCTGCACCGGTCCGATCTGGCCGCAGGACACGAGATCCGATTCGTCGAGGCTGGTCAGGACGGTGATGGCGAGCAGCCTGGGCGCATCCGCGTCACCCGCATCGGCGGCCGCCGCGACCGCCGCGCGCATCATCGCGCTCCCTCCGCTCGCATGAAGGGTCAGGAAATCAGGCTTCACCTGGCAGGCCGCACGCGTCGCCCCGGCGACGGTGTTCGGAATGTCGTGCAGCTTCAGGTCGAGGAAGAGCTTTTGCCCGGCGCGGACGGCGCGCACGCCCTCCGGACCGTTGGCGACGAAATACTCCAGGCCGAGCTTGATCGCGCAGCCCGTGCCCGCGAGCCGCCCGATCTCCGCGCGCGCGCCGTCTCGATCGCTGCGGTCGATGCCGACGAAGATCCGGCTGGCGCTGGTGGTCATGTCGTTCTCCCGGTGACGCCGCGGCGGCTTCAGCGCCTGACGGCGAACAATGTGGCGACGCCCTGGGCAAGCAGTCCGCAGCCCAGGCCGAAGGCGCCATTGATCAGCGGCGCACGCCACATCGCATTGACGTTCCAGCCTTGCGCCATCGGCAGGCCCTTGAGCGGCGCCACGACGAACCAGCCGATCGCGGTCGCGCCGACCGCGCCGATCACGAGCGCGGCCAGTATCCGCAGACCGTCGCTGCGCAGTTTGCCGGTCACCAGAAAAATGACGATGCCCCAGACGCCGCCCCAGAACGCCGCATTCAGAACCGCGGGTATGCCAAGCGGCCCGACCGGTTGCATCCGGAAGGGCGGGTTGGGGACCAGCCCATAGGCGTTCATCAGTCCGATCGCGCCCTGATGGAAGGTCAGGATCGCGACGACCCCGAGGACGAAACCGGCTAGCAGGCTACGCAGGAGCATGGCGTTTTCCCTTCATTGGACCGGCTCAGCTGCGCGCCGTATCGTAGACTAGGATCGCCGCCGCAAGATCCTCGATCGCCGTACCCGTGGATTTGAACAGCGTGATCTCCCCGGATCCACCGCGACCCGTCGCCGTGCCGCGCGCGAGGTCGAAGAGCGTGCCCGCGATCTGCGATTCGCTCAGCGTTCCGTTCGCGATCGGCTCGGCGATGTCGCCCGATTCGAGGATCGCTGCCGGCGTGTCGACGTAGACGCGCGCCCGCGCGATGGTCGCATCGTCGGCCTCGCGCATCTCGCGGGCGTAGCTGCCGACAAGGTCGACATGCTGGCCCGCGCGCAGCCATTCCCCCCGCACCAGCGGTGTCTTCGACAGGGTCGCGCAACTGACGATGTCTGCCGCGCGGATCTCGGTCTCGAGGTCGGTCGCCGCGCGCAGGCTGATCCCGGGCAGGGCGAACGAGTCGGCGATGCGTGCGGCCTTGGCGGGGTCGCGGCCCCAGATCGCGACCTCGCGGATTGGCCGGACCGCAGCATGGGCTTCGATCAGATGCGGCGCGAGCGCGCCGGTCCCGATCATCAGAAGACGGCTGCTGTCCGGGCGCGCCAGATAGTCGGCAGCCAGCGCGGAGGCGCAGGATGTACGCCGCAGCGTGAGCATGCGGCCATCGATGTTCGCCAGGGGTTCCCCGGTGTCTCCCGACAGCAGCAGATAGCTGCCCTGGACCGAGTCGAGGCCGCGCGCCGCGTTGCCCGGAAACACCGAGACGATCTTCACGCCGACATAGCGACCTTCCATCCAGGATGGCATCAGCAGAAGCATGGCTTCAGGTGAGCCGGGAACCGGGATGCGGTGGTGGTGGCGTGTGGGCGTCGTCGCGTTGCCGCGGAAGGCGTCGCGAAGCGCGGCCACAAGAGCCGGGCTCGGCAAGGCGTCGCGGACCTGCGCCGCGTCGAAACTGCGGGTCATGGGCGCACCGTCGTGGGGAGCCCGGTGGTCATCGTGCCGGCCCTGGTTTCATTGTCTTCGAGCCGTTTACGCATGCGCTGGATCTCCGTCTCAAGTTCGGTGGCGCGGCGCCGGGCATCGCGCGCCGCGCGACGCCCATGACGCCCAGCCCACCAGGCGACAAGCGCACCGAGCGCCACGCCTGCGTAGAGTGCCGTCACCAGCGCTACGAAGAGCGGCGTTTCAATGCGTTCCGAAAGGGGCCAGAGGTCGATCGAGATGGGTTCGCGGTTCGCGATCGCGAAAAAGGCGCCGCAGAAGAGCAGCGGCACACCGGCGATCCAGAACGAAGGTCTCATCGTCGCGGCTCCGTCCGGTGTGCGCCGCCGGTCAACCCTTGGGGTTGAGCTTCTCGCGCAGTTCCTTGCCGGTCTTGAAGAAGGGGATGAACTTCTCCGAAACATCGACCGAGTCGCCGGTGCGCGGATTGCGCCCGACTCGGGCCGCGCGCTGCTTCACCGAAAACGCCCCGAAGCCGCGCAACTCCACGCGCTGACCCTGAGCGAGCGCACGTGCGATCTCGTCGAAGATCGCGCCGACGATCTTCTCGACGTCGCGCTGGTAGAGATCGACATGCGCATCGGCGATGCGCTGTATCAACTCGGACTTCGTCATGTCGGGCCGGGGTGCGAGAAAATGGGACGTCGGGGCGGCCGGCGCGGCTCAGCGGCGTCATCGCGCCCCAAGGTCAGGGTGCCAAAGGGCCACCAGCCCGTCAATGGTAAGTCGTTCCGGCAGATAGGGTTTTCCGCGCAGGACCGCAGTGATGGAGGCGCCGATGTCGAGCCCGCGCGCGTCCGGGAAGCGGGGCTTGATGTCGCGGACCGGCAATCCGGCGGAAACGCCTCGCGCGCTCGTCAGCCAGGCACGCGCCGCGTCCTCGCCGCCGAGTTCGTCGACGAGGCCGAGCGTCTGGGCCTGGCGCCCGGTATAGACCCGGCCATCGGCGAGACGGCGCGCGGCGTCCGGCGCGAGGGCGCGGCGTCCGGCCACCATGTCGACGAACATCGCATGCGTGTCGTCGATGATCGCGCGGACGGCGCGGCGTCCTTCGTCGGTCATCGGCTCGAAGGGATTGGGAACCGCCTTCATCGGCGCGGATTTGATCTGCTCCATCGACACGCCCAGTTTTTGAAGCAGTCCAGTGACGTCGGCGGTCTGCATCAGGACGCCGATCGAGCCGGTTATCGTGCCTTCGCGGGCGAAAATACGGTCAGCCCCCAGCGCCACCATATAGCCGCCCGAGGCCGCCGTCTGTCCGAGGATCGCGACGACCGGAATGCGCGCCGCGATGTCGCGCAGCTGGCGGTGTAGTTCCTCGCTGGCGACCACGGTGCCGCCTGGGCTGTCGATGCGCACCAGCAGAGCGGCGAGGTGGCGGTCCTCGGCGGCCTCGCGCAGCGCTTGGAGACGCTGCGGATCATCGGTGATGACGCCGGAAATGGAGAACCGTCCGATGTGACCGATCCCCCAGAACGGCCGGCCAAGATGTGCCGCGGCGCCAAGGATCGTCACCAGCGCGATCACAATCGCGGCAAGGCGCCAGAGGGAGACCTGCCGCTTGAGACGGCGGCGATCAACGAGGAGATCGGCTTCGGAGGACGGCATGGCGATTCAATATACGGCCGCGCCGACGGCGCAAAGGGGCGGCGCAAAAAGCGAGGCCCGGCGCATCCTGCGACGCGCCGGGCCCATTCGCCGTCCGGGGATCAGACCTGCTGGATCGCCGAAAGGATCCAGTCGCCACCCTGGCTGCGCATGAAGGTCCACACCTCGACATGCTCCCGGCGCTCCTCGCGGCTGCCGCCGACGAGTTTGCCATCGGAAAGCGACACTTCGTAATCCACGGCCGTCCAGCGCATGGCGACGGATGCGTACTGCGTCGCGCCTTCCTGCCAGGCCTCGGACAGGTCGCCCTGCTCGAGCTTCACCTGTTCGACGCGGTTCTCGACACCGCGGCTGGAATTGGCCGACAGATCCTCGCTGAGATAGCCCACCATCTCGGGCGTCGCGAGGCGCCGCAGCGCCGCGAGATCGCCCTTGCTCCACGCCGCCTGGACATCGGCAAGGCGGGTCTCGAAGGCATCGAAATCGGTCGCAAGCAGGCCGATGTCGTCACCCGACTGGGGCGCAACGGCGTCGGTGTTTCCACCGCCCTGGCCGAGTGCGGGGCGGTACTCCGGAGAGGTCTGGGTGCGTGCCATGACGTCCGGCACCGCCGTCGCGCCATCCATGCCCGCGCCCGCCCCAGCCCCGGCGTAGGCCGCCGCGGGTTGCGCCGCCGCCTCGCGACGGCTGCGGATGAAGCGCAGGACGAGCATCGCGATGCCCGCGACCAGCGCCAGTTGAAGGGCGAGGCCGAGGAATCCGGCAAGGCCTTCACCGAGGTTGAAGCCGCCGCCCATCAGGGCGCCAATCAGCCCGGCGCCGATCAGGCCGCCCAGCATGCCGGTCATGAAGGGATTGCGCTGGAACCAGGATTGCTGCTGCGGCGCCTGGGCTCCCTGCGCCGGGCGCTGGGCCTGGGCCGGGGTCGTGGCGCTCCGCTCGACGGGTCGCGCCGCGTTGGGCGTCGTCTGGGTCGGCGGGGCGGCCTGCATCGTGCGCGCGCCGCGGCTGCCCTGGCTGCGTCCACCGCCGGCCGCGGCCTCGGCGAGAAGGGGCGCCAGGGCGAAGGCGGCTGCCGCCAGCATGGCGAGGAATCGGGCTGGGCGTCGGCTCATCGGGGGACCTCGTTTGGATGTGGGCCTTATGTCCGCGTCAAGGTGGGGTGTCTCGCGGGCTACGTCAACGCGAGGAAATGTAGGGTCTTCCGTCCGTCGGCCGAAACGAAAAGGGCGGGGGCCGAAGCCCCCGCCCTGTCCGTCGTCCCGCGGGACGTGCGGCGTCAGGTCTTGTCCTGCTCGCGCTGCCGGCGCAGCGCCGCCCCGAGGATGTCGCCGAGCGAGGCGCCCGAGTCGGACGAGCCGTAGGTGGCCATGGCCTCCTTCTCCTCGTCGATCTCCTTGGCCTTCACCGAGAGCTGAACACGGCGCGAGCCGCGATCGATCTGGGTGATCTTGGCGTCGACCTTCTCGCCGATCGCGAAGCGGTCGGGGCGCTGGTCGCCGCGGTCACGAGCCAGATCCGACTTGCGGATGAACCCGATCACTCCGTCGGTCAGCGTCACCTCGATGCCGTTCTCCTGGACCTGGGTGACCGTCGCGGTGACGACCTGACCCTTGGAGAACTTGCCGATCGAGCCCTCGAACGGGTCATTGGCGAGTTGCTTGATGCCCAGCGAGATGCGCTCCTTGTCGGTGTCGACGTCGAGCACCTTCACCTTCACCGCATCGCCCTTCTTGAAGTCCTTGATCGCGTCCTCGCCGGAGCGGTTCCAGTCGAGATCCGAGAGATGGACCATGCCGTCGATGTCGCCAGGCAGGCCGACGAAGAGGCCGAACTCGGTGATGTTCTTGACCTCGCCCTCGAGCTCGGTGCCCGCCGGGAACTTGTCGCGGAACACTTCCCACGGATTGTCGAGGCACTGCTTGAGGCCGAGCGAGATGCGGCGCTTCACCGAATCGACATCCAGCACCATCACCTCGACCTCCTGGGAGGTGGAGACGATCTTGCCGGGGTGGACGTTCTTCTTCGTCCAGCTCATCTCGGACACGTGCACGAGGCCTTCGATCCCCGGCTCCAGTTCGACGAAGGCGCCGTAGTCGGTGATGTTCGTCACGCGGCCCTTGAAGCGCGCGCTGGCCGGGTACTTGATCGCGACGCCGTCCCATGGATCGGCCTCGAGCTGCTTCATGCCGAGGCTGATGCGCTGGGTCTCGGGGTTGAAGCGGATGACCTGCACTTTGACGTGCTGGCCGATCTGCAGCGCTTCCGAGGGATGGTTGATGCGGCGCCACGCGATGTCGGTCACATGGAGCAGGCCATCGACCCCGCCCAGGTCAACGAAGGCGCCGTAATCGGTGATGTTCTTGACCACGCCTTCGAGGATCTGGCCTTCCTTGAGGCTGGCGACGAGTTCGCTGCGCTGCTCGGCGCGCGTCTCTTCCAGCACCGCACGGCGGCTGACGACGATGTTGCCGCGGGCGCGGTCCATCTTCAGGATCTGGAACGGCTGCGGCATGCCCATCAGGGGGCCCACGTCGCGCACCGGGCGGATATCCACCTGGCTGCCGGGAAGGAACGCCACGGCGCCGCCGAGATCGACG
>CAIOSQ010000035.1 GCA_903860935.1 uncultured Rhodospirillales bacterium | reverse complement strand
GGCGGTGCGGTGTTTTCGGTCGGCTCGATCGCATGGTGCGGCAGCCTGGCGCATGGCGGGTACGACAACAACGTCGCGCGCATCACTGCCAATGTTCTGCGTCGCTTCTGCGATCCGGCGCCCTTCGCGATGCCGGACTGAGGCACCGATCGTGGTGCGCTGCCGGCAGGCCTGCTTCAGGCGAGATGGCAGGCGGCGCGGTGACCGGTGGCGAGCTGGCGCAGCGCCGGGCGTTCCTGGCGGCAGCGCGGTTCCGCTATCGGGCAGCGTGCGGCGAAGGCGCACCCCGGAGGTGGATCGATGACGCTTGGAACCTCGCCGCCCAGGGCCTTGCCCCGCTGACGATCGGGGTCGGGGCGCGGCACCGCCGCGAGGAGCGCCTTCGTGTAGGGGTGGCGGGGCGCTTCGTAGAGCTGACGCCGCGGCGCGATCTCGACAAGGCGGCCGGCATACATCACGGCGACGTTGGTCGAGATGCTGCGCACGACGGCGAGGTCGTGCGCGATGAACAGGTAGCTGAGCGCCAGCCGTTCCTGGAGATCGAGGAGCAGGTTGATCACCTGCGCCTGCATGGACACGTCGAGCGCCGAAACCGGCTCGTCGCAGATGATGAAGTCGGGTTGCAGGGCGAGCGCGCGCGCGATGCCGATGCGCTGGCGCTGGCCGCCGGAGAATTCGTGCGGATAGCGCTCCGCGGCGTCGCGCGGCAATCCCACCAGGGACAGGAGTTCCGCGACGCGTGCGGTGCGATTGGCGCGGTTCTCCCCCGCGATCACCATGGGCTCGGCGATCGAATCGCCCGCGCGCATGCGGGGGTTCAGCGCGCCGCTGGGATCCTGGAAGACGAACTGCATCCGCCGCCGCACGTCCGCCGGCATGCGTCGGCCGCCGATGCGCTGTCCGAACAACTCGATCTCGCCGGCGCTCGGCGGGATGAGGCCGATCAGGATCCGGCCGGTGGTCGACTTGCCCGAGCCGGACTCGCCGACAAGTCCAAGCGTCTCGCCCTTGCCGATCTCGAACTCGACGCCGTCGACCGCGCGCAGGACCCGGTCCTGTCCGACGGGAAACTCCTTGGTCAAGCCCTGGACGCGGACGATCGGGCTCATGTCTGCGCTCCGGCGATACGCGGCGGGCAGCGTGCGAGGCGGCCTGGGCCTGCGGGGAGCAGCGCCGGCGGCGCGCTGCGACAGGCCGGTTGTACCTCCGCGCAGCGCGGCGAGAAGCGGCACCCGGCGATGCGCTCGCCCGGATCGGGGATGTTCCCTGGAATGGCGGGAAGCCGCCGGACATCCTCGTCGAGCCGCGGCACGGCGGCAAGCAGGCCGTCGGAATAGGGATGCAGCGGCTTGCGGAAGATGTCGCGGACCGGCGCCTCTTCGACCACCCGTCCGGCATACATGACCAGCACGCGCTGCGCGAATTCCGCGATCACGCCGAGATCGTGGGAGATCAGGATCACCGACATGCCGAGCTCGGCGCGCAGGTCGCGCAGGAGTTCGAGGATCTGCGCCTGGATCGTCACGTCCAGCGCCGTGGTCGGCTCGTCGGCGATCAGCAGCTTGGGCCGGCAGGCGATGGCGATGGCGATCATCACGCGCTGGCGCATGCCGCCGGAGAGCCGATGCGGATATTCGTCGACGCGGCGCGCGGCGTCGGGAATGCGCACGAGATCGAGGAGTTCGATCGCGCGCTTGCGCGCGGCGGCGCCTTCGAGTCCCTGGTGCAGCGCCAGCGTCTCGCCGATCTGGTCGGCGACCGTCAGAACCGGGTTCAGCGACGACATCGGATCCTGGAAGATCATCGCGATCTCGGCGCCGCGGATGCGCCGCATGTCCCGCTCGGGCGTGCGCAGGAGATCGCGGCCGCCATAGACGATGCTGCCGGATGGGATGCGGGTGTTGGAGCGCGCATGCAGCCCGAGAATGGACAGGGCGGTGACGCTCTTGCCGCTGCCGGATTCGCCGACGATGCCGAGATTCTCGCCCGGCATGAGGTCGAATCCGACCTCCTCGATCGCGGTCATCCATCCGGATTCGCCGCGAAAACGGACGCAGAGGTCGCGCACGGAGATGAGGGGTTCGGCGCTCACCCTTCCACCTTCAGGCGGGGGTCGAGAACGTCGCGCAGCCCGTCGCCGAGGAGATTCATGCCAAGCGCCGCGAAGCTGATCGCGAGGCCTGGGAACAGCATGATCCACCACGCCTCGACCGCGAAATCGCGGCCTTCGGCGACGATGTTGCCCCAGCTCGGCGCGGGCGGGGGGACGCCGATCCCGAGGAAGCTGAGCGCGGCCTCCGCGAGGATCGCGTAGGCGAAGACGAAGGTAAGCTGGACGAGCAGCGGGCCCATGCAGTTGGGCAGGAGATGCTGGAGCATGATGCGCAGCGAACTCGCCCCGGCGACGCGCGCCGCGTCGACGAATTCAAGCTCGCGCACGACGAGGGCCGAGGCGCGGACCAGTCGCGCCGTTCGCGGCATGTAGGCGACGGAGAGGGCGATGATCAGGTTGCTGATCCCGCTCCCGAGCGCCGCCGCGAGGCCGATCGCGAGAAGGATCGCAGGGAACGCCATCAGCGCATCCATCAGGCGCATGAGCGGCGCGTCGAGCGCGCGGAACTGCGCCGAGATCACGCCGACTGCGGCGCCGATCGCGCCCGACAGCAGCGTCGTCGCGAGACCGATCCACAGCGAAATCTGCGCGCCGTAGAGCACGCGCGTGTAGATGTCGCGCCCGAAACGGTCGGTGCCGAAGGGGAAATCCCATTGCGGCGGCTTGAAACGCAGGCGCACGCGCATCGTGGTGGGATCGAAGGCGGTCAGG
>CAIOSQ010000034.1 GCA_903860935.1 uncultured Rhodospirillales bacterium | reverse complement strand
ATCCGCATGTCGACATGCGCGCGGCTGGCGCCCAGGCAGCGCGCATCCTGCTGGGCAAACTCGCCGGGCGATGCGATCCGGTGATGGCCTGGGGCGCGGTGCCGCTTCTCGCGCAGACGCTGCGGATGGGGACGGCCGACGCGCCGATGAAGGAACTGCAGGAGGCGGCACGCGCCGCCGAGCGCGGGCCGATCCTCGCCGCGACCTTGTTCGGCGGCTTTCCGCTCGCCGACATCCACGATGCCGGGGTTTCCGCTGTCGTGGTCGCTGATCGTGCCCTGGCCGCCGCCGAGGAGTTGCGCGACCGGTTGCTTGCCGCGGCCTGGGCGAACCGAGCCGAGTTCGTCTACGCGCATCGTGACCTCGCCGCGACCGTGGCCGCCGCCGCGCGGCTCCAGAATTCGATCCCGAGCGGGCGCCCGGCGATCCTCCTCGACCATGCCGACAATGTCGCATCGGGCGGAACGTCCGACGTCATGACCGTGATCGCGGAGGTGCTGCGCCAGGATCTTCCCGATGTCGCGATGGCCGCAGTGCATGATCCCGCCGCCGTCGCCCGGATGCAGGCGGCTGGCGTCGGCGCACGGGTCGTTCTGGATCTCGGCGGCAGATCCGAGATGCCCTCGATCGGCGCGCGGCCCGCGCCGCTGCGCGTCTCGGGCACGGTGGCGCATCTGGGCGACGGGCGGTGGCGCATCGAGGGGCCGATGTATACCGGCCTCATTGGCGATACTGGCCCGACGGCGGTCCTCGACACCGGCCGGATGAAGATCGTCGTGGTGTCGCTGCACCACGAGCCTTTCGATCTCGGGATCTTCACCGCCAACGGCATCGACCCGCGCGCGCAGCGCTACCTTTTGTTGAAATCGCGGATCCATTACCGCGCCGGTTTTGCGCCGCTCGCGTCGGAGACCTTCACCTGCGACGGGGCAGGGGTGACCACCTCGGACAACGCCCAACTCGTCTTTCGCAACGTCCGGCGACCGATCTATCCGCTCGATCCGATGTGACGCCGCCGCGGCGCGGCGCCGGCCATCACGGCGCCGGCCGGGCAAGGAAGGCCGCGACTGCCGCGATCGCCGCGTCCCTTGCCACGGGATTCCCGGCGGTCGTCACGCTGCGCCCGTTCGGCAGGATGTGACGGCGCAGCGGGGCCGCCGGCGCATCGAAGCCATGATGCGCGCCCGCGAACAGCGTTGCGTCGACGAGGCCGGGAAAGCGTGTCGCGAGGCGCAGACAGGACGAAGGCGGTGTCCAGTCGTCGGCCGATCCAAGCAGCATCAGTACAGGCATCTCGGGAACGGGCTGGCCATGCGGAAATGTCAGTGGCCCGCATCCCGGATAGAAGACGATCGCGCCGCGGATATGTCCTTGGAGTTGGGCATCGGATGCCGCGAGCACGGTGCTCGCGCCATGCGACCACCCCAGCAGGAAAACGCCGCCTGCGGGTGCCCAGGGCTGTGCTGCGGCCCATTGCGCGGCCGCGAGCGCGTCGGCGCGACGGATCGTGGCGGGAGGGGCCGGGTGGTCCGCGATGCCGCAGGCTGGCGGCAACGCGCGGCTTCCGAAACTGTCCGGGAAAAGGACCGGGTGTCCGGCTTCGGTCAGGCGCTCCGCCCAGTCGCGCTCGCGCGCGCCGAGCCGAATTTGCTGGTCGGCGCCGCCCAGCCCGGCGCAGCCATGAAACGCGATCACGACGGGGCGCCGCTCCATCCCCTCATCCGGAAGGCGCAACGCGGCGCGCAAAGTCTCTCCGGAGGGCAGGGGAATGGCGACGGTCTCGCCGCCGACGGCATGCGCGACCTGCGCGAGCAGAGCGACGCAAATCAGCGCCGCGACGCGCGCCATCGCGCTCATCGCGGACGCGCGAGCCAAGCCTTCATCCAGGCGATCTCCTTTTCCTGAGCCGCGATGATCTCCGCGGCGAGCTTGCGGATCTCCGGATCCTTGCCGTGCGCGAGGACGATGCGCGCCACGTCGATCGCGCCCTGGTGGTGCGGGATCATGCCGGCGACGAAGTCGCGGTCGGCGTCGCCGGTATAGGCGATGTCCATGTCCTTGTGCATCCGGTCGGAGGCGGCGCGGTAGGCCCGTGTCGACGCTGTTTCGGGCGCGGCAGCGGGCGCAGCGGGCCGGTGGTGCTGGTGCTGATGTTGAGCGCCGGCCAGCGGCGCTGCCGCGAGGACGACGAAAAGGGCGAAGGCGGCGGAACGGATTGGTCGCATGGGGCCTCGCTGGCTGGAGCCTCTCGACATGGCAGGGACGTCGCGGTGCTTCAAGGGGCGTTCAAGAGACTTGCGGTCGCGGCGTGGGGCTGATGGGATCGCGACAGTCATGACGAGCGGAGAACCGGGACGATGAGCGGAGCGAATGACGCGGATGCGGTGCGGCAGGCGAAGATCGAACTGGCTGCGGCGCTGCGATGGGCATCGCGCCTGGGCTACCAGAGCGGCGTCTGCAATCACTTCTCGGTGGCTGTGCCGGGGCAACCCGATCTGATGCTCATCAATCCCGAGGGGTATTTCTGGTCCGAGGCGCGGGTCAGCGACATCGTCATTGCGGCGCATGACGGGCGCATCGTGTCGGGGAACGGGCACACCGTCGAGACGACGGCATTTTCCATCCATGCGCCGATCCACAGGTTGCTGCCGCAGGCCGTCGCCGTGCTTCATACCCACATGCATCACGCGACGGCGATCTGCATGCGCAAGGATGGCACGGTCAGCCCCAGCTACCTGTCCGCCATGTCGTTCTATCAGCGCATCGCCTATGACCGTGGCTTCGACGGGCCGGCGCTGACGCCGGCGGAGGGCGAGCGCCTGGCGCGGCTCATCGGCGACGATTTCATCCTCATGATGGAGAATCACGGCCCTCTGGTGGTCGGGGCCTCGATCGGCGAAGCGCTGCTGCGCCTGATCTATCTCGAGGATACCTGCCGCATGCAGTTGCTCGCGGAGGCCGGCGGCCACGCGCTGCAGCCGATCCCGGCGCGGATGATGGAGGCGATTCCGCGCGACGTGCCGCGCTTCAAGGCCTATGCGAAGGGCTTCATGGTCGCCGTGGTCCGCAGCTTGACCCGGGAGGAGCCCGATTTCCTGACCTGAGCTGTCGTGCCGTGCGCCAGGGGCCAAAGCGGGCTGGCAACGGCCACCGTGGCCGTTAGAATACGCGGATCGTCCCTTCCGGCAGGATCGCGCCATGCCCAGTGTCAGTACGCTCTTTTTCGCTGCGACCGCGGCCGCAGCCTCCATGTCGGCGAACACTTACGCGCCCGACATGAGCCAGCCCGCGATCTTCGGTCGGCCGGCGGCGGTCGAGAAACTCTATTTGCGCGACGGCAAGGTTGTCGCGACGCCGGTGCTGGACATGGCGCAGGCCGAGGAGCGGTGTCCGGCTGGCTACGTCGTGCGTCGCGAGGATCGTGTCCAACGCGACGCGGAGACGTGGCTCGTGTGGCAGTTGATCTGTCATCCCGCACGACGCGAGTAGTCCGCGAGAGGATACCCCGGCCCGGGCCGGGTGGGGCTCAGGAAAACGCCTTGAAGGCGATAACCGTGAAGGTGTCCTTCACGCCGGGCAGACGCTGCACGCCCATGACGAAATGGCCGATGTCCTGATCGTCGGTCAGGTAGCATTTCATCATGAGGTCGTATTGCCCCGAGATCGAATGGATCTCGGAGACCTGCTCCACGGTCTGAACGGCTGCATCGGCCACGTCGTAGGCGCGGCCGAGTTCGCATTTCACCATCACGAAGATCGTCTGCATCGCGCGTCTCTCCGAAAGGGACGGGTCAGCCGCCGGTACGCCGGCCACGCATGAGAAAAGCGGGGACGTGATCGCCTAGCCCCATCGGGCTCGGTTCGTCATCGCCATCCCGGCGGCGCGTCCGCTGCGCGGGTTCCGGGCGCGGCTGCGGTCGTGTGGCCTCGGCATCGTCGCGCGGCGCACGTGGTGGGCGCGGGGCGGGTGCCGCATCGGCCTCCCGTTTCGGCGCGCGCTCGCGGCCACGTTCGCGCTCGCTGCCACGCTCCCGTTCGCCGCCACGTTCGCGCTCGCCACCACGTTCGCGGCGCCTTCCGCGACCACGCTGTTCCAGGCGGGGTTCGTCCGCCGCGTGGGCGGACGCTTCGCCGGCGACCGGCTCCGGCGCATCGGCTGGCTGCTCCGCGGGGGGAGCAGCAACGCCCGGCAGATCGACGCGCGGGATCGGCTTTCCGATGAGTTTCTCGATCACCGCCAGGAATTTGCCGTCGGCCCGCGTCGCGAGCGTGAATGCCGCGCCAGAGCGCCCGGCGCGACCGGTGCGACCGATGCGGTGGACGTAGTCCTCGGCGTGGATCGGGACGTCGAAATTGAAGACATGGCTGAGGTCGTCGATGTCGAGGCCGCGGGCCGCGACGTCGGAACAGACCAGCAGCGTGATTTCGCCGCGCTTGAAGGATTCGAGCGTCGCCGTGCGCTGCGCCTGGTCCATGTCGCCATGCAGTTGGCCCGCGTTTAACCCGTGCCGGCGCAGCGACTTGAACAGCGTGTCCACGTCGCGCTTGCGGTTGCAGAAGATCAGCGCGTTGCGCACCGGCTCGGTCCGCAGGAGCGCGCGCAGCGCCTCGCGCTTCTCGCGCTCGTCCACCGTCACCAGGGCCTGCTTGACCGTCTCGGCCGTCGTCGCGGGGCGCGCAACGGTGATTTCCTTGGGATTGGTCAGGAACGCGTCCGCGAGGCGCTTGATCTCCGGCGGCATCGTCGCGGAAAAGAACAGCGTCTGCCGGCTCTTGGGCAGCAGCGAAACGATGCGCTCGACATCCGGGATGAAGCCCATGTCGAGCATGCGGTCGGCCTCGTCGATGACCAGCATCTTGACGTCGGTGAGCAGCAGGCGGCCGCGCTCGAAATGGTCCAGCAGGCGGCCCGGGGTCGCGATCAGGACATCGACGCCGCGGTCGAGCACCTTTTCCTGGTCGCCATACTGCACGCCGCCGATCAGCAGCGCCTTGGAAAGCTTGTGGTACTTGCCGTAGACGTCGAAATTTTCGGCGACCTGCGCGGCCAGTTCACGGGTCGGCTCGATGATCAGGGAGCGGGGCATCCGGGCGCGGGCGCGAGATCCGAACAGGATATCGATCATCGGCAGGGTGAAACTCGCGGTCTTCCCGGTGCCGGTCTGCGCACATCCGAGGATGTCGCGCCCCATCAGCACTTGCGGGATGGCCTGACGCTGGATCGGGGTCGGCTCCTTGTACCCGGCATCGGCGACTGCGCGGAGAACATCGGCGCCCAGGCCGAGATCGCTGAAACTCATCGTGTGGAATTCAACCTTTCGTTCGGGCTCGCGACCGATATGTGGCCCGACCCATAGACAAAAGGGGCCGCGGCTAATCCGCCCGGCCCCCCTGACGCGCGCGGGATTATCGGCAGAAACGCCGCCAAGTCAACGCAACCGGCGATGGCGCAACCGGCGACGCTTGGGTAGTTTCGCGCCGATGCTGCTTTGCGCCGACGCCTCGCTCCTGTTCGTGGTCGACATTCAGGACCGCCTCTTGCCCGCGATGGCTGATCCCGGTCTGGTCGAGGCGGGGGCATCGCGCCTGATGCGCGCCGCGCGTCGTCTCGGCGTGCCGCTCCTGGTTTCGGAGCAGTATCCCAAGGGGATTGGGCCGACCGTTCCGGCGCTCGCCGCCCTGGCGACGCCGGAGGAAATCTTCGAAAAGATCCATTTTTCCTGCGCCGCCGAGCCTGCGATCCAGGCGCAATTGTCGCTCATGGGGCCGCGTCGGCAGGCCGTTCTGTGTGGCATCGAGGCGCATGTCTGCGTGCTGCAATCGGCGCTCGACCTCGCGGCGACGGGGTGGTCGGTGACGGTGGTCGAAGATGCGGTGTCGTCGCGCCGCGCCGCCGATCGCGACGCCGGGTTGCGGCGCCTTGCCGCTGCGGGGGTCACCGTCGCGACCGTCGAGATGGTGATGTTCGAGTGGCTCGGCCGCGCGGGCACCGATGCCTTCCGCGACCTTCTGAAGCTGATCAAATGAGCCGCGTTCCGCTCGTCCTGCTGCCTGGCCTGCTTTGCGACGCAGCGATCTGGGCGCCCCAATCGGCCGCGTTCGCTGCGATCGCCGATATCCGGATCGGCGACCTGACCCGGCACGACAGCGTCGCCGGGATGGCTGCGGCGATCCTCCAAGCGGCGCCGGCGCGTTTCGCGCTCGCCGGTTTTTCCATGGGCGGGTATGTCGCCTTCGAGATCATGCGACAGGCGCCGAGCCGGATCGAGAGACTGGCCCTTCTCGACACTTCGGCGCGTCCCGATCCTCCCGAACGCGCGCAGCAGCGTCGCGACCTGATCGCGCTGGCGCAGCGCGGCGACTTCAAGGGCGTGACGCCGCGGCTGTTGCCCCAATGGGTGCATCCCGAGCGCATGGGCGACGCCGCGTTCGTCGCCGATGTCGGGGCGATGACGATGCGCGTCGGCCGGGAGGCCTTCATCCGGCAGCAGATCGCGATCCTTGGCCGGCCAGACAGCCGTCCGGGGCTGTCGCGTATCCAGGTGCCGACCCTGGTGCTCTGCGGCCGTCAGGATATGGCCACGCCGGTCGAGGCCGCGCGCGAGATCGCCGCCGACATCGACGGGGCGCGGTTGGTGGTGATCGAAGCCTGCGGCCATCTGTCGACGCTCGAGCGCCCAGAGGCGGTGAATGCCGCATTGGGCGATTGGCTCGCGGCATGATGCCGGTTTTCAGGCCCGCGACCGCGTCCGATCTTGCCGCGCTGATCGCGCTCAACGATGCGGCGGTCCCCCATGTGAACGCGCTGAGCACGGACGTCTGGCTGCGCTTCCTGGGCGGCGAGGCGCGGGTCCGCGTCGCCGCGTCGCCGACCGGCGCGCTCGAGGCCTTGACCGTGACCTTGGCGCCGGGGCGCGCCTATGGAAGCGAGAACTACGCGTGGTTCCAACGCAACCTGCCGGATTTCGCCTATGTCGACCGCATCGTGGTGGCGGCGGGGCGGCGCGGTCAGGGCCTCGGACGCGCCGCTTACGCGGACATCTTCGCGGCGGTCGGTCGCGATGGGCCACCGGTGGTCTGCGAGGTCAATCTGGAGCCGCCAAACGACACCAGCCTGGCGTTCCACGGCAGTCTCGGGTTTCGCGAACTGGCTGTCGAAAGCGTCTATGGCGGCAGCAAGCGTGTCGCGATGCTCGGCCGCCGGTGTGACGGCGTGGCGGAGCCCTCCTTGCCCGGGCCGCGTGACGGGGCGGTGCTCCGGCGCGGCGCGCGCGGTGTAGCCGTGGCCGCCGAAGATGCGCATGGTGCGTGGGTCGGAGGCGCCGAGGCCGTCGCCGGCATCGCCGGGCGGGGTGTCCTCGTCGCCGTCGATGTGGCCGCGTCGCATCGCGGCCGCGGCCTGGGTGCGCGCCTGCTGGCCGCGCTGCGGCGCGAGGGCAAGGCCGCGGGATGGACCGGGTTGTCTGTTCGCGCGGATGCCCTGCCGACGGAGGCGCGTGCGTTCCTGATTCGTAACGGCTTCGCCGCGCGCGGCGATCTCCTCGACCTGGAGTTCGGCTGAACTCAGCCGGCCGCGTTCGCCGTTTCGGGGAAGTTCAGTTCGATCGTCAGTCCGTTGGGATCTTCGACGAAGACCTGGGTGATCCCGGTCCGCGGAACCACGCGTTGCGTATGCGCGACGCCTTCGCGTGCGAGGGTCGCCAGCATGGCCGGAAGATCGGCTGCCTCGAACGCGACATGGTCGAGCGCCCCGGTGCCGTGCAGGCCGGCGCGCGGCGTGCTGTAGGTGCCTGACACGTCGACAAGGTGGATGACCGGCACGCCGTCGAGATAGATCCACGCGCCGGGGAAGGGGAACGGCGGCCGCTCGCCTGGCTTCATCCCGAGGACGCGGTCATAGAAGGACACCGTCTCGGCGAGCTTCTGCGTATGGATGTTGTAGTGCTCGATGCGTCGCAGCGGCATGGTGCGGCCCCTCGGTCTATGGCGCGGGTGTCGATGTACCTACTCGATCAGATATCGAGATCGCGCGCCAGCCGGGCGTTTTCCTGAATGAACCGCAGGCGCAACTCCGGTTTGCGGCCCATCAGGCTCTCCACCAGCTGTTGAGTCGGCTCCGCTGCCACGGGGTCGATCTGGACCTGCAGCAGGATGCGCTTGCCCGGCGCCATGGTCGTGTCCTTGAGTTGCGCGGGTGGCATCTCGCCGAGCCCCTTGAAGCGGCTGATCTCGACCTTGCCCCGGCCCTTGAAGCGCGTCGCCATCAATTCGTCCTTGTGGCGGTCGTCGCGCGCATAGGCGACCTGCCCGCCCTGGGCGAGGCGATAGAGCGGCGGCATGGCGAGGAAGAGGTGTCCGTCGGTGATCAGGCGCGGCATCTCCCGATAGAAGAACGTCATCAGCAGCGACGCGATATGCGCGCCGTCGACATCGGCGTCGGTCATGATGATGACCCGCTCGTAGCGAAGCTTTTCGCCGTCGTAGCTTCCGCCGGTGCCGCATCCCAGCGCCTGGACGAGATCCGCCAGTTCCTGGTTCTGGCGCAGCTTGTCGGCGGAGGCGCTCGCGACGTTCAGGATCTTGCCGCGCAAGGGCAGGACCGCCTGCATCGCTCGGTCGCGCGCCTGCTTTGCCGATCCGCCGGCGCTGTCGCCTTCGACGAGGAAGATCTCGGTTCCGCTGGCGGCATTGGTGGCGCAATCGGCAAGCTTGCCAGGCAAGCGCAGCTTGCGCGTCGCGCTCTTGCGCTGCATCTCCTTTTCCGCGCGGCGGCGGATACGGTCCTCGGCGCGGTCGACGATCGCATCCAGCAATTGCTTGCCGGTCGCCGGATCGTCGGCCAGCCAATGGTCGAAATGGTCCTTGATGACGGAATCGACCACGCGCTGCGCCTCGGGCATGCCGAGGCGGTCCTTGGTCTGGCCCTGGAATTGCGGCTCACGGATGAAGAGCGACAGGAACACGACCGCGCCGTCGCCGACATCCTCGCCGGTGATCTGCTGCGCGCGCTTGTTGTTCAGCCGCTCCCCATAGGCCTTCAGGCCGCGCGACAACGCCGCGCGCAGGCCGAGTTCGTGCGATCCGCCCTGGGGCGTGGGGACGGTGTTCACGTAGGAATGCGTCTCGCCGCGGTCGTCGCCGGGCCACGCCACGGCCCATTCGATCCGGCCTAGCCCGTCCGGAAGCTTTTCTTCGCCCGCGAACGGCTTCGAGATGCAGGGTCGCTTGCCGATGACCTCGGCCAGCGAGTCGGCGAGGCCACCCGGGAAACGCAGGATCGCCTCGGCAGGGGTGTCGCTGTCCTTGACGAGCTCCGGATCGCAGGACCAACGCAACTCGACCCCGCGGAACAGGAACGCCTTGGCGCGCGCCATGCGGAATATGGTCGCCGCCTTCAGCCGCGCGCCCTTGCCGAAGATCTCGGGATCGGGATGAAAGGTGACGCTGGTGCCGCGACGGTTGGGCGTCGTGCCGATCTTGCGCACCGGACCGAGCGGGCGTCCGCGGCTGTAGGATTGCTGCCAGACGGTCTTTTCGCGCGCGACCTCGACCACGAGATCGTCCGAGAGCGCGTTCACCACCGATATGCCGACGCCGTGGAGGCCGCCCGCGGTGGAATAGACCTTGTCGGAAAATTTCCCCCCGGTATGCAGCGTGGTGAGGATGACCTCGAGCGCGGACTTGTCGCGGAATTTCGGATGCGGATCGATGGGAATGCCGCGGCCATTGTCGCGGATCGTGCAGCGCCCGGACGATTCCAGTTCGACCT
>CAIOSQ010000033.1 GCA_903860935.1 uncultured Rhodospirillales bacterium | reverse complement strand
GGATGGCTGGGGGACGTGGACTCGAACCACGATAGGCAGAGTCAGAATCTGCAGTCCTACCATTAGACGATCCCCCAGCAGGGCCGCCTCGCGCGGATCGGCGCATCGTCCGTTCCGGCGGGCGCAGGGTATAATTCGCCAGCGTCATCGACACAAGCCCATCCTGGGCTAGACTGTACGGATGCAGATCAAAGCCCAATCAGGCGCTGCCCGTATCAACGGGGCCGGTATGTCGCGAGCGCGCAAGGCCAGCCATGTCCTGGCATGAGCGCAGCGCGAGCGGCGCGACCTTCGCCGCGCTCGACCTTGGGACCAACACATGCCGACTGCTGGTCGCACGTCCAGCCTGGGCAGGGTTTCGGGTCGTCGATGCCTTTTCGCGGATCGTCAGGCTCGGTGAAAAGGTCGCCGCGACGGGCGAATTGACGACCGATGCAATGAAGCGCGCGGCGGAAGCACTCGAGATCTGCGCCGGGAAACTGGAGCGGCGCGGGGTCACGCATTTTCGCGGCGTCGCGACCGAGGCCTGCCGCAAGGCGCGCAACGGCGCGGATTTCCTCGACCGCGTTCTGCGGGACACCGGGATTTCCCTGGAGATCATCGGCACACGCGAGGAGGCAGAACTGGCCTTCGCGAGTTGCGCGCCGCTTCTCGACCCGCACGTTCCCCACGCCGTCCTCTTCGATATCGGGGGCGGGTCGACGGAGGTCACATGGCTCGCCCATCGAGGCCATGCAGGCTGGTCGATGCTCGACTCGATCTCGCTCGACTGCGGTGTCGTCAGCTATGCGGAACGCTTCGGCGGCGATACCGTTCCGCAGGCGGATTACCTGCGAATGGTGGCGGAGGTCGCGGACCGGCTCGCGCCCTTCGAGCAGCGCAACAGGATCGTCCAGCGCATCGCTGCCGGTGGCGTCCAGATGCTCGGCACGTCGGGCACGGTGACGACGCTATCCGGGCTGAAGCTGGATCTTCCGCGATACGACCGGCGCGTCGTGGACGGGTCCTGGCTGGACTTCACGGATATCGTGGGTTTGAGCCATGCGCTGGCCAGCCTGGATTTCGCTGGGCGTGCGGCGAAGCCGTGCATCGGTGCCGAACGCGCTGATCTTGTCGTCGCGGGCTGTGCGATCCTGGAGGCGATCTGCCGGACCTGGCCGGTCGGGCGGTTGCGGGTCGCGGATCGCGGGCTGCGCGAGGGCATCATTCTTGGCCTGATGGCACAGAGCACGCAGCATAGACCGCAGGGCGGTTGGCATGGCTGAGAAACGTGTTCCGGCGAACCGCCAGCGCGAGATGCTTCGCGACGGCCGCGTCCGCAGCGCATCGTCGCGCCGTTGGCTCACTCGGCAGCTCAACGACCCCTATGTCGCGCAGGCGCGCGCGGCCGGTTATCGCAGCCGGGCGGCGTTCAAGCTGCTCGAACTCGATCGTGAATTTCGCCTTCTTCGCCCCGGCTTGTCGGTTGTCGATCTAGGTGCCGCGCCTGGCGGTTGGTCACAGGTCGCGGCCGAGCGGGTCAAGGCGCAGGACGGGCCAGGGCGCGTTCTGGCGATCGATCTTCTTCCTGTCGATCCGATCCCGGGCGTGGAGATCGTGACAGGGGATTTCCTTTCCGACGACATGCTGGCGGAACTCTCCGCCCGATGCGGCGGACGCGCCGATCTGGTTCTGAGCGACATGGCAGCCTCCGCGTCGGGGCAGCCGGACATCGATCATCTGCGCATCCTGAACCTCGCGGAGGCCGCCCTCGACTTCGCCCGTCGTTTCCTCGTGCCCGGCGGCGCCTTCGTCACCAAGATGCTCCAGGGCAGCGGCGAGCGCGATTTCATCGCCGCGCTGCGCGCCGACTTCGCGCAGGTGGCACGGGCGAAGCCACCTTCCAGCCGCCGCGAATCCTCGGAGTTCTTCCTGGTCGCTCGCGGCCGCAAGCCATGACGCGGAACCGGCCTTGTGATGCGTCGCGGTCCGTGTAGAGTGCGGCGCCATTTTCCGGCACCCAGGAGATGGCATGCAGATCCGTGAAGCCCTGACATTCGACGACGTTCTGCTGCAGCCCGCGCGCTCTGCGGTGCTGCCATCGGATGTCGATACGCGCACCCGGCTGACCCGGCGGATCGAGCTCGGCATCCCGCTGCTCTCCGCCGCCATGGACACGGTCACCGAGAGCGCGTTGGCCATCGCGATGGCGCAGTCGGGCGGGCTTGGCGTGATCCATCGCAACCTCGAGATCCTTCAGCAGGCCGACGAGGTGCGCAAGGTCAAGAAGTTCGAGTCCGGCATGGTGGTCAATCCGGTGACCATCGGCCCGATGGAGACGCTGGCGGATGCGTTGCGGCTCATGGCGGATCATCGCATCTCGGGGATCCCGGTGGTCGAGCCCGGGACGCGCCGCCTCGTCGGGATACTGACGAACCGCGACGTGCGTTTCGCCTCCAACGCGATGCAGCCCGTGCGCGAGTTGATGACCCATGAAGGTCTCGTGACGGTCAAGGAAGGCGTCAGCCGCGACGAGGCGAAGCGCCTCCTGCACCAGCACCGGATCGAAAAGCTCCTCGTGGTCGATGACGCATATCGCTGCATCGGCCTGATCACGGTGAAGGACATCGAGAAGGCGCAGCGCTTTCCGAACGCGTGCAAGGATGAGAAAGGCCGTCTGCGGGCCGCGGCGGCGGTCGGCGTCGGCGACAAGGCCGTGGCGCGCGCGGAAGCGTTGTTCGACGCCGAAGTCGACGTCGTCATCGTCGACACGGCGCATGGGCACTCGGAAGGCGTCCTGTCGACGGTCGACCGGGTGCGCAAGCTGCGTAACTCGACCCAGGTCGTCGCCGGCAATGTCGCGACCGCGGACGCCACCAAGGCCCTGATCGACGCGGGTGCCGACGCGGTCAAGGTCGGGATCGGCCCGGGGTCGATCTGCACGACGCGCATCGTCGCCGGCGTCGGTGTGCCGCAATTGACCGCGGTCATGGATTGTGTGGAAGCCGCGCGCGCGCGCGGCATACCGGTGATTTCGGATGGCGGGATCAAGTATTCCGGCGATCTCGCAAAGGCGATCGGCGCCGGCGCCGACTGCGCGATGCTCGGGTCGCTGTTCGCCGGAACGGACGAGGCGCCGGGCGAGGTGATCTTGTACCAGGGCCGATCCTACAAATCCTATCGCGGCATGGGCTCGGTGGGCGCGATGGCCAGGGGCTCTGCTGATCGCTACTTCCAGCAGGACATCAAGGATTCGCTGAAGCTCGTTCCCGAGGGTATCGAGGGGCGCGTTCCCTACAAGGGACCGGTCGGGAACGTGGTCCACCAGCTCGTCGGCGGCCTGCGTGCCGCCATGGGCTATACCGGCAACGCGACGATCGCCGACATGCAGCGCAAATGCAGCTTCGTGCGCATCACCAACGCGGGACTGCGCGAGAGCCACGTGCACGACGTGGCGATCACGCGCGAGGCGCCGAACTACCGCGTCGATCTGTGACCCCGGGAGCACGCGCCCAGGCCGCGATCGAACTGCTCGACGCGATCGAGGCGGCGCGCGGTCCGGCCGACCAGTGCGCGCAGCATTACTTTCGCAGCCGCCGTTTCATCGGCGCGAAGGATCGCGCCGCGATCTCCGGGCTGGTCTATGGGGTGCTGCGCCATCGCGCCCAACTGGACTGGTGGCATGAGCGGATCGCCGGTGGCCGCGGCACCGCGCGCAGCCGCGTGATCGCGGCGCTGCTGCTGCTGGGCGGATGGACGACGGCGACGCTGGCCGCGGCCTTCGATGGCGACCGTTTCCGCCCCTCCGTGCTGTCGATGCGCGAGCAGGCCTATGCCGATGCGCTGGACGGGCGGTCGCTCGACCATCCCGAGCAGCCGCCTCATGTCCGTGCCAATCTTCCCGAGTGGGTCTACGCGGAACTGCGCGCGCGCTTCGGCGAGGAGACACCCGCCGAACTCGCCGCGATGCAGGAAGAGGCGCCGCTGGATCTTCGTGTGAACCGTCTCAGGACGGACCAAGAGGCCGCCCAGCGCGCGCTGGCCGCCGAGGGGATCCGGGCGGAACCGACGGAATTGGCGCAGTCCGGGCTGCGCGTCGCGGGGCGACATCCGCTGAGCGCATCGGACGCGTATCGCGAGGGGCTCATCGAGATCCAGGACGAGGGCTCGCAGATCGCGGCCGCGCTCGTCGATGCCCGGCCCGGTATGCGGGTCTGCGATTTCTGCGCAGGCGCGGGGGGCAAGACGCTCGCCCTCGCCGCGGCCATGGAAAACGCGGGGCGCATCATCGCCTGCGACACCGTCGCGCGCCGGCTCGACGGCGCTACGTCGCGGCTGCGGCGGGCGGGCGTGTCGAATGTCGAGCGCCGCCTGCTCGCGACGGAGCGCGACCCCTGGGTCAAGAAGCACAAGGCCAGCTTCGACCGCGTCCTCGTCGATGCCCCGTGCACGGGCACCGGAACATGGCGACGCAATCCCGATGCCCGCTGGTTCCTGACCCCGACCGATCTCGACGAACTCGTCGCAAAGCAGCGGCGCATCCTCGACAGCGCGGCGCGGCTCGTCCGGCCGGGCGGCCGGCTCGTTTACGTGACATGCTCGCTGCTTGCCCGCGAGGACGAGGAGCAGGTGAGGCATTTCCTGTCGACGCATCCCGATTTTCGGCCGCTGCCGGTCTCCGCTATCTGGGAGGCAACCATCGGCAGTGCCTGCCCGGCATCGACGGAGTTCCTCGTGCTGACGCCGCGCCGTCAGGGCACCGACGGGTTTTTCGTGGCCGTGCTCGAGCGCGCCGCCGCGGCTGACGAAGCCTGAACGCGTCGGACAGCGTCTTGTCGCGGCGGTCGCGGCGGAGTATTGCTCGCGGCCCCGCGCGGCGCGTGCGGGGCAGACTTCGCCGCGGGAGGCTACGTGGCCCAGACGACATCTCCGGCGCCTTCGGGCCCGAGCACGCCCGCCCACGAGCGGGTTCTGATCCTCGATTTCGGTAGCCAGGTCACGCAGCTGATCGCGCGCCGGGTTCGCGAGGCGCATGTCTACTGCGAGATCCATCCGAACGATGTGACGGATGATTTCATCCGCGGCTTCGCACCCAAGGCGATCATCCTTTCCGGCAGCCACGCGAGCACCTACGAAGACCGCGATCTGCGCGCGCCCCAGGCAGTCTGGGATATCGGCGTCCCGGTCCTCGGGATCTGCTACGGCATGTTCGCGATGGCGGTGCAACTCGGTGGCGAGGTCGAGCCGAGCGCGAAGCGCGAGTTCGGCTATGCCGAGGTGGAGACCTGCGCCGCGAGCCCGCTGCTCGACGGCATCGCGGATTTCGCCGGCTCGGGCGGCGCTCCGATGCTCAAGGTCTGGATGAGCCATGGCGACAAGGTGACGGCGCTGCCGCCCGGATTTTCGCTGCTGGCGCGCACGCCGAACTGTCCGGTCGCGGGTATGGGCGACGAAAGCCGGCGCTATTACGGCGTGCAGTTCCACCCGGAGGTGACCCACACGGTCCAGGGCCGGGCACTGCTCGAGCGTTTCGTTCTCGGCATCGCCGGCGTGAAGCCCGACTGGATCATGCGCGATCACATCGAGGAGGCGGTGGCCGCCATCCGCGCGCAGGTCGGCGACGAAGAGGTCGTGCTCGGCCTGTCGGGCGGCGTCGATTCGAGCGTCGCGGCGGCGCTGATCCACCGGGCGATCGGCGACCGTCTGACCTGCGTCTTCGTCGATCACGGCCTGCTCCGGCTCGACGAGGGGCGCATGGTGATGGAGATGTTCGCGGGTCGGCTGCATGCGAAGGTCGTGCATGTCGATGCCGCGGCGCAATTCCTCGCCGCGCTTGACGGCGTGTCGGACCCCGAGGCCAAGCGCAAGATCATCGGCCGCGAATTCGTCGCGGTCTTCCAGCGCGAGGCGGGACGGCTCGCGAATGCGCGCTGGCTCGCCCAGGGGACGATCTACCCCGACGTGGTCGAATCCGGCGGCGCGCGGACGAAGAAGGCGACATCGATCAAGAGCCACCACAATGTGGGCGGCTTGCCCGAGCGCCTCGGGCTCAAGCTGCTGGAGCCGTTGCGGGACCTGTTCAAGGACGAGGTGCGCGAACTCGGTGTCGCCCTCGGTCTGCCGCGCGAGATGGTCTACCGCCATCCTTTCCCAGGGCCCGGATTGGGCGTGCGCATCCTCGGGGAGATTCGTGCGGCGTATGTGTCGCTGCTCCAGCGCGCGGACGCCATCTTCATCGAGGAACTGCGCCGTACGGTCGATCCGGAGGATGGCCGCAACTGGTACGACAAGACCAGCCAGGCCGTCGCCGTGTTCCTGCCGGTCAAGAGCGTCGGCGTCCTGGGCGACGGGCGCACCTACGACTACGTGGTCGCGTTGCGCGCCGTTCTGACCAGCGATTTCATGACGGCCGACGCGGCCGAACTCCCCCACGCGCTCCTCAAGAAGACGGCGTCGCGCATCATCAACGAGGTCAAGGGCATCAACCGCGTCACCTACGACGTGACCTCGAAGCCACCCGGTACGATCGAGTGGGAATGATTCGG
>CAIOSQ010000032.1 GCA_903860935.1 uncultured Rhodospirillales bacterium | reverse complement strand
TCCTGCTCCACTACAACTTCCCTCCGTACTCGGTCGGCGAGACCGGGCGCATGGGCTCCCCGGGCCGCCGCGAGGTCGGGCACGGCAAGCTCGCCTGGCGCGCGGTGCACCCGCTGCTCCCGGCGAAGGACAAGTTCCCGTACACGCTGCGCGTCGTGTCCGAGATCACCGAGTCCAACGGCTCGTCCTCGATGGCCACGGTCTGTGGCGCGTCGCTGGCGCTGATGGACGCGGGCGTGCCGCTGGCGCGCCCCGTGGCCGGCATCGCCATGGGCCTGATCAAGGAGGACCAGGGCGTCGCGGTGCTCTCCGACATCCTCGGCGACGAGGACCATCTCGGCGACATGGACTTCAAGGTCGCCGGCACCGAGGTCGGCGTGACCTCGCTGCAGATGGACCTCAAGATCACCTCGATCAACGAGGAGATCATGAAGACCGCGCTCGGCCAGGCACGCGACGGCCGCCTGCACATCCTCGGCGAGATGGCCAAGGGTCTGGCAGAGGCGCGCGGCGAGGTCAGCCGCAACGCGCCGCGGATCACGACCTTCACCATCCCGAAGGAAAAGATCCGCGAAGTGATCGGCACCGGCGGCAAGGTGATCCGCGAGATCACCGAGGTCACCGGCTGCAAGATCGACATCGAGGACGACGGCACGATCAAGGTCGCCTCGGCCGATGGCGAAAAGGCGAAGCAGGCGATCGACTGGATCAAGGGCATCGTCGCTGAGCCCGAGATGGGCGCGGTCTATACTGGCAAGGTCGTCAAGACGATGGATTTCGGCGCCTTCGTCAACTTCATGGGCAGCCGCGACGGTCTGGTCCATATCTCGGAGCTGGCTCCGCGCCGCGTCGAGAAGACCACCGACATCGTCAAGATCGGCGACCAGGTGAAGGTCAAGCTGATCGGCTTCGACGACCGCGGCAAGGTCAAGCTGTCGATGAAGCGCGTCGACCAGGCGACCGGCGAGGACATTTCGGCTCAGTTCGACAAGCCGCGCGAGCCGCGCTCCGAGACGCCGGCGGGCTGATCCGTCCGGCACGACAGCGGGGCCGGGGCGCAAGCCTCGGCCCCGTTTTCTTTCGTGGACAACTGGGGCAGCATGTACGCCGCCATGCCACGCATTCCGCACCGCTTCACGCCGGTCGTCACGGCGTTCCTCCTCTCCGGGCTCATGTCCTGCATGGTCTCCGGTATCTCGACCCTGCGCTCGATCGGCCTCGCGGAGATGTTCTTCGTGAAATGGATGACCAACTGGGCCTGGTCGTGGAGCGTCGCCTTCCCCGCCGTCATCGTCGTGCTGCCGGTCGTGCGCGTCATCGTCGCGCGGATCGTGGCGCCGCCGCCGCGGCCCTGAACCCGGAGCGCCTCCGATGAATTCGCTCTTCGCCGGCCTGACCGTCTCGATCTTCGAGGAGATGTCCGCCCTGGCACGTCAGCACCAGGCGATCAATCTCGGCCAGGGCTTTCCCGACGATCCCGGGCCCGAGGATGTCCGGCGCAAGGCCGCCGACGCCGTGATGACGGGCTGGAACCAGTATCCGCCGATGCTCGGCCTGCCCGAGCTGCGCGAGGCTGTCGCGCGCCATTACCGCACGCATCAGGGGCTCGAGATCGACGCCTCCAGCGAGGTGATGATCACCTCCGGCGCGACCGAGGCGCTGGCCGGGGCGCTGCTCGCCCTGATCGAGCCGGGCGACGAGGTGGTCCTGTTCGAGCCGGCCTACGACGCCTATCTGCCGCTGATCCGCCGCGCCGGCGGCGTGCCGCGCTTCGTCAAGCTGGCACCGCCGGACTGGCGCTTCACGGCCGCGCAGCTCGCCGCGGCGATCACGCCGCGCACCCGCGTCGTGCTGCTCAACAACCCGCAGAATCCCTCGGGCGCGGTCTATGGGCCGGCCGAGCTGCAGCTGATCGCCGACGCGACGGCCGGTACCGGCGCCATCGTGGTGGCCGACGAGGTGTGGGAGCATGTGATCTTCGACGATCGCCCCCATACCTCGGTGCTGGCCATTCCCGACCTGCGGCGGCGCTGCGTCAAGATCGGCTCCGCGGGGAAGATCTTCTGCCTGACCGGCTGGAAGGTCGGCTTCGTCGTCGCCGCGCCGGAGATCCTCAAGGTGCTGGCCAAGGCGCACCAGTACATCACCTTCACGACGCCGCCCAATCTCCAGGCCGCCGTCGCCTACGGGCTCGACAAGCCGGCGTCGCATTTCGACGCGATGCGCGCCGATCTGCAGATGCGGCGCGACCGGCTCGCGGCCGGCCTGACCGCCGCCGGCTTCGCCGCGCTGCCGGCGGAGGGGACGTATTTCCTGAACGTCGACCTGGCGCCGCTCGGCCTCACCGACGACACCGCGTTCTGCCGCCGACTGGTGACGGAGGCGGGGGTCGCCGCGATCCCGGTCTCGGCCTTCTACGCCGATGCCAGCATGCGCAGCGTGATCCGCTTCTGCTTCGCCAAGGTCGACGCGACGCTGGATGGCGCGGTGGCGCGGCTCGTCGACGCCGCGCCGCGCCTCGCGCGCTGACCGTCCGCCGTCACTTCGCCGGGACGCGCCCGGCGAAATGGGCGACGAAACGCGCGCAGACATCGACCATCTGCTCGACGAGCGTCGCGCCCGTCTTCTCCGAACACAGGGTCGGATCGCCGGTGCCGACGCCGAGATTGTAGATCTCCTCGTATTCGTGCGGCAGCCCGACTTCGGCGCCGTCGAAGCTGCCGGAGCCCAGCTGCGCGAAGGGGATGTCGAGCTCCGCGCAGCGCTTGAGCGGCGCGCCTGCGGGGATCAGGTCGCGGCGGATCAGTTCGGGAAAGAGATGCATTGCGGTGCTGGTCACCGGATCGGCGCCGTGGCCCGCGACCTTCTTCGCCATCTCGGGGCCGAGGATACGCGGCAGCATCCCGTAGCCGATCCGCCAGAGATAGAGGCTGGGCATGATCATCCCGGTGCGGCGATGGACCTCGCGCGCCACCTCGGCGATCGGCCCGACATTGCCGCCATGGCCGTTGATGAAGACGATGCGCGTCAGGCCATTGCGATGCAGCGAGGCGACCATGTCGGCGATCACCGCGGTCAGCGTCGCGGGCGAGATCGCGATGCCGCCGGGCATCGGCCCGAAATGATCGGCGCCGCCGAAGGCCAGGACCGGCGCGACCACCGTACGGGTTCCGCGCCCGCAGGCGGAGAGCGCGATCAGCTCGGCGAGCTTCTCGGCCAGCAGGTAGTCGCCCATCGGCGCATGCGGTCCCTGGTCCTCGTGGCTGCCCATCGGCAACAGCACGACCGGATTGGTGGCGTAGAGCGCCCGCCCCTCCCCGCCGCTGATCGTGCCCATATGGACCTTGGGTTCGGTGAGGCTTGCCATCGTCTGTCTCCGGTTGCGCGTGCGGTGTGTCCGGGACGTTAGCCCCATCTCGCCGACACGCAAAGCGATCCTGGCGGGTCGTCGGCGCGGCATCCCGCGCGACACCTCGCCGTCCGGCCCGCGGGGCACGCGGATCAACCCGGGCCTGGATTACCCCTCGGCGCCGACATCGATCCTGGCTCCGGTCCCCGGGTCTCCGCGAGAGGGGAAGACAATGCCGACACACGCACCGTCCTCCTGGCCGCGCGCCAGCGCGGCTGGGAGGACAGGCGCCGTGCGCCAAGCACGGCGGCAGGAGGGCATCGGTCGCTGGAGAGACCTGCGAACGCCGACGATCCCGCGCGTAAAACTCCGATCCAGAGTAGTATTTCGCCGCGGCACTCCCTCATCCTCCGGCACGCTGGAGCGAAACAGCCCTCTGGATCGGATCTTCCCTTGCGATGAAACTTTCCGTCACGGATCGCCAGAGCATGGTCGGCGCCGGGTTGGTGCAGGGGGGGCTCCTGCTGTCCCTGCACGAATGGTTCCGAGCCTTCGGCTTTCAGGCCACGGATCTCGTCTGGGCGGCGCCGGCATACACGCTGATCATATTCGCGCCGACGACCTTCAATTTCCTCAGGCACGAATTCACCCTTCGCCAGAGCCTGGCTGGCGCAGCCGCCGCGACGCTGCCCTTTGTCGCGACGGCCGCATGGTCCGGCTGGTCTTCGGTCGCAGGCGCCGAGGATGCATGGTTCTTCGCCTCCGCGGCCGGTTTCTTCATGTTCTGCCTCACCAGCCTGATCGCGTGGTTCATCATGCTGCCATTCGTGCAGTCGGGGCTGCGCGACGGGCACATGCGCGTCCAGTACGCCCGCCTGTTCGACGATGCGTGGCGCAATACCCTGCTGCTGGCGAACTGCATCCTGTTCGCGGCGCTGTTCTGGATGCTGCTCGGGCTCTGGGGCGGGCTGTTCCTCGTTCTTCACATGGAGTTTTTCAGGGATCTCTTCACCTCCCGCTCCTTCGTCTATCTCGCGACGGCCGTCGCGATCGGCTTCGCGATCTCGCTGGAGGAAAAGGAGGCGGGTGCATTGAGGACGCTGCGGCGGCATCTGCTTGCCTTCCAGACCCGCCTCCTGCCGCTCGCGGCGCTGATCGTCGTGCTGTTCCTCGGGGCGCTGCCGATCGCCGGGCTGGCGCCCCTCTGGTCGACGGGCCACACGACGCCGCTCATCCTGAGCATTCTGGCGATCCTCATCTGCCTCACCAACGCGGCCTGGCAGGACGGCAGCCAGCCGCCGCCCTTTCCGGTCGCGGTGCAGTGGGTCGTACGCGGAGCACTGGCCCTGTCGCCGATACTGGCCGGGCTGTGCATCTGGTCGCTGTCCTTGCGTATCGGGCAGCATGGCTGGTCGATCGATCGCGTCTGGGCGGCCATACTGGTGACGCTCGCGGGCCTGTACGCCGTCGGATATGCCGCCTCTGCCGTGACGCGGGGGTGGTTGCGGCTTCTCGGCACGATCAATACCTGGCTGGCGCTTCTGGTGATCGGCACCCTGCTCGCCGTCCATACACCGCTGCTCGACCCGTCGGCCATTTCCGCCTCCAGCCAGATGCGCCGGCTTGTTTCGGGCGCGGTGAAACCCGAGCGCTTCGACTTCGACCATCTCCGCTTCGATCTCGGTCGTGCCGGGGTCGAGGCGCTGCGCGCGCTCGCCGAGCTCGGCGATCACCCGCATTCGGGCGTCATCCGCGACAAGGCGCGGGATGCCCTGGCGCGCAAGACCCGATATGCCGACCACGAGCAGATCGCGCTCGACGAAACGGCCATCAAGGCGCGGTTGAAGCCCTATCCGCTTGGCAGCACCGTGCCGGAGCCCTTCATCGTCTTTCTCGCGGAGCGACTGGCGAGCGCGTCGTCGAGCCATCACCTGACTGCGCTCAGGACCGGCAAAGCGGTGCCGCTGCTCGCCATCGACCTCGGGATGGGGCCGGAACCGGAACTGATCTTGATGGCCTTCCCATTCCCCGCCTTCGCCGTCGTCGACGGCCGATGGCGGCAGATCGGCTGGTTCGACTTCAATGGCCTGACGATCAAGCCCGACGAGATCACCGCGCTTCTTCAGCGCGGCGACGCACGGCCGGCGGAACGCGTGTGGAGCGACCTTCGGCTCGGGACCCGCAGGGGCACCCTCAAGCCGCTCTTGGACGATTGACGCAGAAAATCCGATCCTCCGGCGCTGCGCTCACCCGCCCCGTCACTCCGGCAATGACGCCATGAAGCGGCGCAGATCGGGGGCCCATTTCGTGGCCTCGGCGCCGCCGCAGGCATGGCCGGCGTCGGTGTCGAGTTCGACCTGTTCGGCGACGACGCCCGCCGCGGCCAGCTTCGGCATCACGCGCGCGAACAGGCTGGGCGGGAAGATGCGGTCGGTGCGCGACAGCACATAGAGGACGCGCGCGCGGATGCGATCGAAGAACGGCTCGACATCGAAGCGGATATTCGCGCGACGCAGGACGATCAGCGCGTTGGCGTCGAAGCCGCGCGCCCAGTCGGCGGCGCGGCGCTCGATCTCGGCCTCGCGCGCGGCGGGATCGGGATGCGAAGCGGCGAGCTGCTCCGCGATGCCGTAGAGCTTGAGCGTGTCGATGCGCAGCCGCGTCAGCGTCGGCAGGATGCCGCCGCGATCATAGTAATGCCCGCCATTCCAGTTCGGGTCGCGTGCCAGGCTTGCCACGAGCTCGTCGAGGCTGCCGCGGCCGCCGGGCGAACGCGGCGAGGAGATCGCGGGCACGATGCCGGCGACGAAATCGGGATGGGAGACCGCCCACTGGAAGGCCTGGAACCCGCCATAGGACGGGCCGGCCACCGCGGCGAGGCGGGTGACGCCGAGCGCCGCCAGCATCGCGCGCTGCGCGGCGACGATGTCCACGAGCGAGATGTCAGGAAAATCCGGACCATAGGGACGGCCGGTCCGCGGATCGATGCTGGCCGGTCCGGTCGATCCGTAGGACGAGCCCAGCATGTTCGACGACACGACGAAGAAGCGGTCGGTGTCGATCGGCTTGCCGGGGCCGACGAGGCCGCCCCAATAACCCTCGGCACCGCCGCCGCCCGCGTCCACCATGTGATGCGAGCTGGTGTAGCCATGGGTCAGCAGCACGGCATTACGCCCGTCCGGCGCCAGCCGGCCATGGGTCACATAGGCAAGGCGCAGCTCGGGCAGGATGTCGCCGTTCTCGAGCCGGAAATCCGTGGTCTGGAAGAAGAGGTCCTGCATGCGGCGCGCCTTTCCCGTCGGGGTCGCGGGGGCTGCGGCGAGATGCCCTGGGCCCCCGGTCGTGGGGATGATGCATCCTGCCGCGCGACGGGGCGACACGGAGATTGCGCATGACTGACCGGAACGGAACGGTCCGCGTCTGGGATCCGCTGGTGCGGATCGGCCATGCGGTCCTGATCCTCGGCTTCGCCATCGCCTTCGTCACCGAGGGCGAGCCGGCCTGGCTCCATGAATGGGCGGGCTACGCGGTCGGCGCGACCGTCGCGACGCGTATCGCCTGGGGCTTCGTCGGTCCGCGCACCGCGCGCTTCGCGAGCTTCGTCGTCGCGCCGGCCGCGGCGCTGACCTATCTGCGCCGTCTGCTCGTCTTCCGCGCGCCGCGCCATCTTGGTCACAGCCCGGCCGGCGGCGTCATGGTGGTGGCGCTGCTCGCGAGCCTCGCGACGACGACGATCTCCGGTGTCGCCTATCTCGGGCTGAGCCGCGATCGCGGGCCGCTCGCGCCGCTGCTCGGCGCCGAGGCAGCGGCGCTGCAGGCGGCGGCCGATCAGCGTGGCGAGCGGAAGTTCCGGCGCCCCGGGCGCTGGCTCAAGGAGATCCACGAGGCGGCAGCGAACATCACGCTGCTGCTTGTGATCGCCCATGTCGGCGGCGTCGTGCTCGCCAGCGTCGCGCATCGCGAAAACCTGCCGCGCGCGATGATCACGGGGCGCAAGGCCGCAGAACCGTGAGCGCCGCGCACGCGATGCCGCGGTCGCTCTTCGCCTATGCCTGGACGACCAGCCGCCGCCACCAACTGGCGCTCGGCGCGATGGCGATCACGATCTTCCTGCTCACCATGGGGCCGCTCGAACTGCAGCGCCGGATCGTCAACTCGGCGCTGCACAGCGGCGAGATCGCGCAGGTCGCCTGGCTCTGCGCCGCCTACGCGGCGCTCGTCCTCGGCGCGGGCGGCATCAAGCTGCTGTTCAACGTCTATCGCGGCTGGCTCGCCGAGGGCACGGTCCGCGACCTGCGACGGCGCGTCTATGCGCACGGCATCGCACGGGGCGGCGCCCCCGACCTCGATGCCGAGGGCGTCGACCTCTCGATCATCCTGGCCGAGGCGGAGCCGGTGGGCGGCTTCGTCGGCATGAGCTTTTCCGAGCCGCTGATGCAGATCGGCAC
>CAIOSQ010000031.1 GCA_903860935.1 uncultured Rhodospirillales bacterium | reverse complement strand
CTCGCCCGCGAGGCGCCGCGTCTCGTCGCGGCTCTCGCCGACGGCGAAATGCATCGCGCGCATCTTCTCGCCCAGCGCCTTGGCCGCCTCCGGGGCGACGCGCGCCGCGATGAGGCGCAGCATGATCGCGTTCGAATCGTTTAACTTGATGACGCCCGGCCCCAGCCCGACCGACGGGCGCGCAGACCAGCGCAGGTCGCTCATCGGATGGTGGCAGGCGTGGCAGTCGAAGAAGACGAGTTCAGGGAATACGCTATTGGGGTTCAACTTGGCGTCGAGCATCGACTCCATGGTGCGTGCCAGCGACATCGCCTGGCCGATCGCCCAGATCTGGACGCCGTTGGGCTGGAACTTGCGCTGCACATAGTCCTTGTCGATCACGAAATGCGCCGGCTGCGTCGCGGTGAAGGTGTCAAGTTCGAACCCGATCCGCGGATGTCCGGCGCCCATCAGGCGATGCGACACGAATTTCTGGTTGTTGCCGTAATGGCAGGACAGGCAGAGTTCGGCGCGCGCCACCGGGTCCTCGGTCGGGTAGAGCCCGGCCTTCAGGTTGTCCGCATGGCTGGCGCCGGAGATGTGGATGCCGAGCCAGCCGCTGCTGCCGCCGTGACAGGCCTCGCAGCCGACCCCGTCGGCCATCTGGAACTGACGGCCGCGCCGGGCCGCGTCGACATTGTCGGCATGGCAATCGAGGCAGATGTCGGCGGTGTGCGCGTCGGGCAGGCCAAGATTGCGCGCCATGCGCTGCGAGCGTTCCTCGAGCAGCACCTTGTAGGCCTTGGCGTGCGGATCCTTGCGTGACCAGGTGATGTACTCGTTCTGCTCGACATTGGAATTCTTGAACGGCTCGACGGCGCCGTGGCAGGTGCTGCCGGCGCAGGACGTGACGCCAAGATGGACGAACTTGTCGTAATGCGGGAGGTCGGCTGCCCGGGTGGCGAGACTCGCCAGGCTGGCGATCAACACAAGGACCAAGCGACGCATGGCATCCTCCCCCGGCGCGACCGGCGAACGGCGCGCCTGGCACACCCCCGCGCCGCGCATCCCCGTGTCGGGTTGGATACTAGATATCTTCCCTGAACCCCGCAACGAAGACGCGCCGTCCACGGCGCGCGTCGATGCCGGTCAGGGTGGCCGGCGGAGGGCGCGCGCGGGAGACTCGTCGACCAGGGCCTCGAAGCGCCGCCGGATGTCCTGGCTGACATCCTGCGATTCCTGCTCGTTGCGGATCACGCGCGGGGTGAGCAGCACGATCAATTCGGTCCGGCCAGCCGTGTTGTCGCGACCGCCGAACAGGCCGCCGATCCACGGCAGGTCGTGAAGATAGGGAATGCCGCTGCTCGAACGCCCCTCGTCCTCGCGGATCAATCCGCCCAGGACGATGGTGCTGCCGCTGCGCACGCCGATCGAGCTGACGATACGACGTTGGCGGATCGTCGGCGAATCGATGTTCGACGTCGTGGTGCGCACGACGTCGCTGACGCTCTGGCTGATCTCGATTGTGACGAAGCCGCTGGAATTCACCCGCGGCGTGACCTCCAGAACGATGCCGGTATCGCGGTACTGCACCGAGTTGACGGTCAAGGGCGCGTTGGTCAGCGTGCTGACGGCGGATTGCGTCACGATCGGCACGACGTCGCCGACCTGGAGGCGCGCGACCCGGTTGTCGAGGACCAGCAGTCGCGGCGTCGAGATGATCCGGGTCTGGGTCAGGCTCGACAGGGCGTCGAGGATCACCCGCGGCGTCAGGTTGTCGGCCAGGGTGACCGCGAAGCCTGGCGCGGGCGCCTGGATCTGCGCGGCGCTCGCCCCGCGCGTGAGCGAGGTAGCGCCGTCGTTGGTGATCCCGGCACCCCCCGTGTTGAGCAGGTACTGCACGCCGTAGCGCAGGCGATTGCCGAGCACGACCTCGGCCACGGTCGCCTCGATGAGCACCTGCATCGGCGGCACGTCGACCTCCAGCAGAACCTCGCGCAGCGTCGCGAAATCGCGCGGCGTCGAGAGCACCAGCAGCGCGTTGTTCGCCTCGTCGGCCCGGATCCGCAGATTTGCGAGGGGCGACGTGGCCGGCCGCGAGGCCGCGGCCATGCGCGGCGTCGCGGCATCCCCCTCTCCGTCGACGGTCGTGTCGGTGCCGGCCCCGGCGGCCGGCGCCTGACCAGGCACTGTCGCGGGGCGCGGCGCCTCGTCAGAACCGAAGGCGTCGTTCAGCGTCTTGGCGACCACGGCCGCCTTGCCGTGCTGAAGGTTGTAGACATAGAGGCGCTGTTCGTTCGGGCGACGCACCCGGTCGAGACGCTGGATCCAGGCCCGGGCCTCCGCCAGGGCCTGCGGCTGGCGCGCGAGGATGACGACCGCGTTGAGCCGCTCCACCGGGATCAGTCGCAGGACGCCCGGATCCGCCGTCCGCCGCATCCCGCCCAGCACGGCCTCGAGTTCGGGAACGAGTTCCGCGACCTGCGCCGCCTGGAGCGGGATCAGCGCGATCGAGGTGCTCGACAACTGGTCGACATCGAAGATGCGGACCGCCTCCTCGGCGAAGCGCAGTTCCTCCGCGTTGCCCTGGACCATGACGACGCCCCGCGTGTCGTCGGCGCCGAGAACTCGGCCGGCGGGCATCACCCGCTCCAGCACGCGGCGCAGATCGCCAGCCGCGACATGCCGCACCGGCAGGACTTCGATGCGCTGCCCCGCCTGCCCCGGCGCCGGCCGGCCGCGTGCAGCGGCACCACGGCGCGCCTGGGGATCCTCGGACAACGCGGCGATGCGGATCAGATCGCCCGACTGGATCATGGTCGCGCCATGGCTGTTCAGGACGGCCTCGAACAGGCCAAGCAGCGCATCGGGCGCGACAGGACGGCTCATGCTGAGCGTCACGGCCCCGGTGACCCCGGGATCGACGACGTAGTTGCGGCCCAGGATGTCACGCAAGATCGCGGCAGCGACCTCGCGGATATCGGCGCCGCGGAAATTGAGCGTCACGTCCGCGCCGCGCGCCTCGGCGGGCGCCGCCGCGGTCGCGCCGGGAAGACCTGTGGACGGCGCGCGGGCGGGAATGACGATCGGCGCGATCGCGTCGGCTCCAGCCCGGTCGGCGGGCAGGGCCACAGATCGGGCCGGCCCAGACGACGACGCCTGGGCCGCCTGCGCGGGCGCGGACGCGGGCACGCCGACGGGAACCTGGGCTTGCTGGGGCTGGGCTTGCTGGGGCTGCGGCGACGGCCAGACGCGATCGAGGCCGATCTGACCGCAAGACAACAGCGGCAAAGCCAGAAGCGTGATGGCCCACCGGGGTGCCCGCATGTCGCCCATTCCGATCGCGGCAGAGAATGAGCGCGATCAATAGCATCGAACCGAGCCCCACGCATCCCCCGAAACGCCCGCCAAGCCGGCGACCGCCCGGGGTTCCATGCAATCCGGCCAGCGCGCTGACGCGCGGACGGGAGGACGAGGCAGTTTTGGCTTTCGTCGCCGCCAGCGCTGGCCCATCATGACCAGCGCAACCAGGGCGATCCGTGGTCGCGATACCGCCGAAAGGGGCCGCTGCGCACGTGTTGATCAGCATCTTTCTCCTCATGGCGGCGGTCGCCGTGCTGCCGCTCCTGTGGCTCCTGCTGCGCGAACGTGGCGCGGGGAAGCAGGAGGCCGACGATCCGGCGCGCGTCTACGCAGCGCAATTCCACGAGGTCGCCCGCGACCGTGCACGCGGTGCGATCGACGCCGAGGCCGCCAGTACGCTCGAGGCGGAGATCGGGCGGCGCCTGCTCGCCGCGTCGCGCGGCGCGGCCGGCACCGGCGGGCGGCGCCTCGCCCTGGGCGAGCGCGTGATCGTCGGGCTCGGCATCCTCATCGTCCTGCCCGCCGGTGCCTTCGCCTGGTACGAGGGCATGGGCGGCGACCGCAGGGCTCTGGCCGATGCAGCCCCCCCGGGCATCCGCCAGGGACCATCGGCACCGGACCGGCAGGGGCGAGACGCCCCGCATGACATGGCCGAATCGGCCACGCGCCTCGCCGAGCGGTTGGAGGCGGAGCCCGACAATCTCGAGGGCTGGCTGCTCCTGGCGCGTTCCTACACGCAGCTCGGGCGCAGCGCCGAGGCCGCGCGCGCCTACCGCCGCATCGCCGGCATCGCGTCCGCGCCGCCGGCCAGGCTCGCCTCGATAGCCGAGGATCTGATCGCGATCAGCGCCGGCACCGTGTCGCCGGAAGCGCTCGACCTGCTCAGGGCCGCCAACCGCCGCGACCCCGCGGAGCCGCGGGCGCGGTTTTTCCTCGGGCTCGCGCGGGCCCAGGCCGGTGCCGCCGAGGACGGGCTCGACCTCTGGCTCGCGCTCGAGCGCGATTCCCCGGCGGATGCACCTTGGCTGGACGGATTGCGCGCCAATATCGGCCGGCTCGCGGAGGAGATCGGCATCGCGCCCGCCGCCCTGGCACAGCGCCGGGCGCGCCTTGCCCTCGCGGCGACCGGCCGCGCCCCGATCGCCCTGCCGGCGCAGCCCCAGCCCCCCGCGCCAACTGCCCCACCCCAGCCAACGCCCCAGCCAACGCCCCCGCCATCCACGTCCGCACCACGCGGCCCGAGCGCGCAGGACGTCGCCGCGGCGTCCCGGCTCAGCGCCGAGGATCGGGCCGGCATGATCCGTGGCATGGTCGAGGGCCTCGCCGCACGGCTGGAGGGCGATCCGTCGGATATCGACGGATGGCTGCGCCTGGGGCGCGCCTATCGCGTCCTCGGGGAGAACGAGAAGGGTCTGGCGGCGCTGCGTCAGGCCGCAGACCGGGCGCCGGATCGCGGCGACGTCCTGCGCGCCTATTCGGCTGCGATCGCGACGGCGCCGGCGGATGTCGCGGCGCGACACCCGGCGGCGAGCGTCCATGACCGGCTCCTGGCGCTTGCGCCGGCGCAGCCGGAGGCACTTCAGACCCTCGGCGACGGCGCGCTGGAAGCAGGTGACAAGCTGCTCGCGCGGCGCTACTGGGAACGTCTGCACGCGGTACTGCCCGCCGGCACGCCGGCGAGACGGGCCGTGGAAGAGCGTCTCGAGCGGCTCGGGCCGCGCTAGGATCCGGGGAAACGCCATGCACCTCGCTTCGTCGTCCTTGGCCGGGTTCGGGCTCGTGCTCGCCGCGGCCGGTGCCTTGCCGCCCGCGCAGGACCGCCTGCCAGAACCAGCGCCCCTGTCGCGCGCGGCGTTCGTCGACCATACGCTCAACGCCGTCACCTTCGGACGTGGCAGCCGCGGCGCCAGCGTCGAGGCCGTGATGTGGCAGGCGTTTTTCCAGGCCGACGGCACGGCCGTGATCCGTCGCTGGGACACCGCCCGCAACGCCTATGCGCCGGCCACCCGCTCGACCTGGAACCTCGAGGGCGAGCGGCTCTGCCTCGGCCTGTCTCCGACCGGCGGCCGCGCCCCGGATTGCGTCGACCTCCATGGTTGGGGCACCAGCGTGGGCGGGATCGGCGCCGACGGACGCTCCATGCTCAAGGGCGACCTGAAGCGCGGCAACCTCGTCGCCTCTCCCAAATCCTGACCGTACGGAGCCTTCGATGCGCCGCCTGATCGCCTGCCTCGCGCTCGTTCTCGCCACCGCCCCGCTGACGGCCCTCGCACAGACGCGGGTCACGCTCAAATCCGCGACCGCGGGATCGTCCTACTACCTGATGATGGTCCAGCTGGGAGAGGCCCTGAAATCCGCGAGCAGCGGCGATCTCTCGCCGACGATCGAAGAGAGCCAGGGCTCGGTCCAGAACGTCAAGGAAGCCGCGCGTCGCAGTGGCAATTTCGTCTTCACGACCCCGCCCGGCCTCGTCCGCGACGCGCGCGACGGCAAGGCGCCCTTCGCGGGCGAAACCGGGTACGACGCGCTCCGCGGCCTGTTTCCGATCCCCGGCATCACGATGCACTGGGTGGTGCGCGCCGACGCGGGCGTGACGAGCCTCGCCGACCTCGCCGGCAAGGACTTCATTCCCGGTGGTCGCGGCACCGCCGGCCAGCGCCTGACCGCCGCGGCGCTGACCGCGCTCGGCCTCGAGGGCAAGGTGAAACTGGTCGACACGGAATTGGCCTCGGCCCCGGCTGCGGTCCGCAACCGCCAGGTCGCCGGCTATGGCACGGCTTCCACGCACCCGTCGCCGCAGGTCCAGGAACTCGCCGCGACGACGGCGATCCGGCTGATCGGCCTCTCGGCGGACGAACTGGAAAAGGTCCGCGCCATCGACCCGTCCTCGGCGCCGGTCACGATCGCGCGCGGCACCTATCCGGGCGTCGACCAGGATGTCCGGACGCTCTCCGTGCCCGTGGGCGCCTATGCGACGACCCGGATGGACGAAGCCGCCGCCTTCGCCATCGTGCGTGCCTTCTGGACCCAGCGCGAGGCGATGGCGCGCCAGAACCCGTGGTGGGCCGGCGTCACCCCGGAGATGATAGCGGCGCTCGGCGCCAGCCTGCATCCCGGTGCGCTGCGCTATTACCGCGAGGCCGGGATCGCCGTCCCCGACGCGCTGCGCTGAGGCGCGCGGCTCCGGCGCCACGCGCGCCCCGCATCCAGGAACGACGCGGATGCGCGTGCTCGCGATCGCGATCGCCGCGGCGTCGGTGGCTTTCCATGTGTGGCTGATCTTCTCCGGGTTGCTCCCCAATCTGGTGTCTCGGCCGCTGCATCTGCTGCTGGCACTGCCATGGATCTTCTTCCTCGATGCCGAGGGATCACGGCGCGCGCGATGGATCGCGGCGGCGACCGGCAGCGTCGGGATCATCGCCTGCCTCGCGGTCATCGCCGGCCGGGAGCGTCTGCTGGATCAATACGGCAGCCTCGTCGGCCCCTGGCAGTTCGTGCTCGCCCTGGCGCTGATCGCCGTGGCGCTCGAAATGGGGCGACGGGCGATCAAGCCGATCCTGCCCGCCGTGGCGCTGGCCGCCCTCGCCTATGGCCTGCTCGGCGACGCCATCCCGGGTCATTGGGGCCATGATCCGCCTCCGCTCGACAGCTTCCTCGGGACGCTGACCATCGCCGAGGGCGGGCTCTGGGGCGAGTTGACCGGCATTTCGGCGACCACCGTGGCCCCGTTCCTGATCCTGGGCGCGCTGGTCGCGGCCGGCGATGCCGGCGAGGGTTTCATCGCGCTGTCCAAGCGCATCGGCGGTCGTTACCGCGCCGGATCGGCGAAGGTCGAGGTCGTCGCCTCGGCGCTCTACGGCACGATCTCCGGCTCGGCCTCGGCGAACGCGGCGTCCACCGGCTCGATCACCATCCCGAACATGATCCGCATGGGCTACCCGCCGCGCTTCGCCGCGGCGGTCGAGGCGGTCGCGTCCTCCGGTGGCCAGATCATGCCGCCCGTGATGGGGGCCGGCGCCTTCCTGATGGCGGAAATGCTGCGCGTCTCCTATGCCGACATCATGGTCGCGGCCCTGCTGCCGGCTTTCCTTTTCTTCGTCGCGGCCTGGGCCGGCTGCCACGCCTATGGGCATCGCCTCGGCCTGCCAGGGCTGCCGGAGGACGACTTGCCCGCCTGGGCCCATGTCGGCCGGACGGCTCCGTTCTTCCTGGCGCCCTTCGGCACGCTGGTCGGGCTGCTGGCGACCACCGACATGACGCCGCAATATGCCTGCCTCGTCGCGATCGCGGTCGCGACGGCGCTGCTCGCCATTGACCATCGCGGCCGTTTCGACCTCCGTCGCTTCGGAACGCGCCTCGCCCAGGCCCTTCTGGACGCCGCCCGGCAGATCGCCATGATCGCGGCGGTCATCGTCTGCGCCGCGATCGTCGTGGGCGTGCTTCAGACGACCGGGCTCGGCGTCAAGGTCACCTCCGCCATCCTCGGCGTCGCCGGGGACCGCATCTGGCTCGCCCTCGCGCTGACCGCGCTGGCCTGCATCGTCCTCGGCATGGAGGTGCCGACCACGGCGGCCTTCGTGATCTGCATCTCGGTCGCCGGACCGGCGCTGGCCAAGCTCGGTGTACCGGCGCTGGACGCGCATATGTTCGTGTTCTGGTACGCGCTGCTGTCGACGATCACCCCGCCGGTCTGCGGGACGGTCTATATCGCAGCGGGCATCGCCCGCACGCCCTGGTTGCCCGTGGCCTGGACGGCGATGCGCCTGGGCGTGGGGCTGTTCGTGCTCCCGCCGGCCTTCATCCTCAACCCCGCCCTGCTTCGTCCCGACGAATCGCTGGTCCTCGCCCTGGCTGCGGCGTTGAAGATCGGGATCGGGATCGTGCTCCTGTCCCGGTCGGTCATCGGCCATGGGCCCGGCGAACCGCTCCGGCGCCTCGCCCTGGGACTTGCCGGCGGCGCCTTTATCGTCATGTTCCCGGTGTAACCTTCTGTTACCTGGGCTTAGTATCCCATCCTTCCAGTCGGGTTTATGATCCCGGCCTCGCAAGATCAGACGGTAGCCATGCGCCTCATCACGCAAGTCGCGATCATCGCCGTTCTCGGGGCCGCCGGCTTCGGCGGCTACATGTACTGGCAGCAGACGCAAGACGCGAAACCGGCCACGGCCGGAACCGCCGGGCAAAGACCCGCCGGCCCCCCGATGGGCGTGGAGGTCGCGCCGGTGCGTACGGGCGTCGTGCTCGAGAAGGCCGAGGCGGTCGGCACCGCGCGCGCCAACGAATCGGTCACCATCACCGCGAAGCAGACCGGCTTCGTGTCATCCTTTGCCTTCCAGGAAGGCCAGTCAGTCAAGACCGGGCAGATCCTCGTCGAACTCGAGACACGCGAGCGCAAGGCCGACGTGGATCAGGCACGCAACGATCTGGATCAGGCGCGCGCGACCCGCGACGACGCGCGGCAGAAACTCGAGCGTGCCCGCCAGTTGAAGGCAACCGGCGCCATCACCCAGGCCAAGGTCGACGAACTCGACCAACTCCTGCGCGGCGCCGAGGCGCGCGTGCGCAGCGCCGAGGCGCGCACCCGCTCGCTTGACGCGCGCCTCGACGACGTGCGCATTGTCGCGCCCTTCGATGGCCGCGTCGGCATGCGCCAGGTCAGCGTCGGCGCGCTGCTGCAACCGGGCACGGCGATCACGTCCCTCGACGACCTGAGCCGCATCAAGCTCGATTTCTCCATCCCCGAGAATTTCCTCGGCAAGCTGCGGCCCGGGCTTCCGGTCTTCGCGCGCAGCAGCGCCTATGTCGGCCGCGTCTTCGAAGGCACGGTGGCGGTGGTCGACACGCGCGTCGATCCGGTGACACGCGCCGTCCGCGTGAACGCCCTGTTCGACAATCGCGACGAATCGCTGAAGCCCGGCATGTTCATCACCGTCGAACTCGCGCTCGAGCGCCGCGAGAACGCGCTGCTGATCGACGAGGAGGCGCTGGTGCCGGAAGGCGCGCGCCAATATGTCTTCGTGGTGCGCGACAACCGCGCGATCCGCGCCGAGGTGAAGCTGGGCAACCGCCAGCAGGGCAGCGTGGAAGTGATCGAAGGTCTCAAGGCCGGCGATCAGGTCATCGTCCGCGGCACGAGCCGGGTGCGACCGAACCAGCCTGTCACGGCGCGCCCCTTCCAGCGCCCGACGTCCTGACCGAAACCGCGGCGACAACCGACCGAAACGGGTAGCGATCCATGGTCCTCTCCGACATCTCCATCAAGCGCCCGGTCTTCGCGACCGTGATCAGCCTGGTGATCCTGGTGCTGGGCCTCGCGGCCTTCACCAAGCTGCCGATCCGCGAGTATCCGGCGATCGATCCGCCCATCGTCTCGGTCACGACGGTCTACAAGGGCGCCTCGAACGACGTCGTCGAGAGCCGTATCACCGAACTCGTCGAGGCGGCAGTCTCCGGCATCGAAGGCGTGCGCGCGATCACGTCCCAGAGCCGCGAGGAGCGCAGCCAGGTCGTCATCGAGTTCCGTATCGACCGCGACGTCGACGCGGCCGCCGCAGATGTCCGCGACCGCGTGGCGCGCATCCGCGCGCGCCTGCCGGAAGCGGCCGAGAACCCGGTCGTCGCCAAGGTCGATTCCGATGCCCGCGCGATCGTGTTCTTCAGTCTCACCTCTGAACGCATGAACCAGATGGAGCTGACCGATTTCGCGCGGCGGAACCTGGTCGACAAGCTCTCCATCGTCCCCGGCGTGGCGCAGGTCCAGATCTCCGGAGAGCGCCGCTTTGCCATGCGCATCTGGCTCGACCGCGCCGCGATGGCGGCACGCCAGTTGACCGTGGCCGATGTCGAGACCGCGATCCGGCGCCAGAACATCGAACTCCCGGCCGGCCGTATCGAGTCGAGCCAGCGCGAATTCACCGTGAAGACCGATTCGCGCCTCCAGACGCCGGACCAGTTCCGCAATATCGTCGTGACGTCGCGCGGCGGCTATCCGGTTCGCATCGGCGAGATCGGCCGCGTCGAGATCGCGCCCGAGGACGACCGCAGCGAGATGCGCACCAATGGCCGCACCGCCGTCGGCCTCGGCATCCTGCGCCAGTCGACCGCGAACACGCTCACCGTCGCCGAAGGTGCCAAGCGCGAGATGGAGCGCCTGCGCGAGGCGATGCCCGACGGCACCGGCTACATCGTCAGCTACGACGAGTCGCTGTTCATCAAGCAGTCGATCTACGAGGTGATGCACGCGCTGGGCATTGGCGTCCTGCTGGTCATCGGGGTCATCTTCTTTTTCCTGCGCTCGGTACGCGCGACGATCATCCCGACCGTCGCCATCCCCGTCTCGATCATCGGATCCTTCACGATCATGGCGGCGATGGGCTTCTCGCTCAACGTGCTGACCCTTCTCGCCCTGGTGCTGGCGATCGGCATCGTCGTCGACGACGCCATCGTCGTTCTGGAGAACATCCATCGCCGGATCGAACTGGGCGAACCGCCGCTGCTCGCCGCCCTGCGCGGCTCGCGGCAGATCGCCTTCGCGGTCATCTCCACCACCCTGACG